>JAHRVC010000069.1 GCA_019090885.1 Marinosulfonomonas sp.
AAACTCGCCGCATAATGAAACCAACCAGATGAGCCAGATACTCGCTTAATTTACGCAGCCTCTGGAACCAAAAACTCTGACGACGGACAGTTGTCTGCGCTTTCTGCGGATCAGCACAGGATGAAAGGATATTCCTCGGGGGCTGACGACTATGTCGCCAAACCGTTCAATCCGGACCTCCTGCTTGCACGAATACAGGCGGTCGTGCGAAGAACCCAGCGTTCGGCCTCGCTTTCCTACCGGCGCACGACAAAAAATTATAGCTTCGGCAAGTGGAGTTTCGATGCAAGGTCGGGGCAGCTTTTAGCCAAGGATGGGTTCGAGGTTGTTCTGTCGCGACTGGAAGTTTCGCTGCTGAAAATCTTGCTGGCCAATCCGTTTATCCCGCTGACCCGCGAAGAAATAGCGAGTGTTCTGAGCAGCGACCGCGAACCTTTGAACACATCGGAAAACGCTGAAGGCAGGGCTGTGGACGTGCTTGTTGGCCGCTTGCGTTCCAAACTGGAAGAACACCCCAAAAACCCGGCGATTATAAAAACCATACGTGGGACGGGATATGTCCTGTCTGTCGAGGTTTCCACATCTGATGAATAACCCTCGCGCTATTTTTATGCGGTTCAGCACATCTTTGCGGATGCAAATTTCCGTCGTCCTGACGCTGACGCTCGCCGTTGGTGGGGTTGCAGCAGGGGGCTGGTATAAGTGGGACGCGAAATGGGAAAGGTATATGGTGGCCGCATTTCAATCAGGCATATCGCTGTTCGAAGTGGTGGAACAATATCTAAACACCCCCGGCATGGGTGTGCCGAGCCACGACGCCGGTTTTGATTTGTCAGTTGTCGTGCCGCAACAAGTTACATCGGCCGACAATTCCGTCAAATTACGGTTTTCCAACCTTGACGGGAGAACATTCGAAACACGTTTCTCGTTTTTGGATTTTCGCAATCCGGATGTTTTCGAGGGCAACCGCATCCCAATCCGCGTATTCTCGCGTAAACTTACCTATTCTCTCGGTGTAATACCCGGTGCCGAAAATGCAGGGCTGTCCGCCCGCTTCGGATATCTCGTCCGCACATTGACCAATTACTGCGGCGATACATTGATGTTCGTAAACATCGGTGAAGGGAGATGGCTAAGAATTGGCGGCCCCAAAATCTGGGGCTGTGAAAGTGCGCCAAAAGACTGGCGGCTTTTGATCCTCATCTTCGCCGGGGTTTCGTTCGGCACTTTTCTAACCATCGGGATGAGTGCGGTTGACCGATTGGACAATCTGTCAAACGAAATCGAAAGTCGCGCAAAATCCGGTCGAATTACACCTATAAAGCAGAGCAACCCGAAAGAAATTTTAGCAATATCCGCGGCGGTTAACGACTATTTCGATCGCGAGAAAGACCGACTTGAACATAGGGCAAACCTGCTGTCGGGAATATCGCATGACCTTGGCACACCGGCAACGCGACTGAAATTGCGCGCGGCCTTGATCGATGATCCAGCCTTGCGCACAAAATTTGAAGGAGACATTGACCAAATCACCAACATGATCGAAAGCGTTCTGGCCTATACACGCAACGAAATGAATATCGAAGAGCAGCGACGAGTCTCGATACACAGTCTCGTGCAATCGGTTGTCGACGATTACGCCGACATCGGGCTACCGGTCACTCTTGCGCCAATGGAAGCAGAAACCGTGGACAGTACCGGAACGATTTTCAAATCGGGTTCGAAGCGGTCCAAGGTGAACCTGTCGGATCAAAAACGTCTACTGTGCTTTTGCCGCCCTAACGCCATCCGCCGCGCCCTATGCAACCTGATCGATAACGCTATTAAATACGGTAAGTCGGCCCATGTCACACTAAGCGCAACATCTGAATGTATCCGAGTATTGGTTCAAGATGCAGGAGGATCGAATGTCGACTTCGATTTCGAAAACATGGTCGAACCTTTCAAAAGGGGCGACAACGCAGCCCACAGAAAGGGGATAGGTCTGGGTTTGACAATCGTATCAAATATCGCACTCAGTCATGGTGGAAAACTGGCATTTGAATCCCGCACCGAGGGAATATGCGCAACACTGACATTGCCGCGCTAATTACCGACCATTCTAAAATAGTCTGATTGGGTGAACTTGCCGATTGATCATACCAAGTAATTTCCCCGTGCTACCGCTCCACAATCTGTCTTTCTGAATAGCCCCTAGATTTGTAGACACTTTGCTTGGTAATTTTGGAACCAAGGAGAGACGGATATGGCTAAGGGAATACGGCTTACGGATGAGTTCAAACAAGACGCTGTGGCGCAGGTTGTTGAGCGCGGATATGCGGTCAGCACCAAATCGTTGTACACATGGAAGGCACAGTTTTCGAAGCCGGCCCGGGTTCGAGACGCTGAGTTAATCCGGGACGACCTGTTCTAGGCATTTCATATCCTTCATTGCGAACATCTAAATATCAGATGTTGCGATGACCGATTGAATGCACCACCGCGTACTTCGCGCGAGAGTCTCAGTGAGGTACGCGTTTATAGAGGCTCATCGGCCCGAGTTTTCAAATCGGGCAATGTGCCGTGTGCTCATGGTCCATTTCAGCGGATTTTATGCATGGCTTAAGGAACCTTTAAGCCGTCGTGCGCAAGAGGATGCCCGTCAAACAGATCTAATCCAACAAGCATGGTCGGATAGCGGCAAAATCTACGGTTATCGTAAATTGCATGACGATCTGCGCGATGCGGGTGAGACCTGTTGTGAGAACCGCGTCGCACGATTGGCCAGATTAGCGGGCGTCGCGGCCCAGATTGGCTACAGGCGCCGTCCAGGTCGCTATGGTGGCAAGCCAGCGGTGGTCGCAAGCAACACGCTGGACCGGCAGTTCGAAGTCGATACACCGGATACCGTTTGCCTAACGGTGATGCTTTGCATCACCTGCCGGTAATAGGTGACTGACATTACGTACATCAAGACGCATGAGGGCTGGTCGTATCTGGCGGTCGTGATTGATCTCTTCTCAAGGCGTGTGGTTGGCCCCCTCTCGGTGACTTTAAGAAAATCACCTGCCGGTCAACGGGGGCAATGCAATCACGCATGACAACAGACCTCGCCTTACAAGCCCTGTTAAGCGCGGTTTGGCGGCGCAAACCAAAGGCAAAAGTCATGATCCATTCCGACCAAGGATCGCAGTTCACCAGCAAAGAGTGGCAATCCTTTCTCAGCAAACACAATCTAGATGCAAGCATGAGCCGACGTGGGAATTGCCATGATAATGCCGTGGCCGAGAGCTTCTTCCAGCTGTTGAAACGCGAACGGATCAGGCGGCGGACATATCTAACACGCAACGCTGCAAGGCAGGACGTCTTCGACTACATCGAGATGTTCTACAATCCCACCCGCAAGCACACGAACAACGGCATGCTGTCGCCGGTTGTGTATGAAACCAGACAGCATAAAATGAACAAAGCAGGTGTCTAGAAAACTAGGGGCATCTCACTTTGCATCGATTTCGATAGACCGAATTTGACACCACCACACAAAATAGGCGATCAAATCCAAGCACCGCTCGGCTTAGTTTTTATTTTGGAGACCCAGTATTTCATTTCTAGTTACACTGACATCGGCGCTTATTCTGGCACTGGCAAAAATCATCACAGCGGCAAGAGGTGTTTGGCGCGGGGTCGCGCCCGTAGCCCAACAACGCGTCTACTTTGTCAATCACAACAGCCACGGCGATTTCATCCTGGTTTGGGCCGTCTTACCGCCAAATCTACGCGTTAGTACACGTCCGGTTGCAGGTTCAGATTATTGGATGACCTCAAAACTGAAGCGTTTCATTGGCCGATCAGTTTTTAATGCGGTGCTGATTGATCGAAACCCCGAAGCGCGACAGAAGGACCCGATCGAAACAATGACAGCGGCCATAGATGCTGGCGACAGCTTGATCCTGTTTCCGGAAGGCACCCGAAATATAACAGGCGAAGCGCTGTTGCCTTTCAAATCAGGACTTTTCCATTTGGCCACGGCTCGCCCGGATATCGACCTTGTGCCGGTTTGGATAGACAACCTGAACAGGGTTTTGCCGAAGGGGGCCATTATTCCTATACCTTTGATTTGCACCGTCACATTCGGTGATGCGATGCGCCTTGAAGCGGGGGAAGCCAAGGGAAGTTTCCTTCAACGCGCAGAGGCCGCACTGTTGGCGCTGCGCCCGGCAAAAGGGGCTTTGGTGAAATGACCGAAATTGACAGCGATTTTCTGATGCTTCTCGCCAGTGTTGTCACGATATTACTTGTCGCGTCTGCAATCGGCTTCGTGTTGAAAAAACGATCGAGTGATGCCGGTCCCGGCAGCACAATTGAAAATCTCATCGCACGCATAAATGCCTGGTGGGTTATGGTCGTCGTCATGGCCATCGCCTTTATGGCTGGAAACACGGGCGTTGTTATCCTTTTTGCGATCTGTTCGTTCGCTGCCTTTCGAGAGTTTTTGACACTGACAAACGTCAAGGCGGCGGACCACCGGGCGATCGTGGTTGCGGCCTTTATTGTCCTGCCCCTGCAATACATAGCGGTTAGCATGAACAGGTATGGTTTTTATTCAATTTTCATACCCGTTTATGCCTTCTTGTTGATGCCTATTTTCTCGGCACTTCGGGGCGAAACCAACAACTTTCTGATACGTGTGGCCGAAGCCCAATGGGCGCTGATGATCAGCGTTTATTGCGTGTCGCATGTCCCTGCTTTGTTAAGCCTCAACATCCCAGGATATGAAGGTCAGAACCTGTTCCTGATTTTCTTCTTGGTTGTCGTTGTTCAATCAAGCGACGTCCTGCAGTATATTTGGGGAAAGCTCCTTGGAAAGCGCAAGATTGCGCCCAAGCTGTCGCCCTCAAAGACTTTGGAAGGGCTTTTGGGGGGTATTCTTTCGGCCAGCGCGCTTGGCGCAGCACTGTTCTGGATAACCCCCTTTACGATGCTTCAGGCGGCGGGGCTATCGCTGGTCATTACAGTCATGGGATTTTTCGGCGGGCTTGTGATGTCTGCGATCAAACGTGACCGGGGCATCAAGGATTGGGGCCATCTGATCGCCGGGCATGGCGGTTTTATCGACAGATTGGACTCGGTCATATTTTCGGCACCGATATTCTTTCACATCGTGCGTTTTTATTGGGATGTCCATTGAACTCTGTCCTGAACAAATTGCTAAAAAGCACACCCGTGCATGTAGCCTTTGCTTTCTTTGCAATGGGTGGATGGGGCGTTTTCGCAAACTCGGCACACCCAATGCCGGACCCGCTTTTGGCAGGGTTGGTTCAAGGAGCAATGTCGGCCCTTCTGACGTTTTTTCTAAAACGATCTGTTGACTGGATGCGCCCAAAGTTTTCACGAAATCCCGGCTTTTGGGCCCCGCCATTGATTGCTGGCCTTGTCTCGACCAGCTTCCTGTTCTGCGGTCACTACCTTGCTGAAACGCCAGAAATTCTAACCACAATTGCAGTGCCAACCACCGTCGCTGTCATTTACATATTCAGCTACAACATCATACGCCAACGAAAGCTTTCGGAGGGCTGAAATGCCAGACTTAACAAACCGTCGCCCGCTAAATAGCCGCAATACTCAGTGGGCAGATCGCATCACCGGCGCCTTGGCATCGCGAAATATCACGCCGAACCAAATATCGCAGGCAAGCATGGTTGCTGCCTTAATGGCCGGGCTTTCGTTTTGGCTGGCGGGCAATTATTTGAACGTTTACTTGGCTGGGGCCTTGCTGGTTCTGGCCGCCATTTGTTGCCAACTTCGCCTTTTGTGTAATCTTTTTGACGGTATGGTTGCGGTCGAAGCCGGCAAAAGCGCCCCGGACGGTCCTTTCTGGAATGAATTCCCTGACCGGGTTTCGGATGGGCTGATCTTTGTCGGTCTGGGCCTTGGCGTCGGCGCGCCTGCGTTAGGATGGGCGGCAGCTGCCCTGTCCATTCTTACGGCATATACGCGGGAACTTGGGGCCAGCATTGGTTTGAAGCCTGACTTTTCGGGTCCGATGGCAAAACCACACCGCATGGCTCTTGTGACTTTGTGTGCGGTATTGGCGACGGTCGAAACGCTTTGGTTCGCCAAGGGTAGCGTCCTAACTCTGGCCTTGTGGCTGGTGGTCGTGGGCACCGTTTTCACCACGCTGCGGCGGGCGGGAAGTATCAGAAAACTGCTGCTCTTGGATTGAGTGGTTGAATAATTGACGGTGCTAGGTTGAATAGCCTGTCAGTGACATCCAGTCGGTATCGCGGGCACACCAGCCAAAGAGTGCGGACAAAGTCGTTATCTTACTCAAAAGGGCGCATTTCATTGACTTTCCGAAATGGCAGACGCGCCAATTAAACTTTGGGTTAGGTTTGCGACCACGGTTCAATCCCAACCCCATTTCAACGAGCCAAGTATCCAGAAGCAGCCACCGAAATCATATCGTGAATTGTCCACTTTGTCCTGCACAGCTGCCGTTTCTCCCGCAAACTGCTGCGCCGTGAACGAATGTCCGGTTTGACGGGCCGCACCGCCGCATCGAAATAATCGGCTGGATGACTGCAATGGGCCGAAAAGCACCAGTTTCGCATTGTTGCACGGGCGACAGCTTCGTCCCGCATAGCAGTCATCCAAAAATGAAGGATGCAGTATCAATCACCAACGTCCGCTTTCCACAAGCCGATGTGCAACATCATCTCACCCGGCGACTGGCTGTCATGCACTGGATCGCCCCGACATATCACCTGCGATAAAAAAAGGCCCGCACTGCGATGTGCGAGCCATTTCTGATTTGATCGAAAACTGCCAGACACCACATCCCCTGCAAACGCAGGCACGTCGTGATGTCGTCTATTGTTGTGTTACTTGCGTGTGGGCGTGATCATCATGATCATCTGTCGCCCTTCCATTTTGGGCATCGAGTCGATCTTACCCAGCTCTTCGGTGTCATCAGCCACCCGTTCCAGCAACTGACGTCCTAGATCCAGGTGCGCCATTTCACGGCCGCGAAACCGCATAGTAACCTTCACCTTGTCGCCGTTTTCCAGAAACTTGAAAACATTGCGCATTTTCACATCGTAGTCGTGGGTGTCCGTGTTGGGGCGGAACTTGACCTCTTTGATCTCGATGATCTTTTGGTTTTTGCGGGCCTCGGCCTCTTTCTTTTGGGTTTCGTATTTGAATTTTCCGAAATCCATAATCTTGCAAACCGGCGGGTTTGCATTGGGCGAGATTTCTACCAGATCAAGGCCAACGTCCAGCGCCATTTCATAGCCGCGTTCCGGCGTCACGACGCCGACATTTTCACCTTCTGCTCCGATAAGCCGTATTTCCGGGCACCGAACGCGCTCGTTTACTCTGGGGCCTGTGTCACGTTGTGGCGGGGCGTTGTGGGGTCTGCGGGCTATGGCGATGATCCTTAAGTTGTTTGAATTGTCTGGGCTGGAAAACTAGGGCCTGTCGGGCCAGCTTTCAACCGCCTAAATGGCGGAAACGAGCGTATTCGGACTGCTTTTGACGGGAAGGCTTCATTTTCTTGGACCCTTCTGTCATGTGCACGACAATATTAGTGTTTTTTAACGAAGGTAGGGAATCGATATGAGTAAGACATGGATCGTAATTTTGGCGCTGGTTGTGGCTGGTGGCGGATATTACTACTATAA
>JAHRVC010000070.1 GCA_019090885.1 Marinosulfonomonas sp.
GCACGATGACCCGGAGTGGTACGGCCCATAGAGTTCGGCTGCTCTGTATTTCGAAGCCCGGTCACCCGAAGCCCGCGCTCACCAGCCGCGTAAACGGCAAACCCACCCCAGCCACAGCCGATTTCCAGCACGTGATCGCCGGGCTGAACGCCCATCTGGTCAATCATGCTGGCATATTTCTGGGTCTGCGCCGCCTCAAGACTTTCCTGCCCGGTTTCAAATTTGGCCGAGGAATAGGTCATCGTATCGTCAAGCCAAAGCTGGTAAAAATCGTTGCCCAGATCGTAGTGGTGCGAGATGTTTTTTTTGGCCTGCCGTCTGCTGTTTGAATTCAGCCAGAACCGCATCCTTTCATAGGTGCGCACCAGCACCATGCCGGGGAAACCATCATAGATATGGTCGTTGCCGGCATTCATCAGATCCATGAAGCTTTGCAGATCCGGCGAGGTCCAGCCACCTTCAAGATACGCATCTGAAAACCCCAGATCGCCCTCGCGGATCAGGCGGGCGAAAACATCTGGATTATGAATGACAATCTCGGCCATCGGGCCGGGTTGTTTGCCCTTGGCACGAAAACGGCGCCCATCCTCAAGCACAAAATCAAGGCAGCCCTGATTAATGCCTTTTGCAATCGAAAACACTTGCGAAAAATACCGGGGCAGATCCCGCTGCCCGCTTAGCGATGTCAAAAAATCCATCCTCAGCCCCCGCGTAATTTCATACAGGCTAGAAGATATTGCGCCTTTCAGGCAACATTTTAATAAATGGCGGGCACCTGACAGCCTATAGAACCTGCTCAAGTGCGCCGATCAGCTGATCCACCTCGCCCGGTGTGGTGTAATGCACAAAGCTGAGCCGCAGGACACCTTTGTCCGGATCAATCCCCAGTGCCTGAAGCAAACGAACCGCATAAAAATCGCCCCCGCCCGCCATGATCCCGTGCCCGGCCAATGCCGCAGCAACTTGCTCGGCAGGCCCCGGCAATTCAATGGCAATCGTGGGTGCACGTGCGGCGGCATTCTGCGGCCCGATCAGGCGCAAACTGTTCTTGGCACTTAAGTATTCCAGCAGCGGTTCGGCCAAATCAACCTCATGGGCGCGCATCAGATCATGCACCGATCTGGCCCGCGCGATTGGCTCGCCACCTGCACCTGAATGATGCTCATAAAGCAGATCAACATAATCGGCCATGCCAGCGCATGCTGCTATTTGCGCATGGTCCGGCCCTGCAGGTGTGAACCGTTTATAAAGCGTATCACCGTTGAAATAATGCCCCTGATTGGGCAGCGCCATCCCCAGTTCGCGCCGGATCACCATGATGCCCTGATGCGGCCCATAGGTTTTATAGGATGAGAAAAGATAGATATCCGCACCCAGTGCAGCAACGTCGGGCAAGCCGTGCGGCGCATAGCTGACCCCGTCAACACAAGCCAAAGCCCCGGCCGCGTGGATCGTTTTAACGATTCCAGCGACATCGTTGATCTCGCCCACGATATTGGAGCAATGGGGAAAACACACCAGTTTAACACGACCCTCCAGCAGGCTTTCCAGCTTGGCCGGATCAAGATGCCCGCTATCGGGATCAACCTGCCATTCGCGAACCTCAATCCCCGCATCCGCCAGCCGCCGCCACGGGCCGGAGTTCGCCTCATGATCCTGATTGGTGACGATAATTGCATCGCCGGGTGACAAATGGCGCACGAAGGCTTTGGCCAGAACATAGGTGTTTTGCGTCGTTGAAGGGCCAAAGCTGACCTCATCCACCGCCACCCCAAGCATCGCGGCCAGCCGCGCGCGCGCCTCGTCCATTTCCTCGCCGCCCAGACGGCTTGCCTCGTAAGGGCCATAGGGCTGCACTTTGCGTTCGCGGTAAAACCGCGTCAGCCGATCCAGCACTGGCGCGCAGGTATAAGAGCCACCCGCGTTCTCAAAGAACGCCTGCCCGGCCAGCGATGGCTCTGAGAACGCCGGGAATTGCGCCCGCACAAAATCCACATCCAGCTTCATGTCTGCTCCTTTCAAGCCGCGCTCAGGCGTTCACATCCACAATAACACGCCCGCGCACTTGCCCTTTCAGGATATCGCGGCCAAGGGCGGGCAAATCGGCCAGCGTTGCAGGCTGCACTATTGCCTCTAGCTTTTCCATCGGCAGATCACGCGCCACGCGTTCCCAAGCGCGCACCCGATCCTCATAGGGGCGCATCACGCTGTCGATCCCCAGCAGGTTAACGCTGCGCAGCAGGAACGGAATGACCGTCGCGGGCAGTTGTGCGCCCCCTGCAAGCCCGACGGCGGCAACCGATGCGCCGTATTTCATCTGCCCCAGAACCCGCGCCAGCATATCGCCGCCAACCGCATCAATGCATCCGGCCCATGTTTCGGCCTCTAGCGGGCGTTTGGTGACCTCGTTCAGATCACTGCGCGCCACGATCTGGCTGGCCCCAAGGCCCTTCAGATAGTCTGCGGTTTCGGGACGTCCGGTCACAGCGGCAACCTCATAACCAAGTTTGGCCAATATCGCCGTGGCGACCGAGCCGACACCCCCCGCAGCACCGCACACCAGCACCGGGCCCTGCCTCGGCTGCAATCCGTGATCTTCCAGCGCCATGACCGCCAGCATTGCCGTGAAACCAGCCGTTCCCACTGCCATCGCCTGCCGGGTGCTCAGCCCCTTTGGCAGGGCCACCAGCCAATCAGCTTTGACCCGCGCCTTTTGCGCATAGCCGCCCCAATGGGCCTCGCCCACGCGCCAGCCGGTCAGAACAACCTTGTCACCCGGTTTGTAGCGTGGATCATCAGACGCCTCGACCGTGCCGGCAAAATCAATGCCCGGAACATGGGGGTAGTTGCGCACAAGGCCGCCACCCGGCCCAAGGCACAACCCGTCTTTGTAGTTCAGGCCGGAATATTCGACCGCAACAGTCACATCGCCCGCAGGCAGGCGATTTTCACCAATTTCAGTGACCCCGGCGTGCGTCTTGCCGTCTTCGTCTTTTTCAACAATCAGTGCCTTGAACATGATGTGCTCCTGTATTCAGATATTATTAATGCGTCTGTGCGTTCAGAAAATCCACAATAACCTCATTAATCGCGCCCGGCTGGTTCGCCGCCGCCATGTGACTGAGGCCCGGCAATTCCACCAGATCAGAGCCGGCTATTTCTTTGTGCACTATCTCGGTGATGTTGCGGGCAGACGTTCTGGTCTCGCTTCCGCGCAGGATCATCGAAGGCACAGATATCCCGGCCAGATCCGCAATCGTGATCTGCCCCGGTGCATGGCGTGAGCATCCTGCCCAGTCATCGGTCACACGCTCGATCGTTTGCTCAACATAGGCCTGAGTTTTGGCATCCATGCGCTCATACGCCCCTTGGGATGCCCAGAAATCCACAAACAGACGGGCGGCGTCGCGGGGCTTGTTCAAACGCACCAATCCACAGACGGTCGAAGATATTTCATGGTATTCAGCCTGCGAAACGATACCCGCTTCTTCAATAAGGCTAAACTGGACCGGCTCAATCACCGTCAGGCTGTTCAGAATGTCCGGGTGTTTGACGGCCGTATGCAGGGCCACGGTGCCGCCAAGCGAATGGCCGACGATATGCACCTTGGGTCCATATTTCGCGGCCAGTTGTGTCACAATTGCACCGTCACGTTCAAAATATGCCCGCCCATCCAGAGGCAGCGGATCACTGCGCCCATATCCATGAAGGTCGGGTGCCAGAACATTGAAATTCGGTGATAAAAGGTCAATCAGCGGTGCCCATTGGCCGCTGTGGCTAGAGGAACAATGCAACAATATGACAACCGGCCCTGCGCCTTGGGCGCGGTAGTGAACCTGCTGCCCTTCAACAGATATTGTGTTCATCGTCACCTCCTGTAACCTGTGTTATCGACCGAACCCCTTGCCATTGATTGGGCCAATTTCACCCGATTTACCATCAAAATCCCGGCCCTTTCCATCATACCTACATTTTCGCCTGCGCGATCAAAATAATATGTTCTGGCAGGCCACTTTCGTCAGGTCACATTGGCCGCCAAACCGCCCAGAATGACGCAGCATGCGCAAACCGCTTGAAACCGCCGGGCCAAGTCACTAGATTTCATAGTGTTCCGGCAACGGGACTATGGACATAAATGCGCTCGTAATAAGCGGATCGGACCCGGGGGCGGTACCCGGCGGCTCCACCAAATCATCCTTCATTTGGGGATTGTGGGGCCGAAATAGGATCGACGAACGTCTAAAGGGGTTAGCTTTGTCTCGGCGGGATACCACCGTTATCGGTTCACTATAGCTAGTTGCAAATGACAACAAAGCTCCGGCTATGGCTCTGGCTGCGTAAGCAGTTTGAGTTGCCGAAACTAAGCCCTTGCGCCTAGCCGCGTAAGGCGGGGTTCGCAGGCACCTGGCAACAGAAGCCTGCACTTTACCCCTATTTGTTGCACGCTAAAGCAGATTGAAATCGTCGCTTTTATCCGGTTTGGCCGGTGTTTCATTCGCATCTTTGGGCGCATCAACACGCGCCGCGGCGGGCGCCCGCTGGCCGGGCATTTGCACCGTTGCCTGTCCGGTGCCGGATGCAAATCCGCCCATCAGTGCCCAAGGCTGACCCGCAGGCGCAGGTTCGGCCTCGCCTCGCAATTCTCGCAGCAAGGTCCGGTGATCGGCGGCATTTTTGACCGTTTGCGTGATCTGGCGCCGGGTCTGCACGACATATTTTTTCCACTTATCGGGATCAAACCCGATACTGCTTTCAAAGTTTTTCGCGGCATAGTCGGTCTCATAAACCCGTTTTCCCATCAGAACCGCCTGATAGGTCGAAGGCGAAAACAACGATACAAAGTCCAGATCATACGGCCCCGGCATCGCGTGTTTCCACAACTCTAGGTTCTCGGCCAGCGAGTCTGGCACTTTCAACTCCTCACGCGCATCAATCCAATACTGGCTGTCAGTCCGGTTGCCCAAAGCGTAATGCAGGCAGATAAAATCGCGCACTTCTTCATAGGCTTTGCTGACCAGCTTGTTGAACCGCGCCCGTGGTGGGGCGGCAAAATCACTATTGGGAAAATAGGTCACCAGCCAGCGGATAGAGGTATCAATCATGTGGATGGCGGTGGATTCCAGCGGCTCGATAAAGCCGTTTGCAAGCCCGATAGAGACACAGTTTTTAACCCATGCATTGCGGTTACGCCCGATCCGCATCGGGATCACCCGAGGTTCCGCGTCTTTGCCAAGATCGCCAAGGGATTGCTTAAACTCATCCATCGCCTGCTCATCCGTGCGATGCGCGCTGGAATACACATAGCCGGTGCCGATCCGGTTATAGAGCGGCACGCGCCACGTCCAGCCAGCGCCAAGCGCGGTTGAGCGGGTCATTGGTTCCAGTTTTTCGGGATCCGGATGAGGCAGTTGCACCGCCATGGCCCGGTCATTGGCAAGATAGTCGGAATAGCTGATGAATTCCTCGCCAAGTGCCTCGCCAATAATCAGGCCGCGAAACCCGGTGCAATCAAGCACCAGTTCAACCGGATGACGCCCGGTTTTTGCCAGATGAACGGCCGCCACATAACCGCGTTCATCCAGTTCCACCCGCTCCATATCTTCCATGATATGTTCGACGCCGCGTTTTATGCACACGTCCCGCAACATTTTGGAAAACAGGCCTGCATCCAGATGATAGGCATAGCCGGTGCCTTGCGCATACTCGCCGCTTTTTAGTGCGCGGGGGCCGCGAAACTTGCGCGCAAGATCAATGGTTGGTGAGAAAATCTGCGAGAAATCCACCCCGCCCGCGCCGTATTTAGCAAAATAACTGGCCGCATCAACGCCATCAATCGACGGAGGGCGGGCAAAGGGGTTCACATAGGAAATCGGCTTGCCCGCCTTATCGACATTCCAATTGTCAAACAACACGCCCAGCTTAAAGGACGCATTGCAGGTCTTGAAAAATTCCTGCTCGGAAATACCGGCGGTTTTCAGGGTGCGGGGCATGCCGGGAACTGTCGCCTCGCCGACACCGACGGTTGGAATGTTGGGCGACTCGATCAGTTTGATCTTTGGGCCTTTGTTTTTGCCGGTATTAAGAAGCGACATCAGCAACAATGCCGACATCCAGCCAGCCGTTCCGCCGCCGACAATCGTGATTTGTTTGATCGGTTTTCCCATGTCGCCCCCATCTGCCCCGGACAATTTCGACGCCCATAGCTGGTATCCTGAACATCTTCGCGTCGCGCCCATTTCACGAACGATAGCACCGCGGGGGTTCCCGATCCAGTGCGACAGCAGCGGGCCGGTTGGGCCGCACCAGCGGCGCGCGCCGAAGCCTTGGCTTTCATTGCAAAAAATTTGCAACCGCCCTTTCCTTCACCTGTGCTTTCTTTATTGTGGTTGCAGAAATACCAAGGGGATTGGCCTTGACCAAGACGATAGACTACGGAAATCTGATGCACGACGCGATGCGGAGCCTGATACAGCGGGTTCTGGAAGGTGTTGCTGCCGATGGCCTGCCCGGCGACCACCATTTTTTCATCACGTTTGACACGCTGCACGAGGATGTCGAGATCGCCGATTGGCTGTCTGACCGCTATCCCGATGAAATGACGATCGTTGTGCAAAACTGGTTCGACGATCTTGACGTTACCGACCAAGGGTTTGGCATCACACTAAACTTCGGCGACACACCGGAATCGCTTTATATTCCTTACGACGCGATCCGCACGTTTGTTGACCCTTCGGTGGAATTCGGCCTGCGCTTTGAGACCCAGGAAGGCGAAGACGATCTGCCCGATGGCGATCCGGAAAACGGCGATGAAATCCCAGCGCCGGACACAGATGACACGCCACACGAAGGCGAAGTTGTCAGTCTGGACAGTTTCAGAAAACCCTGATTGCCACGGGCGCATCTGGCATTGCACCCGCTAAAGGGCATCTCGTAGTTACCAGAGCCAGCCGCATTGAACTTTTCCTGAAAACCCGTCAGAAGACTGCAACAGTTTTCAGGAGAATAGCTATGACCGCCACGCGCACAGAAACCGATAGTTTTGGCCCGCTGGAGGTTCCAACAGACAAATACTGGGGCGCGCAGACGCAGCGCTCGCTTATCAACTTTCCCATTGGCTGGGAAAAACAGCCCGTCGCGATTGTCCGCGGCCTTGGCGTTATCAAACAGGCCTGCGCGCAGGCCAACCGGGACAAAGGGGCGCTGGACCCTAAGCTGGCCGAAGCCATCATTCAGGCCGCATCCGAGGTCGCATCTGGCAAGTTTGATGACAACTTTCCGCTGGTCGTTTGGCAAACCGGGTCAGGCACGCAATCAAACATGAACGCCAATGAGGTGATCGCAAACCGGGCAATCGAAATTCTTGGCGGTACGATTGGCTCTAAAGACCCGGTGCATCCAAACGATCACTGCAACATGGGCCAGTCGTCCAACGATACCTTCCCCACCGCGATGCATATCGCCACGGCCACCACCGCGCATGATGTGCTGTTGCCGGGGCTGGCAAAGCTGCACGCCACACTACAAGCCAAGGTTCAGGAATTTGACGGTATCATCAAGATCGGCCGCACCCACACAATGGACGCCACACCGCTGACACTGGCGCAGGAATTTTCCGGCTACACCCATCAGGTTGCCATGGGAATTGCCCGCATCAAGGGCGCCCTGCCCCGGATATACGAACTGGCGCAAGGCGGCACAGCCGTTGGCACCGGGCTGAACACCACCATAGGCTGGAGCGAGGCCGTCGCCGCCAATATGGCCGAGATCACCGGCTTGCCCTTCATCACCGCACCCAATAAGTTTGAGGCCCTCGCCGCACATGACGCGATGGTCGAAATGTCGGGTGCTGTCAAAACCGTCGCCGCCAGTCTTTTCAAGATCGCCAATGACATCCGCCTGCTCGGCTCTGGCCCGCGCTGTGGTCTGGGCGAGCTGATGCTGCCCGAAAACGAACCGGGCAGCTCGATCATGCCGGGCAAAGTGAACCCAACGCAGGCCGAGGCTATGACGCAGGTTTGCGCCCATGTCTTTGGCAATGACGCGGCTATCGGTTTTGCCGGGTCGCAGGGGCATTTTGAACTGAACGTCTACAAACCGATGATGGCCTATAATCTGCTGCAATCTATGCAGTTGTTGGGCGATGCGTCGGTCGCGTTTACCGATAATTGTGTTGCCGGTATCCGCGCCGACACTGACAGGATCGAAAAGCTGATGCGCGAAAGTCTGATGCTGGTCACGGCCCTTGCGCCGACCATCGGCTATGACAATGCCACCAAAGTTGCCAAAACCGCCCATAAGAACGGCACGACGTTGATGGAAGAGGCGATCAACCTTGGCTTTGTTGACGAAGAAACCTTTAAGAAAGTCGTGCGGCCGGAAAATATGATCGGCCCGAAAGCATGAGCAAACCGGTCAATCTGAACCAGATACGCAAGGCGCGCACCCGCGCGGCGGACAAGGTTCAGGCGGACCGGAATGCGGTGACGTTTGGCTTGCCAAAATCCACCCGGCAGCTTGGTGAGGCTGCCAAGGATGCGGGCGAAAAACACCTAGATCAACACCGGCTGGACCCAAAGCGATGAACGACCGTCCGGCCAAACACTCGTTAACCCTGCGCGGCCATCGCACCAGCGTATCGCTTGAGGCGGAATTCTGGCAGGCGTTTCGCGATATCGCGGCCCAGATGAACCGGCCTATCAATGAGTTAGCAGCAGAAATTGACGAGGAACGCGGCACGAAATCAGGGTTGGCTTCGGCTATCCGGCTGTTTGTGCTGCGCCATTACCGCGACCGTTAACGCGGCTCGCTCGTCAGCCAAATCCCATCCTTTGAGCGCACCGTCAGATGCGCCACGGGCACCGGTGTTTTGCCCGGCACGGTCGAAAACCGCGCGCTGCGCACCAGAAGTGCCAGCAACAACGTGCCTTCCATCATCGCAAACCCGGCCCCGGTGCAGACCCGCGCACCTGCCGAAAACGGAATATAAGCGCTTTGCGCAGACGCCTTGCCAGCGGCGGTTGAAAACCGATCCGGGTCAAAGGCGTTCGGCTCATCCCACAGGCGTTCATGGCGGTGCAGATGCCACGGGCTGATGACCAGTTGCGCGCCCTTGGCAATATCACGATCACGGAAATTTTCCGCCCCGGTTGCCTCGCGCACCATCATCGGCACCGGCGGATAAAGCCGCAGCGTTTCGCGAAACACGTCGCGGGTGAAGCGCAGCTTTGACAGCTCGCTGAAATCCGGTGTGTCACTTAATCCTGCGGCCTCATCGGCCACGCGGTCCTGTGCCTCCGGGTAAAGTGCGAGCAGATAAAGCGCCCATGACAGCGCCGAAGCGCTGGTTTCATGGCCCGCCAGAAAGAAAATCGCCACCTGATCGATCATTTCACCGGTATCAAACACCTGCCCGGTTTCAGGGTCTGGCGTCGTCATGATCTTGGTCGCCAGATCATCCGGCGCACTTCCTTGTGCAATCTGGCCGGCGCGCTCGGCCGTCAGATTGCCAATCAGGGCACGGATGCGTTTGGCCGCCGCACGGGTCTTGCGCCGGTGCAGGCGCGGTATCCAGCGCGGCATTGGCACTAAGGCTGCCGGGTTCACGATCGGCTGGCTGCGCTGAAATTCTTTGAACTCGGCAAATACCTGTGCGGCAACATCATGCGAAATCGGGATCGAAAACAGGCTGCGAAATATCACGTCCGCCGCCAGATGGCTGGTCACGGCCTCAAATTCCAGCGGCCCCTGCTCGCTTTGCAGTCGTTTGACCGCCGCTTCCCCCGCATCCGCAACGGATCCAAACGCCGCCCGCAGACGCCCGCCCTCAAACGCCGGATCGATAATCCGGCGTTGGCGTTTCCATGTCTCGCCATTGGTCAGGAACACCGAGTTTCCCAGCAAGGGGCGCAGCCCCTCGGCGATCCGGTTGGATTTGGGAAAATCCATCGGACGCTCACGCAACACAATATCAATCAGCTGCGGCTGGTTCAGCAGGTAAGAGCGGAAAAACGGCGTTTTGAACTCTGCCATCCACGCGCGGTACAGGCGCTGGGGTTGCGCTGACAGAATGTCCTGACGGAACAGGCGCAGGTATCGCCACAGCGAAACTTTGTCAGGTCTGGACGCGGGTTTTGGCGGGTTCATGGGGACATTGAAGTATAGGGCGAGGCGGAAACGTCAATCCGGCTTTTGGAAGCGGGGCGGCCCTGATACCGATCCGCCAGCGTCAGCGGCCCGGCGGTTATCTGGAAATAATCATAGTCCTTGGGTCGATCAAACGCGCA
>JAHRVC010000071.1 GCA_019090885.1 Marinosulfonomonas sp.
CTGGCTGCCGATCTGGAAGACAAGTAACTGTGACACTCATACACGGCTGCGGGCCGTGACATGGCTGTTGGAATCAGCTAAATGCGACGAAACGGCAGATAAAGGGACGACAAATAATGGCTAAACATGAACATGGGTCGATGGACATATCGGCACACGAAAAAACATTTTCCGGCTTTAACAAAGCGATAACCTGGAGCAGTATTTTTATTATTGTTTTCCTGATTTTTCTTGCGATTGTTGGCGGCTGAAACGGTTGAAACTATTGTCTGGGATACGGGTTTTTGCCGTGCTGTCTGCGGCCTTATTTCTGGCCGCATGTGGTGGGCCAGCGGAACCTAAATGGGCCCCTGACGCCGCTGTAGCAAAAGCGAGCTATCAGCATGACGGGCCGCCCACCCTGACGTTATTTACTGTCATCAACAATAAATCGGGCGCGGGCGCGCATTCCGCTTTGATGGTGAATGCTACGCAGCGGGCGATTTTCGATCCGGCTGGAACTTGGTATCATCCAAATTTACCGGAACGTAACGACGTGCATTTCGGGATGACAGATCCTGCCGTGCATTTTTACGTTGATTATCATTCCCGCACGACCCACCATACGGTTATCCAGAAAATTGTTGTATCCGAAGAAGTTGCGCGCCTTGCTTTGGCTGAAATCATGACAAATGGAGCGGTGCCAAAAGCACAGTGCTCGATCCAAATAACGGGAATTCTACAAAAGCTTCCCGGCTTTGAGACTATCAAAAAAACGTGGTTTCCAAAGCAGACATCCGCCGCATTTGCACAATTGCCCGGCGTTACAACCGAGGTGGTCTATGACAATGACGCCAGCGATAATTCTGGTTTCATAGTCGCCTACGGCATCTAAGGCCTAACCGATTAAATAAAGCATCAGGTATAATGTAGCGGCTCCGCCAAGGACCGCGATGACTACATTTTTGGTAAAAACACCCAAAACAGCGGCGGCCAAGGCCGCGGCAATCCGCGCGGGGTCCGGCTCGCCTGCCGTGGCTGCGGGCCACAGGACCATGGGGGCAATCAACCCCGGAATGACCGCGACGGGCGTATAACGTAAAAGACGCATCGCCCATTCCGGCAAGCGGGCCCGCCCGAGCGCGCCCATAAACGAAAACCGGATCATGTAAGTTCCAAGCCCAATACCAATGATAATTACCCAGATAGCGGTGGTTGAATAAGTCATAGGGTGCGCCTCAATATGCGCCGTTCCACTTCTGCACCGACCACCATTGCCAGCCCGGCGGCGATAAACAGGCCGATGGAGTAGGGCAGGAATGCCAAAATGAGCGTCACGACAATTGACGTCAGGGCAGCCGCAACATGCGCGATCGTTCGCAGTAACGGTGCGAAAATTGCGATAAATGCAATAGGAACAGCGAAATCCAGCGCCCATTCCGGCGGAATTGACTGGCCCAGATATGCGCCAAGAAAGGTGCTGAAATACCAAAACACCCAAGATGGTACGGCAGATCCGAAATAATAGGCGATTTTGCCAGCCGTAGCGTTATCTGGATTCCGTTCATATTCCGAAATCGACACAGCATAGGTGTTATCAACAAGAATATAGGCCGCAATGGCCCGTTGCCATAGGGGTGCCGCGCCAAGATGTGGTGCCAAGCTGGCCGAATACATGGCCATCCGCATATTCACCATCAATGCCGCCGCAATGACCAAAGCCACTGGTGCGGCATCTTGCATTTGGGCAAGGGCGGTGAACTGGGCAGCACCTGCTATGACCAGAATGCTCATGCTCATCACCTGAAAAAAATCCAACCCGGCCTCGGTTGCAATGGCCCCAAAAAGCAAACCAAATGGCATGACCGCCAGAATAAACGGTGAACCGTCCCGCAGGCCGCGCCAAAAGTCAGTTTTTGTTGTGGCTGCGGTCATTTAATGATCCTAATATCCAATGCGCCCGGTTTGGTTAACGCGGGACTTTCTGAGGATCAAATGCCAATTCGTGATGACTTTCCAGACTATTTGTTAGCACCTGATCCGCGCGGCAGTGCATTGTCGCGCGCAATGAGTGGCATTGACCAGAACGGTCAGGCAAAAAATATCAACGTCGTCGAAGAACGCCCGCTGACAATTTTTCTGAACAGCCAGGAAATCGTTACCGCGATGACGATCGGTGATTACCCCAAGTATCTCGCGCTTGGTTTTTTATACAATCAGGGCATGCTGTCTGGCGCCGACGATGTGTCATCCGTCCAGTATGATGATGAATTAAAAACGGTTGTGGTGCGAACTAAAAGCCAGACGGATTACGAAGAAAAGTTAAAGAAAAAAACGCGGACTTCGGGTTGTGCTGTTGGCACAGTGTTTGGCGACATGATGGACGGGCTTCAAGGGGTGACGCTGCCAGCCGCAGAGGTGCGAACGTCGTGGCTTTATGCATTGGCAGATAAGATCAACCGAACCCCTAGCCTTTACCTTGAAGCGGGCGCAATTCATGGAACGGTTTTGTGCCAACAGGACCGCCCGCTTGTCTATATGGAAGATGTCGGGCGCCACAATGCCGTTGATAAAGTGGCTGGATGGTTGTTGGCTGAGCAGGCAACAGCGGCCGATAAAATCCTATACACGACCGGTCGGCTAACCTCGGAAATGGTGATGAAAACGGCGTTGATGGGCATTCCGGTATTGGTTTCGCGTTCAGGATTTACCGCCTGGGCAGTCGAGATTGCACAGGACGTCGGCTTGACGCTTGTTGGCCGAATGCGCGGGCAAAGATTTGTATGTCTGGCGGGACATGAGCGGTTGATCCGCGATGCGGATGTTTCAATTTCCACCGATAGTGCCAGTTTGGACAGCGGACGATGACGCGGGTTCCGGGGGTGATTCTGGCCGGAGGGCAGGCGACGCGAATGGGCTGCGGGGACAAAGGCTTGCTTCAATTGGGTGACCGGAAGTTGATCGAGCATGTAATCGCCCGGATCGCACCACAGGTCTCGGAATTGGTGTTGAATGCAAATGGTGATCCGGACCGTTTTTCGGAATTTGGGTTGCCTGTCATTTCAGATGGCAATTCCGGCTTTGAAGGACCACTTGCGGGTGTCTTGGCAGGGCTGGACTGGGCGGCGGAGCAAGGCGCAGAAACCATTGTAACTGTAGCTGCCGACACGCCATTTTTTCCCACCAACCTTGTTACCGTGATGAGCGATGTGCGCGCCAATGCCGGAACGCCGCTCGTGTTGGCATCAACGCAAGGCTCGGTGCCCGGCTACAATCGCCACCCGACATTCGGGTTGTGGCCGGTATCGCTGCGCGAAGATTTGCGCAGATCGCTGCAGGACGGATTGCGCAAGGTCGTGGCATGGACCGACAAACACGGCTGCGCCAGCGCTGAGTTTCCGATCTTAGACTACGATCCATTCTTTAACGTGAACACCCCGCAAGACTTGGAAAGGGCGCGCCTGTTGCTGCGCAAGGTGAGCGAATGAAGGTTTTTGGCATCGTCGGCTGGAAAAACTCAGGAAAAACCGGGCTAATTGAGCGGCTGATCGCAGAAATTTCGGCGCGCGGGTTTACGGTGTCCACTGTGAAACATGCGCACCACAGTTTTGATGTGGACCGGCCGGGTAAGGACAGCCACCGGCACCGGATCGCCGGCGCGAAAGAGGTTTTGCTGGCGTCGCGCAGCAGGTGGGCGTTGATGCATGAAAGTGGTGAGCAGTCAGAACCACCGCTGGCCGAGTTGTTGAGTAAGATTGCGCCTGTCGATCTGGTGTTGATCGAGGGTTATAAACGTGACGCGCACGCCAAAATAGAAGCATATCGTGTGGAAACAGGGACTGGGTTAATCGCCGCTCAGGACACCTCGGTTGTTGCTGTGGCGGGCAATGGCGGGGCGGTTGATCTTGTCGTTCCGGTCTTTGATCTGAACGACACAACTTCGATCAGTGAATTTATTCTGCGCCATGTCGGGCTTTTGGAAACAACGCAGCCACCCAGCGATGCGCCTCCCCTGCAGAACGACTGTTTTGCACTGCCGCAGGGCGTCAACTGGATGCCGGTTGATGAAGCGCTGGACGCCTTGCGCCGCCGTATCCAGCCGGTTGTCGGGCGCAAGACTATATTGGCGTCCGGAGCCTTGGGACGTGTGCTGGCGTCAGACGTCGTTGCAAAGCGCGCCAATCCGCCGGCTGCGAACTCGGCGGTGGATGGGTATGGCTTTGCCCATGGCGTAACCACGGACGGCCGCCAATCCCTGCCATTGCTTAAGGGACGCGCAGCACCGGGCGCTCCGTTTGCGGACACCGTTCCAGTTGGGCAGGCGGTGCGGATACTAACCGGGGCCTTGTTGCCAACGGGCGTTGATACAGTTGTCTTGCAGGAAGACGTTAAAATTGTTGGCGAGACAGTGCAGTTTGATGGGCTGATTAAACCCAAAGCGAACGCAAGGAATGCCGGTGAGGATATTCACGCAGGCCAGATGGCGCTGAACAGTGGGCAGGTTTTGCATCCGGGGGATATCGCGCTTTTATCGGCCGTTGGCTGCGATCAGGTCTCGGTATTTACACGATTGCGCGTGGGTGTTCTGTCGACCGGTGATGAGCTTGTTGAACCGGGGCGGCAAGCTCCGGCGGAAAAAACCTATGACGCGAACCGGCCAATGTTGTTAAGCCTCGTTGAAAAATGGGGCTACGATCCTGTCGATTTAGGTCATGCGACCGATAGCCGAGCTGCGCTACAGGACAAGTTGGATTACGGCGCTGAAAATGCGGATGTCATCCTGACATCCGGCGGCGCTTCGGTTGGTGATGAGGATCACGTTTCCGCGTTACTGAAAGATGCAGGGGCGCTATCAAGTTGGCGCATTGCCATAAAGCCGGGCCGTCCGTTGGCAATGGGCGTTTGGAATGGCGTGCCGATATTCGGATTGCCCGGAAATCCGGTGGCCGCGTTTGTCTGCACGCTAATATTCGGGCGCCCGGCGATGTCCGTTTTGGCAGGAGGGGGCTGGTTGAAACCACAGGGGTTCACCCTGCCGGCAGCATTTGAGAAGGATAAAAAGGCAGGACGACGAGAGTATTTGCGCGCCCGTGTCACACCAGATGGACGTGCCGAGGTTTTTGCGTCGGAAGGATCTGGGCGGGTTTCCGGGTTAAGTTGGGCCGATGGCTTGGTTGAGTTGGAAGATGCCGAACGCCGCATTCAGCCCGGTGATCCTGTCCGGTATATTCCCTATTCCAGTTTTGGAATTTAGTCGAAAATTCCGGTTACACGACCAAGCAGCATAAATGCCCGCGCTGATCGGGTTCCGGCAAGTTCAACGATTTGCTGATCTGTCGCCGATTTTTCAAACTGTGAAAATATCTGATCAAAGTTACGTAGAAAATGATGCACGGAATCCCGAAAAATTGTGTCCTGCCGCATCCGCCCGGACGCCAGCGCCAAACTGGACCGATCCCGAATGCCGCCAAGTGCTGCGACAGGTTTTCCCCGTTCCCCGCCGGAAAATTTCCGCCAGATTTCCGGGCGAGCACGCTCCGGTTCCAGATCGTCCATGTAAATGCCATCCTGTGACAACAACGTCAGAACGTCCTGTGCAGCTTGAATCAGTTGCGATACATGCCGATCCTGAAGCGCCTTTCTAAGTGCGCGAAACCCAGCCTTGTCATCCGGCGTTTCAGGAAAGTTCATGGCCCGAATGAAATCTGAGACCGACAAGGGCGGGGCAAGTGTTTCGGCGGGTGTGCCAAGTGCAAGCGAGGGTTGCGATTGCACGGGAACTTGCTGCGCAGTGGTTAGCGCCGCTGTTTCCTGATTGGCAAGTTGCTCTGTTTCAGGTCGAACCGACGTGAACATTGACAGCGCAGCATCGGTTTTGCGCTGTGCCGCTGCGATTTCTTCCAACTTGTTTTCGACCGAAGATTTGACACCTAAAACGCCGGACTGTTGTTGCTGAATGTAACTGTGGCGCATTGCATTGATCGCGGTTTGCAATCGCCCCGATTCTTCGCGCATCAGGCGCATGCTGCGCGCCATTGATGCGGTAACCCAGATCAGCGCGACCGGCATAAACAGCGCAATAATTGTTATGACAAAGCGCAAGTTGTCGCCGCGCGGCGAAGCTTCCGATGCATCACTGTTTGAAAACATGAAAAATAGGCTGATGCCCAGCAACCAAACCGCCGAAAGTACGCCAGCGATAATCTCGGCCGAGGATATCTGAAATCCCTCACCGCGCCGCGAAAAAATTCCGAGGTCAATAGATTTTTGCTGTTCCGGCACTGCCATTCCTTAGGCTCTTACTTGGGCGGTTTACACAAACTTGATCGACAGTATTTCGTAAGATTTTTCACCGCCCGGTGTCCGAACCTCAACGCTGTCGCCCTCGTCCTTGCCTATCAATGCACGCGCGAGTGGTGACTTGATATTCAATTTGCCATTTTCAATGCTGGCCTCTGGCTCGCCAACTATCTGATAGGTTTTTTCTTCTTCGGTGTCTTCATCGACCAGCTTGACTGTCGCACCAAATTTTATGGTCCCCGATAGGGACTTTGGGTCAATTATTTCGGCAAGTGACAACAAACCTTCAAGTTCTTTGATCCGTCCCTCGATGAATGAGTGTTTTTCACGTGCCGAATGATATTCGGCGTTCTCGGATAAGTCGCCGTGTTCGCGGGCTTCGGCGATTGCCTTAATAATCGCTGGGCGCTCCACCGATTTCAGGTTTTTCAATTCTGCATTCAGCGCGGTACTTCCCGCCTGGGTCATTGGGACTTTTTGCATCAGTCTCGCCCTATCTTGTCTGGTTGTCTTGCTCGAAAAAAATCAAAACCACGTATCCTTTAAGCATGCAAGCCGCGTTCCCGATTACTCAAGGCGGTGCTTTGCCCATTATCGGCAAAATATGGGCTGATCTGCGCTACATATAGAATAAATTGGTGAAAACTTGGTAAGAAACTTGTCGGCGGCGACGTCACAATGATACCAAGCAACTTGCAAAGTTGAACTTTTCTGGATTGCGGCCCGACCAAAGCCGAGCGGAACTGAAGTGAGGGAAAATATGACCGAGACTGAACGTGAATCGATGGAATACGATGTTGTCATCGTTGGCGCGGGCCCGGCTGGATTGTCTGCTGCGATCCGCCTAAAGCAACTGGACGCTGATATATCCGTAGTTGTTCTTGAAAAAGGGTCCGAAGTTGGGGCGCATATTCTGTCTGGTGCCGTTCTGGATATCTCGGGTTTGGATCGATTGATCCCTGACTGGAAGGCAAAAGGCGCGCCGATAAATGTTCCTGTGAAAAAGGACCGTTTTTACATTCTGGGGGCGGCCGGAAAATTGCGCATCCCGAATTTCCTGATGCCGCCGCTGATGAACAACCACGGCAATTACATCGTTTCGATGGGTAATGTTTGTCGGTGGATGGCAGAACAGGCCGAAGAGCTTGGCGTCGAAATATTCCCCGGAATGGCGTGTTCCGATCTTGTTTACCATGACGATGGCGCACTGAAAGGCGTTGTTGCTGGCGAGTTTGGTAAGAATGCCGATGGCACGCCGTCCGAGGGCTACGAACCCGGAATGGAACTGCATGGGAAATATGTGTTCCTGTCCGAAGGTGTTCGCGGATCGCTATCCAAGGAAGTGATTGCCAAGTTTGATCTGGCCGCCAATTGTGACGTGCCCAAGTTTGGGCTTGGCATGAAAGAGATTTGGGAAGTTAAGCCGGAAAATCATCAAGAAGGCCTTGTCCTGCACACGATGGGTTGGCCGCTTGGTTGGAAAAACTCTGGCGGATCATTCATGTATCACCTTGATAACAATCAGGTTTATGTGGGTTACATCGTTGATCTAAACTACAAAAACCCATATCTTTATCCGTATATGGAATTTCAGCGTTACAAGCATCACCCTGAAATTTCTAAGGTTCTTGAGGGCGGCAAACGCATCGCTTATGGCGCGCGCGCAGTTACCAAAGGCGGATACCAGTCAATTCCTCAAAGCGCGTTCCCCGGTGGGGCGTTGCTTGGTTGTTCTTCCGGGCTGGTGAACCTGCCGCGGATCAAGGGCAATCACAACGCAATGCATTCCGGCATCTCAGCCGCAGAAGCGGCACATTCGGCGCTTAAGGCCGGACGTTCGTCGGACGTGCTGGCAGACTATGACGACGCACTGCGCACAGGGCCAGTCGGCAAAGATCTGAAAAAAGTGCGCAACGTCGCACCGCTAAACGCCCGCTTCGGGCCGCTTGGTGGTTTGGTGCTGGGTGGTTTTGATATGTGGTTCCAATCTATCTTTCAGTTTAGTCTGTTTGGAACACTGAAGCATGGAAAGACGGATGCTCAGTCAACCGAGCCTGCCGCCAATCATCAAGAAATTGACTATCCTAAACCGGACGGAAAGCTAAGTTTTGATCGCCTGACCAACGTTAGTTTTTCGATGACAAACCACGAGGAAAGCCAGCCTGCACACTTGCAACTGACCGATCCGAACGTTCCTTTGTCGGTGAACTTGCCAGAGTTTGCCGAACCCGCGCAACGATATTGCCCTGCGGGTGTCTATGAGGTGCTTCACGAAGAAGGCAAAGACCCCGAGTTTGTGATTAACTTTCAAAACTGCGTGCACTGCAAAACCTGCGATATCAAAGATCCAAGCCAGAATATAACCTGGGCCGTGCCGCAAGGTGGGGATGGGCCGAATTATCCAAATATGTAACGCTTACGTCAGAGCCGCGGATTTCGCGCCCGGTTGCATTGTTTTTGAAAGTGCTTGGCGTTAGCTTTGCGATGAATATGCCACATTGGAAGGAACTCTTTTGGTCGCCAGATTGCCCCTGATCCGTTTCGCTTGGTCCGCTGTCGTGGCCGTTTCAATGGCCCTTCCTGTCGCCGCCGAGGGGTTGGCCGGTGCTTATCTGGCCGCGCGACAAGCCAGTTCTGACAGCGATTTTGCTGCAGCGTCCCGCTATTATACGCGCGCGCTGGTAAAGGACCCAACCAATATCTCGTTGTTGGAAAACGCGATTTTTTCCTATGTTGGGCAGGGGGATGCCGAGCGTGGGGCCGTGGTCGCCCGGCGATTGCAGGGTTTGACCGATACGAACCAGGTCGCCAATCTGGTGATGCTTGCGCAGCTTATCGGGCAGGACAATTTTGAGGCCGCCTTTGCAACGCTTGAAAAGGGGCAGACAGTTGGCCCCTTGGTAGATGGTCTTGCGCTGGCATGGATCCAGATCGGACAAGGCAATATGTCCGAAGCGCTTGGATCCTTTGAACAGGTCGCCACAGAAACCGGGCTGCAAAGCTTTGGACTTTATCACAAAGCGCTGGCGCTTGGGATGGTTGGGGACATGGAAGGTGCCGATGAAATTCTGTCCGGGCGAACTGGAACGGTTCTGCCTGCAACAATCAGAGGCGTCATCGCCCACGCGGAAATCCTTAGCCAGTTGGACAAAAACGAATTGGCAATTGAGCTGATTGACGATGTGTTGGCAAAAACCTCGGTTGCAAGTCTGACTGATTATCGCGGACGCCTAAGCGACGGCGAAACCCTGCCATTTAACTCGGCCCGAAATGCCAAGGACGGCGTCGCCGAAGTGTTTTTTACCGTGGCGGGTGCCCTGACTGGCGAAGCAAATGATGCCTACACTCTGATTTATTCGCGAATGGCTGAATACCTGCGGCCCGATCATGTAGATTCAATACTACTTTCCGCCAAACTACTGGAAAATATGGGCCAATACGAATTAGCAACTGACGCGCTGAACCGTATCACCCGCGACAACCCCGCCTTTTTGGCAGCAGAAATAGGACGCGCCGACACGCTTGATTTGAGTGGGAACACAGATGCGGCCATTGAAGTATTGCAGCAGCTTTCGGAAAGTCATGCCGATGAACCATCGGTGCATGTCGAACTTGGAAATATTCTGCGCGGCCTTGAACGATTTGATGAATCGGCGGCAGCCTATGATCGCGCTGTTGCCCTTTTTGAAAATCCAGAAGCCCAGCAATGGGTGGTCTATTTTGCGCGCGGAATTACGCATGAGCGGATGGATCGCTGGGAACAGGCGGAAGCAGATTTTTTGACGGCGTTGGAACTGAACCCGGATCAGCCGCGGGTTATGAATTATCTTGGCTATTCCTACGTTGAAAAAAGAATCAAACTACCCGAAGCGCTTGATCTGATCGAGCGTGCGGTCGCGGCGCGTCCGAAAGATGGATACGTAACCGACTCTCTCGGCTGGATTCTTTATCGACTCGGCCGATACCAAGAGGCAGTTGGATATATGGAAACTGCCGTGGAACTTATGGCAGTTGACCCAATAATCAACGACCACCTTGGCGATGTTTATTGGGCGGTCGGGCGCAAGCGAGAGGCCGAGTTTCAGTGGAGTCGCGCGTTATCGTTCGAACCTGAGGAAGATGAAGCCGAGCGGATACGTCGAAAGCTGGAAGTGGGGTTGGATCAGGTATTAAGCGAAGAAGGCGCAGAACCGATCTCGCTGGCAAATGACGGTTAAGGCCTTTGCACCGGCCAAAATAAATCTGACACTTCATGTGACTGGCCAGCGCGAAGATGGGTATCACCTGTTGGATAGTTTCGTTGTTTTTCCAAGGATCGGCGACGATATTGTTGTGTCGAAAAGCGATAGGTTAAGCCTTCGTATTGAGGGCCAGCAAGCGGCGGATCTTTTGCCAGACAGTGATAATCTGGTTGTAAGGGCGGCTCGCATGCTCGACCCCAATGGGTGCGCCGATATTCTGTTGCACAAACGTCTGCCGGTTGCGGCCGGGATCGGTGGCGGGTCTGCTGATGCGGCGGCGACGTTCCACGCGTTGGAAAAGCTGTGGGGATGCGCTGCGCCATTAATTGAGGAAATGGCAAAGCTTGGGGCCGATATTCCCGTTTGCTATCCAAGCACGAGCAGCAGAATGCAGGGTATTGGAGAGCGCCTTTCCCCAGTGCAAAAAATGCCAGACAATATGGGTATCGTTCTGATAAACCCACGTAGTGGCGTCGCGACTTCGGCGGTGTTTGATGCACTGGAAACGAAGAATAATGCGCCAATGTCAGAGGTGATCCCGGAGTTTTCTACGGCCAAAGAAATGTGCAACTGGTTGAAAAACCAAAGGAACGATTTGCAGAAGCCAGCGATTAAAATTGCGCCTGTTATTGCGGATGTGCTTTCTGACCTCGAAGATACAGATTGCCTTATCGCGCGAATGTCCGGGTCGGGGGCAACTTGTTTTGGATTATATGAAACAGAGCATGAGGCGAGCGCAGCAGCCAAGTTAATTCTGGCAGATCACCCGAAATGGTGGGTCGCTAGTTCCGGATTTTGAAGCGCAATTTTGAGTTCGATTAGTTGACGCGCGCCACAACATAGTCGGCCAGATCCAACAACATCCCCCGGATAGGATCGTCAGGCAAAACATCCAGCGCGGCCTTTGCTTTACCTGCCCATGCCAGGGCGTCCAGCCGCGTTGCATCCAGCGCGCCGTGCTTTTTCAGCAAGGAAACAGCCCGTTCCAGATCGCCGTCCTGCTGGTCGCCTTTTTCAATCACGCGGCGCCAAAATTCGCGTTCTTCAGCGTCGGCTTTGGTGACGGCCTTTATCAGTGGCAGGGTCAGTTTTTGTTCGCGAAAATCATCACCGACATCCTTGCCGATCGTGGCGGACTCGCCAAAATAATCTAACAAATCATCAACGATCTGAAAGCTGATACCAAGCGCATCACCATAGGTGCGCAACGCGTTAACCTGTTCCTCTGATGCGCCGGCGATGACACCACCAACTTCGGTCGCAGCGCCAAAAAGTGCTGCCGTCTTACCGCGAATAACTTTCAGATAGGTCGCTTCGTCAGTGCCAAGATTCTGGGCGGCGGTTAGCTGTAGAACTTCGCCTTCGGCAATTGTGGCCGAGGCATTGGCCAGAATATCCAGCACCCGAAGTGATCCGGTTTCAACCATCAACTGAAACGAGCGGGCAAACAGGTAGTCACCCACAAGAACGCTTGATTTGTTGTCCCACAACAGGTTCGCGGTCGGTCGCCCGCGCCGCTTGTTGCTTTTGTCGACGACATCATCATGCAGCAACGTGGCGGTGTGAATGAACTCGACCGTGGCTGCCAAATGCACGTGGAACGGGCCGTCATAGCCACAAAGCCGTGCCGCGGCGAGCGTTAGCATTGGGCGCAGACGTTTGCCGCCCGCATCAACCAGATGTGCGGTTACTTCGGGTATCCGCGGCGCGTGTTCAGACACCATCCGGTTTCGGATCAATGTATCCACGTCTGCCAGATCGCGTGACAAATAACTTGCCAAACGTTCGTGCGGTTTTCCAACTACTTCATCCAAGCCCATCACAGTCTCGTAACATCTCTCGACAAACACGGGCAACAGCCCTTAAATCACGGATTATGAAAGAACTTCTGCGCACGAATGATCCGACAATAATCGCTTATGCAACCGCTCTTTTACAGGGCGAGGGTATAGACTGCTTTCCGATGGACGTCCATATGAGCGTGCTTGAAGGATCCGTGGGCGTCTTACCGCGTCGTCTGATGGTTCGCGACCCGGATATCTTCCGCGCCGAACGAATACTCGTCGATAATGAAATCGATCTGGGTCGATAACGATGGGTTTTGATGACGGCGACCTAACACTGGATGATTTCCTTGGCGGGCTGGTAAAGGTTTTTCAGCCAAAGAACGGGCATCGGGCTGGAATTGATCCTGTTTTGCTGGCCGCAGCCGTAGACGCCGTGCCGGGGGATACAGTGCTGGAGCTGGGATGTGGGTCAGGCGTCGCCAGTTTGTGTCTGGCGCGCAGGGTTGGCGGCATTGATCTTGTGGGCGCTGAATTGCAGGCCAAATATGCCGAACTGGCGCGAAAAAACTCTGTATCGAATGGTATTCCTTTTGCTGTATTTGCCTGCGATATAGTCAAACTTCCGATTGAAATTCGCACGAGATCCTTTTCTCATGTTATCGCAAACCCACCCTATTTCCGCAACGGCGGTGGAACAGCCACAAACGATCCGGGGCGAAATTTGGCGCTTTCGGGGGATATCCCGATGCGCGTCTGGGTGGATGTTGCAACGCGCAGGCTGGCGCCCGGTGGGAAATTGACTTTCATTCAAAAGGCCGACCGTCTTGCTGACCTATTGTCTGGATTTGACGATCGTTTGGGCAGCGTTACGGTGAAACCGATCACACCAAGGGCCGGGCGACGTGCAGAACTGGTGATTGTGCATGCGCAAAAAGGAAGCCGAGGCGATTTTCAGTTGCTGTCACCGTTGGTGCTGCATGAAGGCGCAAGCCATGACGGCGACCGAGACTCCTACACCCCTGAAATCCGGAATGTCCTGCGTCATGGTGGCTCGCTTTCAGTAGACTGATTAACGGCTTTTTAAGTTTTTTTGAACAGGCTGGCGTAATCAGGCGTTTCCAATTGTCGTGACATGCGCCGCAGATTGTGCTGCAATGCAAGCACACAAAAATACAGGAGGACGACCATGAATTTGAGTTCGCATCTTCAGGAACTCCATAAAAAGCATCAAAACCTTTCAGAACAGGTTGAAACGGCTCAACGCAATTTGGCGACCGATGATCTTCAGATTACGGACCTCAAAAAACAAAAGCTTGTTTTGAAGCAGGAAATAGAACGCCTTTCTCATACCTGAGGAAAAGTTACGATAGTGCGACCCGGTGGATCATGGCTTGTTGCCAAGCTGCTTGACGTCAAGCATGGCGACAATTGCGGTGTCGCCACTGGGCCTTTCAGGTGCAGCGCCGCGCGTGTTAACGCGGCCAAGCCCGTTCTGGCTAACTTACCACGATCAATAGCGTGACTCGATCAAACGACGAACTGCGCACCATTGGCCGAAATCGTTGATCCGGAAATGAACCCGGCGTCATCGGACGCAAGAAATGTCACGCAACGTGCGACTTCTTCGGGTTCGCCCAACCGACCGACGGGAATTTGTGAAATGACCCGCTCATTCAGTACTTTTTCGTCGATCGCGCGCACCATCTCTGTGCCGATGTAGCCGGGACAGATTGCGTTTACGGTGATACCTGCGCGCGCACCTTCCTGTGCCAGTGCTTTGGTGAAGCCAAGATCACCGGCTTTTGCAGCGGAATAATTGGCCTGCCCGGCCTGTCCCTTTTGGCCATTGATCGACGAAATATTGATTACCCGGCCAAATTTCCGGGCCCGCATGCCGGGCCAGATCGGATGAGTCATGTTGAATGCACCAGACAAATTGGTGTCGATAACTTCGCGCCATTGTTGCGGCGTCATCCGGTGAAACATTGCGTCGCGCGTTATGCCGGCATTGTTTACCAGAACTTCAACCGGACCAAGATCTGCCTCGACACGGGCAATACCTGTGACACAGGCATCATAGTCAGCGACCGACCATTTATATGCGGGAATTCCAGTCTCGGCAGTGAATTTTTTGGCGGTCTCGTCGTTTCCCGCATAATTCGCGGCAACCGTGTAGCCCGCATTTTTTAAAGCGATGCTGGTGGCCGCGCCAATGCCGCGGGTGCCACCTGTTACTAGTGCAATTCGGCCCATTTTTCAGTTTCTCCTGATTGGGTGTTGCTCGTTCGCGCTTTGGTCAAAAATAATTTGGTCGACCGCATACGATTGGGCATGCGGTCGAAGTTGTTGGGTCAGTCGCGCTCAACGCACATGGCTACGCCCATGCCGCCGCCGATGCATAAAGTGGCCAGTCCTTTTTTTGCATCCCGACGTTTCATTTCGAACAACAAAGTATTTAGCACGCGGCATCCAGAGGCCCCGATCGGGTGGCCGATAGCAATTGCGCCACCGTTCACGTTCACAATGTCCGGGTTCCAGCCCATGTCTTTGTTGACGGCACACGCCTGCGCGGCAAACGCCTCGTTCGCTTCTATCAGGTCAAGATCATCTACCGACCAACCGGCCTTTTCCAGTGCTTTGCGCGACGCGAAAATCGGGCCGGCACCCATGATTGATGGATCAAGGCCGACTGTTGCGAAGCTCGCGATTCTTGCCAATGGTTCAATGCCGCGTTTGTCGGCATTCTCGGCGCTCATCAGCAAAGTCCCAGCCGCACCATCGTTGATGCCCGAAGCGTTCGCCGCCGTGACAGAGCCATCTTTGGTGAAGGCGGGGCGCATTTTTTGCATGGCTTCTATCGTCGCACCGTGGCGAATGTATTCGTCCTTATCGACGATAATATCGCCTTTGCGCGTTTTGACGGTGAATGCGACGATCTCGTCATCGAACTTGCCTGCCTTTTGCGCAGTTTCGGCCTTGTTCTGGCTGGCAACGGCGAATTCGTCCTGCGTGTCCCGGCTGATCTGCCATTTCTCGGCTACGTTTTCTGCCGTCTGACCCATGTGGTAGCCGTTGAACGCATCCCACAGACCGTCACGAATCATCGAGTCGATGAACTTCATGTCGCCCATTTTGTGGCCGGCGCGAAGGTTTGCAAAATGCGGTGACAGTGTCATGTTTTCCTGACCACCGGCTGCCACAATGTCTGCATCGCCAAGTTGAATATGCTGGGCGCCAAGGGCAACCGCCCGAAGTCCGGAACCGCAAACCTGATTGATGCCCCAAGCGGAACTTTCGACCGGCAGGCCGGCGTTGATATGGGCCTGACGGGCAGGGTTTTGCCCCTGTCCAGCGCTAAGGACCTGTCCAAGTATCGTTTCGGAGACTTCGGATTTGTCGATACCCGCGCGGGCAATAAGCTCTTCCAAAACAGCAGTTCCAAGATCATGTGCGGGGGTCTTAGCGAACGATCCGCTAAAGCTGCCAACTGCAGTGCGGGCGGCGGATGCGATGACGACATTGGTCATTGTGGCTCTCTCCAAAAAATTCATGGCAGAGAGCTTTTTTCAGGCTTTCGTTTAGTGGATCAGCCTGTGTCCCCACCCGACGGTTCAGTCCTATGCTGCAGGTGCAGAAAAATCAACGGGCTGATTGAAAAGAGGTCACTAAGACCGTTACTTATGCACGGCGTTTGGCATTTTCTGCGTCGACAAGCCACAGTGGCCGAACCGTGGGGACGCCAAAATAGTACCCTTGCATGCAGTCTATTCCTAAATCCATCAGGAACCGCGCATCACTTTCACTTTCTACCATCTCGGCCACCGTGAACATTTCAAAATGCGTTCCGATGGATATGAGCGCCTGTGTCAGCACCTGATTGTCGGGGTTTGCGTGGATACCCCTGATGAACTGGCCATCAATTTTCAAAACATCAAAATAGAAATCTTTTAGGTATCTGAATGACGTAAACCCAGCCCCGAAATCGTCTAGTGCAAACGTAATTCCGCGTGTTTGCAGGTCGGCCATGAACGCCTGAACGATGTCGGGAACGGTCATCGCACTGCGTTCAGTGATCTCCAATATAAGCCGTTCGGCAACGGAAGGGTCGGCCTTTAATCCGCGGTTTAGGATTCGCATCCATCGCTGATAACCAATCGAGCGGGCCGACATATTAATTGACAGGCGCAAATCTGGAATCAACTTCAAAGTCTGAAGGCCCTGCTTGAGTGCAATGCAATCAATCTTTCGACCCAGTTCAGTTGTCTCAACCTCGTCAATGAATTCGCGGGCAGGAATAATCCGGCCGGTGCGATCCATGATCCGGATCAACCCCTCATAATAAGCAATCTGATTTGGGGGGCGGGCCTGAACAATCGGTTGGTAGGCGAGCATTGCCCGACTATTTTCAAGGGCGTCGCGCACCAGGTCGATCGTGTTTCTGTCGCGCTCCTGAACGGCAACTGAAAGCGGATTGTTTTTTTTCCCGCCATTCCCCGCACCTTTGAAATTGGTATTCACGTCACTCTCCCGTCTTACTGGCCACAAGATGGTTGAGATGGTTTAAAACGACGTAAATGTTCCTATTTAGTTCTAATTGTTCTAACCTGCTAAAAGTGCCCTGACTGTTTTGAACGAAAGGTGAGAATATGGATGGCCGATGTGACTGGTGCGGCGATGATCCGATTTACCTGGATTATCATGATCAGGAATGGGGCGTTCCGGAATATGACAGCCGCGCACTTTGGGAGAAACTGATCCTCGACGGGTTTCAGGCCGGATTGAGCTGGATCACCATTTTGCGAAAGCGGGATAATTTTAGGGCCGCGTTTGCGGGTTTTGATCCGCATGTTATCGCCGACTGGGGCGAGGCCGAGGTTTCTGAATTACTTAACAACGCTGGCATCATCCGCCACCGGGGTAAGATTGAAGCAACAATTGGCAATGCCCGTGCTTGGCAGGAAATTGAAGCCCGACAAGGGTTCGACAGTTTTTTGTGGAATTACATGGGCGGAAAGCCGCAACAAAACGGGTTTGTCACAATGTCCGAGGTTCCAGCAAAAACCGAGCTGTCCACGCAAATTTCCAAGGACCTAAAAAAGGCAGGTTTCAAGTTCTGTGGCCCGACGATTGTCTATGCGTTCATGCAGGCCACGGGTTTAGTCAACGACCATCTGGTTGGCTGTCCGTGCTATTCACAGGTGGCGGCGCTGGGTCGGTAGTTATTTGGCCGCTATCCCCTGACGGCTGGCTATGGGGCTGCGATCAGCGCAGCGATAATCGCCTTGGCACTATCGCTGTTCCATTCGGCGTCGCCGCGCAGGCGCGCGATTTCCTGACCTTCCGGGTTCAAAATAACGGTAATTGGTAGGCCCAGAACTGCCATATCGCGGGCAAGTTTTTGTTTTGGGTCCAGCAAGATCGGCAGGTTTTCTACGCCGACCTCTTTGAAAAAACGACGGATGCCGGGCAGGGCATTCCGTCCGGTGGCGATCGGAACAACTTCAAACGTATCACCGCCAAATTCGGCCTGAATTTCCTCTAGCCCCGGCATTTCCTTGCGGCAGGGTGCACACCATGTTGCCCAGAAATTCAGCAGGACATATTTGCCCTGCCAGTCCGACAATTTATGTTCGCCCCCCTCAGGATCAAAAAATGCAATTTGGGACACAGGCTTGGCCTCTGATAGGAACACCAGTTTCTTCAACGTGCCTTCACGCAACGCTTCTAGCGCGGCGGTGTCGGCGAAAGCGGCATTTGCACCAAGCGTTAGGGCCGTATAGAGAACGGCGGAACGAAACAGCTTCATTTTATACTCCGGGTGTTCGACCATGGCCGATCAAAAATCTAACGCAATGTGGGGCGGGCGTTTTGCTGCCGGGCCCGATGCAATCATGGAGGCAATAAACGCCTCAATCGGGTTCGACAAACGGCTTGCCACGCAAGACATCGCAGGGTCTCGGGCCCACGCAGCCATGTTGGCGGCGCAGGGTATTATTACGAATAGTGATAGCGATGCCATTCGTGAAGGCCTGCTCACGGTGTTGTCAGAAATTGAAACTGGCAAATTCCCGTTTTCGGCGGCATTGGAAGACATTCACATGAATGTCGAAGCGCGCCTAACCGATTTGATTGGTGAACCTGCCGGGCGGTTGCACACGGCGCGTTCGCGCAACGATCAGGTGGCGCTCGATTTTCGGATGTGGGTGCGCGATCAGGCCGATGCGGCGATCGAAGGGATTACCGCGCTGATCCATGCCTTGTTGGGGCAGGCAGAGGCGGGCGCGGGCTGGGTTATGCCTGGTTTCACGCATCTTCAGGTGGCCCAGCCGGTCACATGGGGGCATCATATGATGGCCTATGTCGAAATGTTTGGCCGGGACGTGGCGCGGTTTCGTGATGCGCGGGCACGGATGAATGAATCGCCACTGGGTGCGGCGGCGCTGGCGGGCACGTCCTTTCCGATTGATCGGCATGCCACGGCAAAAGCACTGGGGTTTGATCGCCCTGCTGCAAATTCGCTGGACGCGGTCGCGGACCGGGATTTCGCGCTGGAGTATCTTTCGGCAGCGACGATTTGTGCAATGCATCTGTCGCGGTTCGCCGAAGAGCTGGTGATCTGGTCCTCGGCGCAATTCAGGTTTGTCGCCCTGTCGGACCGGTTTTCGACCGGGTCTTCGATCATGCCGCAAAAAAGAAACCCGGATGCAGCCGAGTTGATCCGGGCCAAGATCGGCCGGATTATGGGCGCGATGGTCGGGCTGTTTACCGTGATGAAGGGTCTTCCGTTGACCTATTCCAAGGACATGCAGGAAGACAAAGAACAGGTTTTCGATGCCGCCGACAGCCTGATGCTGGCACTGGCAGCAATGGAAGGCATGGTTCGCGATATGACCGCCAATCGGGATGCGCTAAGCGTGGCTGCAGCAAGCGGGTTTTCGACGGCAACTGATCTGGCCGACTGGCTGGTGCGCGAGCTTGGCCTGCCGTTTCGAGAAGCGCATCATGTGACCGGGTCGCTGGTGGCAATGGCCGAGAAGAACGCCTGTGATTTGCCGGATTTGTCACTGGCGGATATGCAAAGCGTTCATGCAAAGATCACTAAGGGGGTTTTTGATGTGCTTGGCGTTGAAAATTCGGTTGCATCGCGTACATCCTATGGGGGCACCGCGCCGGATCAAGTCCGCCAGCAAATCGCCCGCTGGAAGGAGAAACTGAAATGAAACGTCTGACACTCATATGTTGCCTGCTGCCTTTTCTGGCGGCGTGTGGCGCTGATGGCGAACCAACTGCGCCCGTTCTGAGCGGTGAAGTATCGCTTGGGTATTCGTCAAAAAGCGGTGTCGTCAGCGGGACTGATCTGGGCCTGTGCTTAGGCCCTGCGTGTAAATAATGTCACCGTTGCGGATAGGATATCTGTTGCTGGCTGTCTGGGGGGCGGTGCATCCAATGATGTATTATTTTCAGTGGGCCCGTGACAATGGATCGTCTTTGGCGGGCCTGTCAGATGCATGGCAGGCAAATGCTGCGACTTCCGGTCTGGCATGGGGCCTGACGATTGCGTCAATTGCACTGACGCTTTGGACCGTCGCTGAAACACGCGTGCGGCGCAACTGGTCAGCACTTTTGGCAATTCCGGCGACGTTTCTGATTGGTGTCAGCTGCGGCCTGCCGCTTTACCTGTTTCTACGCACAAGGCCAGTTACCTGATGGATCATTTTATTTACCGCAATGGAGTTCTGCACGCCGAGGATGTGCCGGTTTCTGACATCGCGGCGGCCGTTGGCACCCCATTCTACTGTTATTCAGCGGCGACGCTGACGCGTCATTATGCTTTGTTTGATGAGGCGCTTGCCGGAACCGATCATCTGGTTTGCTACGCGATGAAATCAAACTCGAATCTCGCGGTTCTAAAGCTGATGGGCGATCTGGGTGCCGGCATGGATGTGGTGTCGGTCGGCGAATACCTAAAGGCGAAAGCGGCCGGAATTCCGGGCGAGCGGATCGTGTTTTCTGGCGTTGGTAAAACGCGCGCAGAAATGCGCGTGGCGCTGGAAGGTGGCATTCGCCAGTTCAACGTCGAGAGCGAACCAGAGATGGAGGTGCTGAACGACGTCGCCCTGTCGCTGGGTCTGGTGGCGCCAATTACCATTAGGGTGAACCCGGATGTGGATGCAAAAACCCACGCCAAAATTGCGACGGGTAAAAAAGAAAACAAGTTCGGTATCCCGATCAGTCGGGCGCGTGATGTCTACGCACATGCAGCGACGCTAAAGGGCCTTGATGTCATCGGCATTGACGTGCACATCGGCAGCCAACTGACCGATCTGGAACCGTTTGAGCTGGCCTATCTGAAGGTTGCCGAGCTAACCCGGCAACTTCGCGCCGATGGCCATGACATTCGCCGTCTTGATCTGGGCGGCGGTCTGGGCATCCCTTATGAGCGTTCCAACACTGCACCGCCATTACCGATCGAATATGGTGATGTGATTAAGCGGACCGTGGGTGATCTGGGCTGCGAGATTGAGATTGAGCCGGGTCGCTTGATCTCGGGTAATGCCGGGATCATGGTGAGCGAAGTGATCTATGTGAAATCTGGCGAGGATCGTGATTTTCTTATTCTAGACAGTGCGATGAACGATTTGATCCGCCCTGCGATGTATGAATCCCACCATGATATTATCCCGGTCACCGAACCCGCTGCGGGCGCGGAACCAGCGACGTATGACATCGTCGGACCCATTTGCGAATCTGGCGATACATTCGCCAAAGAGCGCACGATGGCGCGGCTGAATTCGGGTGATCTTGTGGCTTTCCGCTCGGCCGGTGCGTACGGTGCCGTGATGGCGTCAGAGTATAATTCGCGCCCCCTAATTCCCGAGGTTTTGGTGCAGGGCGATCAATTCGCTGTCATTCGCGCGCGTCCGACCTTTGAAGAAATGATAAACCGCGATATCATCCCAGAATGGCTTTGACGCCAGTTGGTTAAAGCAGAAAGGGATATGGCCAAACCCCCGAGTCTTTCTGATGCAGCCCTGAAGCATCTGCGCTGGCCGCTTGGGTTAACCCGGGCGGGTATGTTTGCTGAGCGCCTGACTCGTGCGTTTTGGCCGCTTTATTCCATCATTTTTGTTGCGATGGCCGCGCTGATGTTCGGCGTTCACGAAACGGTTCTGCTGGAAATTGCCTGGGCTTTTGTGGTGCTGGCCATTTTGGGTGCTATCTGGGCCCTGATTTTTGGCGTTCGGCGGTTTCGCTGGCCATCACGGGCGGCAGCACTTGATCGGCTGGACCGCACCCTGCCGGGGCGACCAATCGGCGCAATTCTTGATCAGCAGGTTATCGGATCAGGTGATCCGGCTTCGGAAGCGGTCTGGCAGCCCACATCGCAAAAATGGCAGAACGTGCCGCCGCAGCTAAGGCCGTAAAGCCAAATATGCGCATCGCGGCGCTGGATCCATTCGCTCTGCGGTATATGGCGGTTCTGGCATTCGCGATGGCGCTGATATTCGGATCAGTTTTACGTGTGGCGACCGTCGCCGAGCTTGCTCCGGGGCAGGGCAGTTATGCGGGCGGCCCTACATGGGAAGGCTGGATTGAACCGCCCGCTTATACCGGAAAACCGTCGATCTACCTTGCGGATATTAAGTCAGAAAGTTTGACCGTTCCTGCCGGCAGCTTTGTAACTTTGCGCCTGTATGGAGAGGTTGGGGATCTTACCGTAGCCGAGACCATATCGGGGCGGATTGGCGAAGTTGAAAGTGCGGCCGAACCAAGCCAGGGCTTTGATATCACCCAATCGGGTGAACTGGCGATCGCAGGTCCCAATGGCCAGAGCTGGACGATCGAAGTTACGCCTGACACGCCCCCGACCATTGAGCTTTCGGGTGAGCTAGAGCGTCGGGTGGGCGGCGACATGCGTCTGCCATTCGCCGCCAAGGATGATTACGGGATCATCAGTGGGCGGGCGGAATTGTCCCTTGATTTGGCCGCAGTTGAGCGCCGTTACGGCTTGACGGTTGAACCAGAACCGCGCGAAACGATCCTACTCGATCTGCCGATCCCGCTTAGTGGTGACCGGCGTGAGTTTGAGGAAACGCTGATTGAAAACCTTGCCCAACACCCTTGGGCTGGGCTGCCGTTAAAACTATCGCTTTTCGCCGAGGATGCGGCGGAGCAGATCGGGATAAATTCCGGCGAGACCGTCATACTGCCGGGGCGCCGGTTTTTTGACCCGCTGGCGGCGGCATTGATTGAGCAGCGCCGGGATTTGCTCTGGTCACGGAAAAACGGCGAGCGTGTCGTGCAAATCCTGCGGGCCGCAAGCCATCGCCCGGATGGGCTATTCCGCTCAAACACAGCATATCTGAAGCTGCGTTTTGCCATCCGGCAGTTGGAGATTGGCCAAGAATACACCGACTTATCTGAGAATAAACGTGATGAAGTCGCGCAGGCGCTTTGGGATATTGCCCTGTTGATTGAGGATGGAAACCTGTCAGATGCCCGCGAACGTTTGCGCCGTGCCCAAGAGCGGCTGGAACAAGCGATGCAAGACGGCGCCACGGATGATGAAATAGCCGAACTGATGGAAGATCTGCGTCAGGCAATGCAGGATTATATGCAACAGCTTGCTCAGCAAGATCCGCAAAGCAACGAATTTGCCGACAATCAGAACACGCAGGAAATCACCAGTGACCAGTTGCAGGAGATGCTGGATCGCTTGCAGGAGTTGATGGAGCAGGGCCGGATGGCCGAAGCTCAGGAACTGATGGATCAGCTGCGCCAGATGATGGAAAACATGCAAATGGCGCAGAACCAGCAGGGTCAGGGCGAACAAAACCCGGGCCAGCAAGCGATGGAAGGCCTCGCTGACACGTTGCGCCAGCAACAGGGTTTGAATGACGATACATTCAGTGATTTACAGGATCAGTTTGGTGAAGATGGCCAGCAAGGACAAGAAGGGCAACAGGGCCAACAAGGACAGGGCCCACAAGGACAAGGACGGCAGGGCCAGGGACAAATGGGTCAGGGCCAACAGCCGGGCGAGGGGGATGATGCAGGACAGGGCTTGGCCAATCGCCAGCAAGCATTGCGAGACCTGTTGAATGAGCAAGCCGGAAACCTGCCCGGTGCAGGAACACCCGGTGGTGATGCGGCAGGCGAGGCATTGGGTCGCGCCGGTCGCGCTATGGAAGACGCAGAAGGTGCCTTGCGACAAGAAGATTTTGCGGGCGCATTGGACAAACAGGCCGAAGCGTTGGAAGCGTTGCGCGATGGCATGCGTGGCCTTGCCCAGGAAATGGAGCGCCAGCAGCAACAAGGCCGACAAGGCGAGGCATTTGGACGGGCCGATACTGAAAACAACCGCGATCCATTAGGCAGAGATACCGGGTCAAGCGGTCAGGTGGGCACAGATGAACAGCTGATGCAGGGTGAAGATGTCTATCGCCGTGCTCAGGATTTGCTTGATGAAATCCGTCGCCGTTCATCGCAACCTGACCGCCCCGAACTTGAACTGGACTATCTAAAACGTCTGTTGGACAGATTTTAACCGGATCTGTTGCCGCTGATTTGCGAAACCAGCGCCGTCAGCCGGGCCACTGCGCTTTGCATAAGGCTATCAATTGCTGCACGCATACTGTTCACCCAATCCACATAGCTAGCCAAGGCCGGGCCAGCACCGGGGACTGCCTGCGCAATACTTGCCGCAAACAAATAAACCAGAACAAACGCCGCAAAAATCAGGATTGTTACTGCAAATCCGCGCCGAAATCCGCGTTTTTGACTGGTTTCCTGCAAGTCTTGTTCTGATCCTGCTTCGGCCTCTCCCGCCGACGCTGTCAATGTTGAATTAATCTCTTCAATGTCGGGTAAAAGGTCTTTGCGTTGTCCGCCCGCAACTGCTGCGGCTGCAGCGGTCGCGCCAAGATCATCGTCCAGCCCACGCAGATGGGCCATCCGGTCTTTGGCGCCGGGGCCCTGATCGCTAATTTGCTGATCCAGCCCCAGATCTGGCTGCGTCTCAAGGCCGGTATTTTCGCCGCCGCGCTGTGCAGTCTCGCGTTCCGCTTCCTCGCGAAGGATCGTTGAAACACTTTCTTCAACACCGCGCGTTTGGATTTCGGCCGGTTCGTCGTCGTCAGCATCTTGGTCTAAATGATCTGTTTGTGGTGGCGTGGGGGGGGCAATCTCGGCGGCGTCCACGGTTTCTGGCAGGCTCGGTGCCTCAGGAATTTCCGGTTCTGGCTCGGGTACCATTTCTGGTTCCGGCGGGGCGGTTAGTTCATCTGTCTGCTCGGTTGCGGCATTATCTTCTGCCGGCGCGGCCTCATCTTCCCAGCCCGCTGCGTTCTGAAACCAAGTGTTCCCACAGTTTGAGCACTGAACATCCCGACCATTCTCGGGAATAACGCTGTCGTCCACTTCGTATTGCGCATCGCAATTCGGACAAATCAAACGCATCTGCCACCCCAACTTTTATTTTTTGTTCTCTGTCAGCCGAATATTTGCGGCAATTCCAAGAGCACCTGCTTCATTTTGAGCTATTTTTAGCAAGGTTTTCGAAACAATCCAAGCTTTTGCAATAGGAACGTTGAAAGGTGTCGCTGCGTGAGGCAAAACTGTCGCGGCAGGCAAAAGGCGGGTTTCATGTGATTGAGTTGAAAAATGTGTCCTACGGCTACGGCGACACCGACTTGTTGTCCGATGTGTCGCTGGAGATCCAGCCGGGGTCTTTTCACTTCCTGACTGGGCCATCGGGGTCAGGAAAGACTACCTTTCTCAAGCTTTGCTATCTGGATTTACTGGCGACCTCCGGGCAGATCACCGTATTTGGCAAACATGTGTCACAGATGATGCGCGACGACATCGCCTTTACCCGTCGCCGCATTGGCGTTGTGCATCAGGATTGCCAGTTTCTGGACCATTTGCCACTGGCGCAGAATGTGACATTGCCGCTGGAAGTCGCAGATCGTGCCGATGAAGATGAAAATCTGGACGAATTATTGGCTTGGGTCGGCTTGGCTGACCGAAAATCTGCTTTGCCACCGCAATTGTCCGGCGGCGAGCGTCAACGGGCAGCTTTGGCACGGGCAATAATCATGTCGCCGGATTTTATAATTGCGGACGAGCCGACCGGCAACGTTGATTGGGAAATGTCGCAACGGCTTTTGTCGTTGTTGATTGAGTTGAACAAAATGGGGAAGACCATTCTGATCGCAACACACGATCTGAATTTAATAAGAGCAGCCAAGCAGCAGGTTGCAGCGCGGGTTTTACGGCTACGTGACAAACAGCTGCAACTGGCTGGGGCGGATTTGTAATGGATTTCAAACGCTGGAACTTGCAGGCGGTGTTGGAAACGACGGGCGACAAAGTGGTTCCCCCGTCCGGCTACACTGCCCGGCTGACATTATTTACGTCTGCTGCGATGGCATTTCTTGCGGTCTTTGCGCTTGCGTTGTCACTGGCAACGGGGCGTCTGGCAGATCGCTGGTCATCCGAACTTTCGCGAACAGCTACGGTTCGCATCTCGGCCCCCGCTGGCCAGTTGGCAGCCCAGACAGCGGCCGTTCTGGCGGTCTTGAAAACGACACCGGGCGTCAAAAATGCACGGGTTCTTGATGAAGCGGACGAACGGGCGTTGCTTGAACCTTGGTTTGGAAAAAATCTGCCGCTGGACACCCTGCCAATACCCAAACTGATCGAAATACTTCAGAACGAAGATGGAATTGATGCCGACGGATTGCGCTTGCGTTTGCAAGGCGAGGCGCCGGGTGCAATTTTTGACGATCACACGCGCTGGCGCCAACCATTGGTAACCGCAGCGAGCCGGTTGCGGACACTTGGTCTTGTGGCGATCGTGCTGATCATAGTTACGACCGGGGCAATGATCACGCTGGCCGCCAATTCGGCCCTTGCGGCGAACAGCAAAGTGATCCGTGTTTTGCGGTTGGTCGGCGCGCGTGATGTGTTCGTGGCGCGTGCATTCGTGCGCCAGTTTACACTGCGGGCCTTTGTCGGCGCGCTGGTCGGTGCGCTTCTGGGCGGCCTTTCCAACGCGGCGTTGCCAAGCGCTGCAGACACCAGCGGGTTTTTATCCGGGATGGGGCTGCAGGGCACAGACTGGTTGTGGTTAATGCTGATCCCGTTTCTGGCCGCGCTTGTGGCCTTTGCCGCCACCCGCGCCGCGGCGTTTCGAACTTTGAAGGAGATGACCTAGTGGCATACGCGATCCAATGGCTGCGCTCACTGATATTTAATTTTCTGATGTATGTGGCGCTGGGGATCGTGGGGATCGGGTTTGCCCCATGGGCGCTGTTCACGCGAGAAGGCAGCTATGCGGCAATCAACAGTTTTTGCTGGTGGGTCGTTTGGAGTGCCAGCTGGATGATCGGGCTGAAAACCGAAATCAGGGGTGAGATACCTGACGATGGGGTGTTGGTGGCCGCCAAACACCAATCATTTTTCGATATTCTGATCATTTTCGGGGCGCTTCCGCGCGGGAAGTTCATCATGAAAAGCTCGCTGGTTTGGGCGCCGGTTATTGGCCAATACGGTTTGCGGATCGGATGCATTCCGGTGGACCGTGGCAAGCGCGGCTCGGCGATTAAAAAGATGGTGGCGGATGTGAAATCAGGGGCCGAGGAAGCCGGCCAGCTGATCATATTCTCGCAAGGAACACGGGTCGCAGCAGGAGCCAAACAACCCTATAAAATCGGCACCGGGGTTTTGTATCGAGAGCTAAAGCAGGACTGCGTTCCGGTGGCCACAAATGTTGGCGTATTCTGGCCGCGCCGCGGGGTGTATCGCGCACCTGGGCTGGCCGTTGTCGAGTTTCTGCCCCGCATCAAAGCGGGTATGAAAATTGCACCTTTTATGGACGAACTGGAAGAGACAGTAGAAGCAGCGTCGGATCGCCTTATGGCCGAAGCTGGGTTTGTTGGAAAAGAAAACGAATGAAACACATCCAATCGCTGGAAGCACTGCACGAACTTTATGGCACGGCGGGCGAACCTTCGCTGCGAAAAGTGGCATCCAAACTAACGCCGCAATACCGCGAGTGGATTTTACGATCGCGATATTGCGTGCTGTCGACCGTTGGCCCGGAAGGCACGGACGCAACGCCGCGCGGGGATGATGGCCCGGTTGTGGCTGAACTGGATGACAGCACTTTGGCGATGCCGGACTGGCGCGGCAATAACCGCCTGGACTCCTTGCGCAATATTGTTCGCGATCCGCGTGCTTCGTTGCTGTTCATGGTTGCGGGGTCAAAAAACGTCATTCGTGTAAATGGCCGGGCAAGCATCACTGCGGATGCTGGATTGCGGGCCCGTTTTGAACACAAGGGTATCCAGCCAAGCAGTGTGATTGTTCTAAATATCCAAGAGATCTATTTTCAGTGCGCGCGCGCTCTTTTACGCTCGGGTCTTTGGAGCGACGGCGATCAAAGCGAAGGCCTGCCTACGCCGGGCCAGATACTTGCAGCAATGACGGATGGCGCTGTCGGCGGCACCACTTATGACCACGAATGGCCTGAACGGGCCAAAAAATCTATGTGGTGAGGCGCCGGATGGCGTGACCTACGCCGCCAGCCCTTTGGACCCGATGTCCAGATATTTTTCACGACGGCTTTTTAGCAGTTGATCTGGCTTTTTCTTTGTCAGATCATTCATCATCGAAGTAATCGCCTTGCCAACGGCAGCAATGGTGGCTTTGCGGTCGCGTTGTGCGCCACCAAGCGGTTCTGCGATAATCCTGTCAGCGACACCCAGTTTAATCAGATCCTGCGCAGTCAGGCGCAAAGCGTCGGCAGCTTCACGCATCTTTTCGGAATCTTTCCACAAGATTGACGCACAGCCCTCGGGGCTAATCACCGAATAAACCGAATGTTCCAGCATCGCGACCTTGTTGGCCGTGGCAAATGCAACGGCGCCACCAGAGCCACCTTCGCCAATGATAACTGCGATCACCGGCACC
>JAHRVC010000072.1 GCA_019090885.1 Marinosulfonomonas sp.
CGGCAGCGTCAGATGTGTATAAGAGACAGGGACGCAGCTGGCTGGGCGATGCAAGATCATGTTTCCGGCGGTTTCTCCCTGCTGGATTTTCTTGCCGACGCAGCAAACCAGGCGCATGAGTAGCGCTTGGAAGAAGTCGTTCCGACCATTTTAGTTTAACTGCAATCGCGACCGGTTGACCGTTCCGGCTATTTAGCCAGGGCGGTCGCGCGGGCTGCCGAAATTGCCTTTTTACGCGGATGGCCATAGGCCGCGGCAATCCGCGATGTGTATGTATGCTTGTAGCGCATGAATATCATGCCGACATTTCCGGACCTGAAGCGCCACCAGAACTTGGGAATAGCGTAAAACGCCTGATATTTTGAACATCACAGGCGGTCGATTGTCCGAGCCGCGCCCTTGTTTTCGGGGTTTTGACGGTGCGATTAATGTTGGAATTGCACATATGTGGGCCCAATAGGCAGTCCAAGTGAAAGGCGGAATTACTGTTAATAGATTGAAGTAATTATCCTTTTGGCTAGGAATTGTAAGAATGTGTGCCTTTAAAATATTGTTATACCCAGCTATAAATATATTTAAGCGCTCCCACAGGTTTTTTTGTATTGACACTGTGGCGCCGTAATATACGATTTGGCAAAGATAATGTTTGCGGGAGGGTGAACGATGGACGGTGCCAATGGTGCAGATGGTGAAGCTTTTCCGGATAAGTTTGAAAATCTGACGCGGGTAGGACCGGGGACCCCTATGGGGAATTTGTTCCGCCGGTTTTGGCTTCCAGCGCTTCTTGCCAGTGAGTTGACGGAATGCGATGGCACCCCCGTTCGAATTCGGATCCTGTGCGAGGATCTGGTCGCGTTTCGCGATACCGAGGGCCGGATTGGCATCGTAAGCGCCTATTGCCCGCACAAGATGGCGCCCCTGTTTTTCGGTCGGAACGAGGATTGCGGCCTGCGGTGCGTTTACCACGGCTGGAAGTTTGATGTGGAGGGGAAGTGCGTTGATATTCCCAATATCACACCGCCCGACACGTACGAAGAATTAAAGGAAAAGGCATCCATCAAGGGCTATCCGGCGCGCGAAGCTGGCGGCATGATCTGGGTCTACATGGGCCCCAAAGAGCATACGCCCGAGCTACCCGGAATGGAGTGGCTTGATGTGCCGTCCGAACAATTGCACGTCGCCCGCTGGTTGCATCGCAGCAATTGGCTGCAGGCCGCTGAGGGCGAGATTGACACATCCCACATCAGCTTTTTGCACAGCGAACTGGATCCCCCCTCCGACGGGGCTTCGCCAACAACCCCGGCACCCGGCAAAACACCCGAGATGACCGGGCTAAAGCTTGCGCGCGATGGGGCACCGGTAATTACCCTGCATGACACCGACTATGGCTTTGTTTATGGGTCGCGGCGTGATCTTGATGACGCTTACTACTGGCGCATTTCCCAGTGGATGCTGCCAATGTGGAGCGCGATCCCGCCACCAATAGATGATTTTGTCGGCAACGGCCGCGCTTGGGTTCCAATCGATGATTCCCACACAATGGCGTTTTGTTATCGCTACAGAACGGACCGACCCTTTAAGCAGTCAGAGGTCGATATGTTGGATTCGGGCATGCTTTTCCCGCCTCGAACCGAACGCCGCCCCTATGTATTGCCGCATGGCTATAAGATCGACGCCTATGTGCCGACGGCATCCTTTGAAAATGACTATTTCATCGATCGCGAACATCAAAAGACCAAAAACTTCACCGGGATTTGGGGTGTGAACGAACAGGACAGGTCGTTGCAGGAAGCGATGCCCAATATGCCCGGCCATCCGCCCGGCATTGTCGACAGATCAACTGAATTTCTGGTCAAATCGGATTTGCCGACGATGTCGGCCCGCCGGATACTTACGCGCCTTTGTAAGCAACTTGAGCAGGGGCAGGAACCGACAAAAGCCCTTGAAAGCACCCAATATGGTGTGCGTGCCATCAGTATGATTTCTGACATCGAGGAGTTCGATGATTTTCTGAAAGAATACGGGCAAATGGGGTTTGCAGAGGTCCCTTCGGGCACGGATTCCGAAACGTAGCGACGATAGCGAACAGGCCCTGGAAAGCCTGCCTATCACCGGGGATTTCGGTGGGGCAGGCCCGGGTTAAGGGTTGGAAATTCAGATGAATGCAGCACCACTTCGTGTTGGGATAGTTGGGCTTGGTTTGGCCGGCGCGGGCATGGTTCGCGCCTTGGTCAGCCATCCCAATTGCGTCCTTGCCGGCGCCGCCGAGCCGCATGATCTGTTGCGTCAGCGTTTTTCGGATGATTTTGATTGTCCGGTCTTTGCCGACATCAAAGACCTTGTCGCCAGCGATGACATTGACGCCATCTATCTTGCGACCCCGCATCAGTTTCACAAAGATCATGCTGTTCTGGCCGCAAATAATGGCAAACATATCATCGTGGAAAAGCCGATGGCCTTAACCGTCGCTGATTGCGAACAGATGATTGAAGCTGCCGAGCAAAACGGCGTGGCACTTGTGGTCGGTCACACCCATGCTTTTGATCCGATTGTCGAAACCATGGCCAGTATAATTGCCAGCGAACGTCTGGGTCGATTGTCGATGATTACAATGATGAACTATACCAATTTCCTATATCGTCCGCGCCGCCCGGAAGAGCTGGACAGCGCGCGCGGCGGTGGAATCTTGTTTAACCAAGTGCCACATCAGGTTGATATTGCACGGTTTCTTGCGTGCTCGTCTGTCACCACTGTCCGGGCCCATACAACAGCCCACGACAACGCACGGCCAACCGAAGGATCTTGTACGGCCCTTTTGGGGTTTGAAAACGGGGTGGCGGCAAGTCTGGTCTATAGCGGATACGATTATTTCGACAGCGACGAGTTATGCGATTGGGTTGCCGAAAACGGCCAGCCCAAAGTTGCAGGGCATGGCGACGCCCGCCGGGCCTTGTCTGAACTGGGCGGCTCGGACGAAGAAAGCCAGACCCGCAGCACATCTTATGGTTACGGCGGCAATCGGCGACGCGTTCCGGCGGAGGGCGCGCAAACCGGGCAGCCTCATTTCGGCGTGTTGGTCGTAAGTTGTGAAAAAGGCGACATGCGCCCATATCGCGATGGGGTTTTGCTCTACGATGCCTCGGGCGTCAGCGAAATTCCGTTGGCTCCAAGTGACGGGACATTTGGGCGAAACGAAGTTCTAAGCGAACTTTGGACGGCTGTGCAAACCAAGAAACCCGCCGCGCGCGACGGGCATTTTGGCAAAGACACCGTTGCCGCGTGCTTGGCAATTCAGGCTTCAGCGAATGAAAACCGCGAAATTCAGATCGCCCAAGAATCCAAGAGCATTTCATGACCGGAACCGCGCAAAATCCAGACGTAAGCCCGGCAACCGGCCGCGAACCGCACCTGCGCCTTCGGTTGCAGTCTGTCACCTATCTTGCCAAGCAAACCAGCCTGTTTGAATTTCGCTCGCCCAAGGGTGAAAACCTGCCGCCCTATGCGCCGGGCGCCCATATTGATTTACATCTGCCCGGTGATTTGGTCCGAAGCTATTCGCTGATTGGCGACGCAAATCAGGCCGATCGCTACCTTGTGGCCGTAAAAGAAGAGCCGGATGGGCGCGGCGGCTCTCGGCTGTTGCATGAAGGTTTTAAGGTTGGCCAGACACTTGATGTCGCGCATCCAAGGAACAATTTCCCGCTGGATGAGGCCGCAGATCATTCGGTTCTGTTTGCCGGTGGCATCGGCATTTCACCGATCTATGCGATGATCTGCCGCCTTCAGGCGCTCGGGAAACCTTGGGAGCTGCACTATGCCACGCGGTCGCGTGAGTATGCGGTTTATCTGGACCGGCTGGGCGAATTTGGTGCGGCGGTTCACTTGTATTTTGACGATGAGGTGCCCGGCAATTCCGGCGCGCCAGCACTGGATATTTCCAAAGCGTTGGCAACGGCCCCCGGTGACGCGCAGGTCTACTGTTGTGGCCCGTTGCCAATGTTAAATGCCTTTGAGGCAGCAACAGAAAATCTGGCGGACGAGAATATTCACACCGAATATTTTGCCTCGGATCAGGAAGCAGCGACAGAAGGCGGAATCGAGCTTGTTCTTCAACAATCGGGCAAAACCGTTTTTGTCGACGAAGGCCAAACAATTCTGGAAGCACTTTTGGAAACCGGCATGGACCTGCCTTTCTCTTGCATGGAAGGCACCTGCGGAAGCTGCGAAACCGTCGTGTTGGAAGGAACGCCTGACCACCGCGATCATTCTTTGACGAAGAAGGAAAAGACCGAAAACAAAAAAATAATGATCTGCTGTTCGGGCTCAAAAACCCAACGATTAGTATTGGATCTGTAAGCACGGCCCGATTTGCGGCCCTGCCTTGAAAATAAAGGGACTTTCTATGATCATCGACTGCCATGGACATTATACCACCGCCCCAAAACAGCATGAGGCGTGGAGAAAAGACCAGATCGCCGCCTTTGAGGCCGGTGTTGCGTCGCCCCCAAGACCAGAAATTACCGATGAGGAAATTATCGCCTCAATCACCAACGGACAGTTGAAAGTGCAGCGTGAACGCGGCACCGATATGACTATCTTTTCGCCGCGCGCCGCCGGTATGGGCCACCACCTGGGCAATGCGAAGCTTAGCGAAGAATGGTCGGTCGCCTGTAACGATCTGGTGCATCGGGTGTGCAAATTGTTTCCGCAAAACTTTGCCGGTGTTTGCATGTTGCCCCAATCCCCGGGCGTGTCCCCGGCAAATTGTGTGGACGAGCTGGAACGCTGCGTGACCGAGTTGGGCTTTTTGGGCTGCAACCTGAACCCGGACCCATCCGGGGGCCATTGGACGGACCCGTCACTTGCGGATGAATACTGGTATCCGATCTACGAAAAAATGGTCGAGCTTGATGTCCCCGCGATGATCCACGTCAGCCTGTCGTGCAATCCGGCATTTCATACCACCGGCGCGCATTATCTGAACGGCGATACGTCGGCATTTATGCAGTTGATTGATTCAACTGTGTTTCAGGACTTTCCCACGCTGAAAATCATTATTCCACATGGCGGTGGTGCGGTGCCCTATCATTGGGGCCGCTTCCGCGGGCTAGCGCAAAAGATGGAAAAACCGCCGTTGGAAGAAATGATGGCGAATATTTTCTTTGATACCTGTGTTTACCATTTGCCGGGTCAAGAACTGTTGGCCAAGGTCATCCCACCAGAGAACATTCTGTTTGCCTCTGAGATGATCGGTGCTGTGCCGGGAATTGATCCAAATACCGGGCATCATTATGACGACACCAAGCGTTATATCGATAAATTGCCGATCTCGGCCGAGGACCGGGAAAGCATATTTGAGGCCAATGCCCGCCGGATCTTCCCCGGATTGAACGCGCTGCTAGACGCCAGGGGTTCCTGATCATGGGCAAGGGGCATAATTGCGGGGCGTCGATACGGTCGGTTAAAAACCGTGTCAGTGCCGAGATCGTTGCCAGTTGCGTTGATTTGCCGGTGGCCACGATCAGCGATTCAATGGCCCGTATGACGGCCGGTGGCGCGGCTTTGCGCCCGATGCATGCCGGTGGCTATCTGGCCGGTCCCGCCTTTACCGTCAAAACCCGTCCCGGTGACAATCTGATGGTGCATAAGGCTTTGGATATGGCTGAACCCGGTGACATCGTTGTTGTCGACGCGGGCGGGGATCTTACCAACGCGATTGTTGGTGAGATTATGCTCACATACGCCAAGGCGCGTGGCATTGCCGGGGTCATTATCAATGGCGCAATTCGCGACACGGATGCGATCGCCGCCGACAGGTTTCCGGTTTACGCAGTTGGGACAACCCATCGGGGGCCGTATCGCGAAGGGCCCGGTGAAATTGGTGGCGACATTGCGATTGACGGGATGGTCATTGCGCCGGGGGATTTGATCGTTGGCGACGCCGATGGGGTTTTATGCGTGCCTCAGGATGCTGCCAAATCGGTTCTGGCAGCCGCTACAGCCAAAAACGACGCCGAGGAAAAAATCCTGGCGCTTATGAAAGACGGAAAATTGATGGACCGGGCTTGGATTGCCAAGGCTCTCGATACCGCAGGGGTGACTTATGTCGACTGACACATCGCAAAATTCTACACGGCGCAGCTTTCATGTTGAGGGATTAGGGCATGGCGCCAACCCAATCCCGGCGGTTTCTCGGGTCGGAAACCTTGTCACAAGTGGTGGCATTATGGGGCGCGATGTGGCCACCGGGGC
>JAHRVC010000073.1 GCA_019090885.1 Marinosulfonomonas sp.
CCGTGTGGCCAACCGCAAGTTTGCGTCTACCAAGATCGTTCACCCCAAGGCCGACAGCAACAATCCGAACCACATCGGCGCGCCGATGCCCGGTGTTGTGGCAGTTGTTGCCGTGCAGCCGGGCGCCAAGATCAAAGAGGGCGATCTGCTGCTGACAATCGAGGCGATGAAGATGGAAACCGGCATCCACGCTGACCGGGACGCGGTGATCAAAGCGGTGCATGTTGCGACCGCCAGCCAGATCGACGCAAAAGACTTGTTGGTGGAACTGGAAGACTGATCCGGTTAAACCATCCGCATCTGAACACAAAAGGAAGGCACTGAAATGCTTGCAGCAACACCAATTTACGCAGGGCTGCTGGCACTGCTTTTCGTTGGCCTGAGTTTTCGGGTCATTGGCGGGCGGGTAAAGAACAAAGTCTCGGTCGGCGATGGCGACGACAAAGACATGATAAAACGCATGCGGGTGCAGGCCAATTTCGCAGAATACGCCCCCTTGGGTATCATCCTACTGGCCATGGCGGAATTTCAGGGCATGCCGATCTGGCTGGTGCATGTTTTTGGGCTGATGCTGTTGGTGGGGCGCTGCATGCACGCCTACGGTCTGGGCAGCACGCCGCAGGTTCTGGTATCTCGCCGGTGGGGAATGATGCTGACCTTTGGGATGATTGCAATAACGGCACTGGCCAATATCGGACATGCAATTTTATAAGTTGTTATTATGATTGAACTTATCTCTGATCCGGCCGTCTGGGCCAGCTTTGTGACACTCACAATCCTTGAGATTGTGCTGGGTGTCGACAACATCATCTTCATCTCGATCACGGCATCACGCCTGCCCCCGGAACAGCGCCGCCGCGCCCGTCTGGTGGGCCTGAGCGGCGCACTGGTGCTGCGCATCCTGTTGCTGGCCTCGATCGCCTGGATCGTGTCTTTGAAAGAGCCGTTCATCACCCTGTTCGACCAACCCTTTAGCTGGCGCGACGTGATCCTGCTGGCGGGCGGCTTGTTCCTGATCTGGAAAGCGTCGAGCGAGATTTTTGACGAAGTCGAGGGCGAAGAACATGCCCAAACAGGCGCTGCGGCGGGCTTTGGCGCAGTGATCGTGCAGATCATGATCCTTGATCTGGTCTTTTCACTGGACAGCGTCATCACCGCCGTGGGTATCGCCGACCACCTTGAGGTGATGATAGCCGCCGTTGTCGTGGCGATCCTGATCATGATGGTAGCCGCCGAACCTATCGCTGGTTTTGTCGAGGATCACCCGTCCACCAAAATGCTGGCGCTGGCCTTTTTGGTGATGATCGGCGTGGCATTGGTTGCGGATGGCTTTGGCGTGCATTTCGAACGCGGGTTTATCTATGCTGCGATGGTGTTTGCGGGCGGCGTCGAGGCGCTGAACCTGCTGCGCGCAAAACGCCGCCGCACCCCAAAGGACTGACGCACAGCAAAAGATCTGCGATATTTCCATAATGTCTGCATTTAGTGCTTGCAGCATCATGCCAGAGTTTATATCTGACGCCTCACCCAATGGACGCGGGCGTAGCTCAGGGGTAGAGCATAACCTTGCCAAGGTTAGGGTCGAGAGTTCGAATCTCTTCGCCCGCTCCAATTGGATGAATAAAAACAGTAACCTACGGGTTATTGTTGGAATAAATCTCTCAAAAATACAAACTCATTCACACCTCGTTCACACGGGGAAATGTGAATGGAATCGTGGCAAGGTGCTCAAAGCTGGCGCTTTGGCACAATGGCTCTACCCCTGAGCTACGCCCGCGTCCACTGGATGCCCCATATAAATAGGCTTTTCTAGCCACGACGCCCCACAGAACGCCAATACCTGCCGTGGGGCACTTGACCCAGAAAACTGGCTTCTTCCCGTCTACGAAGGGCTTGTTGCCATCCGGCCACGCATTCCGCACCTACATGTAAGCGATGACGTTGCTGAATGAATAAGGAACGCGACAGGACGACGAAGGCCACATAGTTTCGAACGATCTATAATAGAGACACCGATGCTGCCAAAAACACTATGGTTGGGATCGATCCAAATCCGCCGTTCATGTCATCGGTTGGCGCTGCAGTGCAGCTTTCGCATTTCTGCCATTCGTGCAAAGCGCAGCATTTCCATCTCGGGAATGACCGGGTCGCAGACAAAGTTAACATTCGCCGCACTCGTTGGAGTGTCGGCTTTCGCGCGCCTCGCAGTGTCTAACGCGCGCAAAGGGTGTCGGGCCTGCCCGACGCTTGTTGCGCGATTGATACTTGATGTCTGCCACTATTGGTTAGCACAACCTGATTTTGTTGGCGCAGTGCATTGGTGCGTTTTGCCAACTCACGGAAATCTTGGGCATCGCGGCACTGCGGAAACCCGCAGGCGCCCCGATTGTGCGAGGTCTATGGTCATTTACATAGAGGGCGTTTCCTGAACAGAGTCGGTCACAAGGAGAGATCTATGGCTTCTGACGTATATGGCGAACGCGCACCTAACAGGATGCGTAAGAGCATTCTTGGTGTATTGGTCGTCACTGTACTGCTTGCGACGGTTATTACTTTCTTTGGTGCCCAGCGGTATTTTGAGCAGCTTGAAACACAGGCTGCATCCAACAGGATGGTTCTCTACCTGCGCGCCCTGAACGAAACGTTGCGTCAGCATCAACATCTGCCCTTTGTTCTGGCGGGGGACCCAAATTACTCGCAGGAGTTTCGACCGACCGCAGTCGGGCCGCACATAAATGACCAACTGCACATAGTTGCAAAAGAAGCCAAACTCGAAGCAATTTACCTGATGAACGCCGACGGGCTTGTCTTGGCAACGTCCAATGCTGGCGAGTCGCATAGTTTTCTTGGGCAAAACTATGGTTTCCGTCCCTATTTCCAAGAAGCTCTAAATGGGCAACGCAGCGATTATTTTGCCATTGGTGCCACGTCCGGCCGGCCTGGCTATTTCGTGGCCGAACCGATTACGTATGCGGGGGGCGCCGATAATGGCGTTATCGCAATCAAGTTGGATGTCAGCGAGTTACAGAAGTCTTGGGAGAGCGACAGTGAAACCGTGGTCGCCATAAACCGAGATGATATTGTGGTTCTGGCCTCAAATCCAGATTGGCTATACCGGCCCATTAGCGATCTCACGCCAGAAGTTCGAAACGCAATCCTGGAAAGCCGCCAATTTGGATCAGAGCCGCTCGATCCCCTGGATTGGACACCTTTGGAAGAAAATCGCGTGGTTGTGGATGGCACCAACTATGTCTTAGCTGCCGGTGGCGCCGATTGGCGCGATTGGACTGTCCTTTACCTGCATCCGGAAGCCATTATTTTACGTCAAACACTATTGGCTACCGGAATTTTCGGCAGTCTGATTGCTCTTTTAGTCGGTTTTGCTACGTTTCTAAGATCTCGGCGTATTGAACTGGCATATACGGTGTCTGAACGCCAGCGCAGCGCGTTAATCGAAACGAACCGGCAGTTAGAACAGGCTCAAACTGAACTTGCCCGCAGCGCAAAACTTGCCGCTTTGGGTCATCTTGCCGCTTCGGTAACGCACGAACTTGGACAGCCGATCAGCGCATTTCGAAACCACCTTGCAGCGGCGGCGATCGGTAACGAGATCAGTTCGCCGACAACGGCCGCCAACTTGAACAAACTGGTTGATCGGATGGAAGCAATCACCGCGCAATTTCGTTATTTCGCGCGTGGGCGGACCGACGAAAAGACCAACGTGGATTTGTCGGCTGTATTAGAGGAAACTGAAAACCTGCTGAGGACAGAAATTGAGACCGCAAAAATAGATTTTAGTACGTCGGGAATCGCGTCGCCCGTAGGGGTGCTGGCGCATAGGGTCCAGTTGGAACAAGTATTTACCAATCTATTAAGAAACGCGATCCACGCCGTCGAAAATAAGGATGATCCGAAAATTCGCATAACTGTCACCAAGGGTTCGGACACCGTTGAAATACGCGTTTCCGACAATGGCCCGGGTTTGGCCGGTGCCAGCCTTTCAGATTTGCATGAGCCGTTTTTTAGCACGAAACCTTCCGGAGTTGGGATGGGTTTGGGCCTGGCCATCGTGGGCGAAATTGTCAAAGACCATGGCGGCCAAGTTGACATCGGCGACGACACGGACGGCGCTGAATTTATCGTCACTTTGCCGCTTTTTCTGGATGGGGAGCAGACATGAACAAGGCTAGAATACTGGTCGTCGACGATGATCGTGAAATGCGCGTGTCCTTGGCCCATTTATTGGAAAATTCGGGTTATGAAACCGTCCTAGCCAGAAGTGCATTTGAAGGTTTGGATGCCCTTCAATCAGGCAACTTTGATGCCATTCTCAGCGATGTCCGCATGCCTGAAATGGATGGGTTGGAGTTTCAGATTAAGGCCCGCGAAATCAGTCGTTCTCCGGTCATCATGATCTCTGCCCACGGCGATATTCCGATGGCGGTCAGTGCATTGCAAGACGGGGCCTATAGCTTCGTGGAAAAACCGTTTGAGCCGCGACGCTTGTTGGGAATTCTAAAAAATGCCGTGCGGATGAAACGGCTGATGGATAGCACTGCCATGTTGCAGGATCGCTTGGCAGAACTGACGGACCTGGAGCGTATTTTAATAGGTAACAGCAGTCAGATAATTGCCGTGCGCGACCTGATATTCAACTTCGCTGTCAGCAATGCAAATGTCCTGATCCTTGGAGACACCGGCACGGGAAAAGAACTGGTCGCACGCGCATTGCACGACCTTGGCGCTTCTTCCACAGCTCCGTTTGTTCCAATCAACTGCGCAGTAATCCCACCCGACAGATTTGAAGAAACTGTGTTTGGCACCAGTGCCAATTCACACGGACTGATGGAGGAGGCCGATGGTGGAACCTTATTTCTTGATGAGCTGGGTTCGATGCCAATAGAAACGCAGGCAAAGATACTTCGGGCTATCGAAACCAAGCAATATCAACGCATCGGTGAAACCGAAGTCCAAACGGTTAACTTGCGCATCATAAGCGCTGCATCCAATCAAATTGCCCAGCAAATAAGCGATAAAACCTTCCGGGAGGACCTGCTATTTCGTCTGAACACCCTTGAGATTGAACTTCCGAACCTAGCCGATCGCGGCGAAGACACGTTGCTCTTATTCCGGCATTATACGCAGCGCCTCAGCAAACTCTATGATTTGCCACCGCCCAAGCTCACAAATGATGATATCTCAGCTCTGATGGCCCATGAATGGCCCGGCAATGTCCGTGAATTGCAAAGCGTCGCGGAACGGCGCGTGCTGGCAGAACGACGTGGCGGCGGGTCGGTCCGGCAAGCCATTGCGCGTCAGACCAGCCTGCAAACCTTCCCCGGCACCCTGCGCGAAGCGGTCGCAGCTTTTGAACGCGAGTTGATCAGTCGCGCAATTCAGGAAGAGAACGGCCGGATGGACAATGTCGCCGCCTCGCTTGGGATCGGCCGTCGAACGCTTAACGAAAAAATCGTTAAACTCGGGCTCGATAAAGAAGCTCTTCTGAGCGATTGATGCGCCCTGCGGAAATCCGCAGCCGAGTATTCTCTATTCCTGCAATTTCCCTCATATCGCCCATGTTCCCGTTCTTGCATTAACATCGCAGGCCGTTCTGATGGCTATAACTTAGGGAGGAAAATCCATGAAATTATTGAAAGCACTCATAGTGAGTTCCAGCCTTGTCGCGTCTGGCGGTGCATTTGCCCAAAGCGCAGACTACGTGTTGAATACGGCGTCCACCGGGGGCACCTACCATCCAGTTGGCACTGCGATTTCGACATTGACGAAAATCAAATTGCTACCAAAACAAAAATTCTCGCTCACGGCTGTCAATTCGGCAGGCTCTGGTGCAAACGTTCAAGCGCTATCTGCGGGCACCGCCGACTTCGCCATTTTGCAGGGTCTCTTCGGTTCCTATGCGATCACTGGCACCGGGCCAGTGAGTGAGCCACAAACAAACCTGCGTTCGGTCACCATGTTGTGGCAAAACGTCGAGCAATTTATTGTTCCAACAGACAAGGCCACCACTGGCACCGTCGAGGATCTGGCAGCGCTCAAGGGCATGTCTGTTGGCATGGGCAAGCAGAACTCTGGCACCATCGGGTCCAACAAGGTTCTTTTGGCTGGCCTTGCGTTGGATATCGAAGCGGATTTCACTTTGGTCCATGCTGGTTACGGCCCAACGGCTGATGCATTGGCAAACGGCCAAGCGGTCGCCGCTGGTATTCCGTCTGGCCCGCCCACCGGAGCGATCACAAAGCTGATGGCATCCAACGAAGGTAAATTTACCATTCTTGATGTGACCGCCGATCAGGCTGCTGCCATGGATGCCGGCCGTAACCTTTGGGTTCCTTTCACGATTGCCGCCGGTACATATCCTGGCCAGGCAAGTGACATAAACACAATCGCGCAACCAAATTTTCTGGCGGTGAACGCGAATGTTGACGAGGAACACGTTTATATGCTGACCAAAACCATGTATGAAAACCTGCCCTTCCTTCAGGCGATCCACCCAGCCACAAAGGCAATGGCGGTCGAAAAAGCTATGGCCGGTCTTCCTGCTCCGCTGCACCCCGGAGCCGCAAGGTACTACACCGAAGTTGGCCTGGATATTCCAGAACATCTGATCGCGCAGTAACACATATCATATGACACGAAGGGATGCCGCATTGGGCGTCCCTTCATTTTAGTTTGAGGGGGGCGCCAAATGGGGCAAACAACTAAGAAAAGCCATTTTTCTCGCGCCAATATACTGGATATGCCGGGCGAAGGCGGGCTGGGAACAAAGCACATTTTCCTGTTCTTCGCGCTGATCTTTGCTCTCTGGCACATCCTCACAAATGTCTACCTGACCGAACCCGGTCTTTGGCAAAATGCCATCCATTTTGGCGGCTTTGCCTTTCTGGCATCTGTAATGTTCAGCCCCTGGGGCAAACGATCTGGCCAAACATGGGCGTGGGTTGTCGATGTTTCATACGGATTGCTTGTCGCCGGGGCCGCCCTTTGGGTCGCGGGGGCTGAAAGCGGCCTTTACGAACGTTCCCTTGCAGTCACCGGTCTTGGCTGGCAGTTCAAAGCAATCGACTGGGCTGCCGGTTTGTTGCTTGTTTTTGCTTGTATTGACCTGTCACGCCGGGTGTCGGGCTGGGTCATTCCGATCCTGATCATTTTATCGCTCAGCTACATCCTGTTTCTGGGCACGATGCTGCCGGGCGTGTTTCGTTCCGCGAGCCTGCCGTTGAATGATGTGCTCTTTCGCACGCTCTATAACGACGAGGGCATGTTCGGTATCCTGGGAAATATCTCGGTCACCAACATCACTTTGTTCATGATTTTTGGCGGCTTTCTGGTGGTGTCGGGTGCCAGTAACTTTGTCATAGAAATTTCCAAAGTTGTGGCGGGCCGTATCAAAGGTGGAGCAGCCTTTGTTGCCGTTTTGTCATCGGCCCTAACAGGGACAATTTCCGGCTCTGCAATCGCCAATACTGCGTCCACTGGTGTGATTACGATCCCGCTGATGAAATCCAATGGATTTCGCCCACAATTTGCCGCCGGCGTCGAGGCCGCGGCATCCACCGGCGGTCAGCTGATGCCACCGATTATGGGCGCAGGTGCATTTGTAATGGCCAGTTACACGTCAATTCCATACGGCACTATCGTCGCTGTCTCGGTGGTGCCTGCGATACTTTATTTCCTCTCGGTCGCCTTTATCGTACGGATCGAAGCCGTAAAATATGATGCCGGTGCAAATATCGATCTAACGGTCGACCGGGGCAAGATGGTTTCCGGCGGATTGGTTTTCGTTGTGCCATTGACGGTAATGATCTGGCTATTGATTTCAGGTGTTACACCGTCCTACGCGGCCTGTTGGGCAATCGCGACGTTGATCGCAACCTCTTGGACCACCAGCCTAATCGCGCGGCTTAGCAAGAATGGAGGTTTCAAACCGGTAAACATGGGCCCCTCGCGGATCGCTGAAGCTTTAGTCAGCGGTATCCGCTCGGCCATCATGACGGCCATCTTGCTGACGGCCATTGGCATCATGAACAACGCAATCGTGACAAGTGGCGTTGGTAACAGCTTTTCGCTGATGATCGCACAATGGTCGCAAGGGTCACTTGCGCTGGCGATTGTATTGATCGGATTGGCTTCGCTGGTGCTGGGTATGGGGCTGCCTGTAACGGCCGCCTACATCATCCTAGCAATCCTGACGGCCCCGGCGCTGGCCGGTTTGATGGCGGATGGATTGATTGTCGAACAACTGATCACCGGCATCACGGATCCTGCCAAGGCCGGTCTTTTTATTCTGGTTGAGCACCCCCTGGTCGCCCAGGTCGCCGCCGGGATGAGCAAGGCCGAAGCATGGGAGTTGGTACGCAACATCCCTTTTGAGATAGCCGTCACAATCCGCCCGGCCTTGGTCGACCCGACCCTTCAAACCGGTTTCCTTCTGACTGCTCATTTGATCATCTTTTGGTTAAGTCAGGATTCCAACGTGACCCCGCCGGTGTGCCTGGCAGCCTTCGCGGCAGCAGGAATTGCAGGATCTCGACCAATGGCGACCGGTTTTGAAAGCTGGAAAATAGCCAAGGGCCTATATATCGTCCCGCTACTTTTTGCCTATACCCCACTGGTAACAGGAGAATTGGTCGAAGTGCTGCAAATCGGGTTTTTTGCTTTATTTGGAATCTACGCTTCAAACGCGTTGATCCAATGGCACGCCGAGGGGCCAATTGGATTCGCAACTGCCCCGCTCTTGGTTTTAGGCGCGATTGGCGCGTATTGGCCGCTGGCCTTGCTTCCCAATATCGCCGGTGCTGCTGTGATTTTGACCGTCATTGTCTTGTCTTCCGGACGGAAATTTCGGGCCTCGCAGCTAGCGAAAACCTAAATTCCAAGCCTATTTAGGACCGGAGTTCAACATCGGCGATGCGCTCGACTAGCAATTGGGTTTAGAAGTGTAGCCATAAATAAATCTGCCGTCTGGAACTCAAAACCGACCAATTTCATTTGAGATATTCCGCAAAAGATGACATTCGAATTACCGGCCTTATGTATTAAACGCACCAACAATATAGATGATTTCCTCGGCCTTGTGAATCACAATAGGGCTATGGAACATACGATATTCGGATTAATCAAAAAACGCGGTGAGATTGCAGGCCAGCACAAGGTTGCTGTGATGGCTGTGGACGCCATTAAGGCTGATCTGGACGCCAATACGCCCGGATTGTACGGGACTGGGTCTCATCGATCGGTTTGGAAGTAACCGCCTACGGCACTCATTCACTGCGGCGGACGAAGGTCACCCAAATTTACAAGAAGACGGGCAACTTGCGCGCAGTTCAGCTGCTGCTGGGGCATAGGAAGATGGACAGCACTGTTCGCTATTTGGGCGTTGAACTTGAAGATGCGCTGGCGATCGCAGAAGCCATTGAAATCTAAATGTCTAGGCCGTTCTTCACGGACGGCCCAAAGCAGACCTTTCTGCTGTGCGCGGCGAACGGCAACTAGGAGCCAACTTTGAGAGCGTTCTGCCAGGCACCGAAGGACAGGTTTGGGGCGTTGCCCAAAATCGTTGGTAGCTCATTTGTGGAATGACCAACAATGCTACCGTTTCTTATGTTTCCTATGCGCTGCAGCTTTTGCCCGATTGCCGCAGACATCCATCGAACACCAGCGTCGCCTGTGGTTTTTGCTGACATCCTGAAAATACATTGTGCATCCTGAACCTTCGCAATTTCTCACATAGCGGAAATCGGCATTGCAAATCAGATATGCACAAGCTGCCGCAATTCGCGGCAACAGATCAAGTGCCGATTGCAGCTGGTGCTTACTCGTCAGGATCAGCGGCTTTGCTTGCGCAGAAATATCCGGTGCTTGGTCGATCTGAATATACTGTGCACCACTGCCGAGCAAGCTGTTGATCGTCCCGATCATCTGATGCTCAGCGAGCAAATTAGGGTGCCCAGAAACAGTCTGAATAAACGCCCTGAAGCTGTCTCGAAATTCGCGAATATCCCGCGCAGCCTGTTCAATATCTGCCGTGAAAGCATCCTTCCTTAGGTGGCACAATTCATCCTCAGAGCAAAGCCCAGATGCCACCAACCAATCCAAAAGGTCAGGCCCGGATTCCAGCCATTCAAATTCCGTAGCTCGCGGAACCGCCACAGAATTCAGGAAGTCTAAGGCAGTATCATCGCCCAAAAATATCGGTGGCGGCCTGTCTTGGGTCAGCATCTTCTCGGCCCCATCACATTGGATGTTGATCGGCAATAACTCATACAAGATAACCATAGAAATGCATTTTTGCAAGTTACGTAAAGTGCGCGCTCGAGCGAATGGCGATCACGAAAAAGTAACTTGTTACATTATGGTTAGCCAGTTAGCTCTTAGTAACTCTTTAAATGTCTTTTAGAAGGTTACTAATGTGTTCAAAGAAGGAACAATAAGATGAATTTTTCACTATCGGGTGCCGCTCTGTCGGTGCTTCTGACACTGGGCAGTCCCCTGCTGGCAGCCTCTGAGCATAACAATCGGGTAGTTTACCAAAACGTCGACATCGGGCCAGTTTCCGTCTTCTATCGAGAGGCGGGCCCCAGAGATGCGCCGACGATATTATTGCTGCACGGTTTCCCATCTTCCTCTCATATGTTTCGCGATCTGATTCCAGAACTAGCAACAGCCTATCATGTCATTGCGCCGGATTATCCTGGGTTCGGGCAGTCCTCTACCCCGGATGCAGCGAGTTACGACTATGACTTTGCGACTCTGGCCGAATCAATCGAGGATTTTACAGAGATGCTTGGGCTGGCTGATTACACCTTGTATATGCAAGATTTTGGCGGCCCCGTCGGCCTCCGATTGGCGCAAAAACACCCCGACCGGGTGCGCGGAATTATCATCCAGAACACAACCCTGCACGTCGAAGGCTGGAATGCGGATGTAGTCAATCAGTTTGCGCCGTTCTGGGAAAACCGCACGGCTGAAACTGAAAAACCACTGCGAAACTTTCTTTTGCCTGAGACAACGCAATGGCAATACAGCCAAGGTGCCAGCCACCCTGAACGGCTTAGCCCTGATGCCTGGATCAGCGATCAGGCCGGCTTGGATAGGCCCGGCAACGACGCTATCCAACTCGAATACCTGTGGAACTATCAAGATAACGTCGCAAACTACCCAGCCTGGCAAAGCTATTTGGCTGAGGCGCAACCCGACACGCTTATTGTCTGGGGAAAAGATGATCCGTTTTTCACCATGGACGGCGTCGACGCACTAACAGCGCTTTTGCCAGACGCTGAAGTCCATCTTTACGACGCAGGCCATTTCGCGCTTGAAACCCATGCCTTGGAGATTAGCGATGCGATCCTTGATTTCATGGCTAAGTAAACGCGCCCCTTCCCCCACAATTCAACAACAAGAGAGACCAAAAATGCACAAGATACTGCACATCATTGCTTCACCGCGTGAAGACACCTCCCAATCGACGAAACTGGCTGAGGCATATCTTGCCGCCAAAAAGGCAGACAACCCTGACGTCGCTGTCGACGTGCTCAATCTTTGGCAAGCTGACCTGCCGGAATTTGATGGCGACAAAGCGGCTGCCAAGATGACTTTTTTTGGAGTTGGAGAGATGGACGACTCGCGTCAATCCGCGTGGGATCAGATTGTCGAGATCACCGACCGGTTCACCAGCGCCGACGCGTATGTTTTGTCCGTACCCATGTGGAATGGCGGCATTCCGTATAAGCTGAAGCAATACATAGACATTATAACGCAACCCGGGCTGCTTTTTGGGTTTGATCCCGAGGCAGGATACAGCGGATTGCTAGAAGGCAAGGTCGCACGCGTATTCTATACATCGGGCGTCTACGGCCCCGGCGCGCCTGCGAAATACGGCGCTGATTATCACTCGACCTACCTGTCATGGTGGTTGGACTTCATAGGCGTGTCTGAACTGGAAGCAGTGCGTTTTCAGCCTTCGTTGCTCACTGGTGACCCCGAAGGCGATCAGAAGGCAGCTATGCAACGATCCGCTGCACTGGCGAATTAGGCCCGCGCTGAGCGTCATGTCGTAAATGAAGGTTTTTTCTACATTGATCTGCTGATGACATCAGACAAAACTGTTCTCGGTTTCCAGTTCGCCGAGGGCAGTTTTGTCGCACTGCGGCCCTCCGTGAACGGCGCAGCGAAAGTCTGCTCCCCGCCCTTACTAGCGGACATGTCGCGGAATCACGGGGGAAATGTGGGTATTGATAAATGCCTCTGGTATTCAGGTATGACCTAAATTCCGATACTGGCGCGATTGTAAGACAAAATCGCCAAAATAGACGGGTATTCTGAGACATTCACTCGTTATAGTGTGAAAAAGGGGATTTGACGTGGCCATATCCAAGCATTCTCAAAGGGTTAACAATACTGACCCTAACCTTGGCTAGGTAAGTTTCAGATCAAATACGCGGAAACGCCGCTATTGTCGTTTCGTGGGTGCGGATACATATTTTGCGCTACCGGCGCTGCACGAGTAGATTGCGCACCTCAAATGGGGCTTCAAATGTTGGGTCAATCAGTAGCGATACAGTGTGTAGACTAACTTGGAATAGACCACACCCAATCTGACGGCTGATCTGAGCCCCTAAATTTCCTCCAGTTTTGTGTAGAGTCCGCCCAACAAAAGGACGGACAAATGAAGGCACGATTTAAGGACGAACAGATCATCCAGATACTGAAGGAACAGCTGACGTTGGTTGGCTGCTGGGAACAGCATCAATAAATTCGCCAAAGCGCGTACTTCACTAAGTGAAGTGGGTTTTGGCTGCATGCGCAATTCTGGTGCTTTGACACATGGGGCCGGCCCTAACAAACGACCTGCCATCGCAAGTTGAACGAACGGCAAGACCAGCCCCAGAAGTGCGATTGGAAAACCAATGTCAATTCAGACTATACAGCGTCACCATGCCCACTTCAGCGGCTCGGGTAGATCAAACGAAGCAAAGTCAATTCGAAGAACCCGTCTCTGAGTTGTGACTTTGGACGGCTTGGAACTGTGGAGCGTAAGCATTTTCAAAATCATGATGTCTCCGCGTTTGGCGTCACAAATCTCAAGTGGAAATCTATTCGCTGCCGCCTCTGATTCCGCAGATAAGATTATCCCGGTTCGGTGACTTCCCACGGCGACGCGCATTGCTCCGTTTGTCGCATCTGTGTCATCAAGGTGAAGGCGAACAAACAACATGCGATCCAAACTCTCTTGCGGCGGTTCGCAATGCCAAATTCCCGATTTCCTGGTCCAGTTCCCAAAACCATGGATGTCATGCTGTTGCTTGACTGCAATCACACGATCCTGATGCCATGGCACGCCCCAGTTGGTGGTTTCCGACTTGTTAAACGATATAATCCTTACTGGCTTTGCGCGTGGCTCAACGCCATGCACAGCGTTCAAAAGAGAACTTTCGGCGGATAAAATCTTGCGGAATTCAGTATTATTATCAAGCCTTATCCAGCTTTAGAGGATGTTCGCACCGCGTCATCAAGCGCTGAAAGGTCAGCGGGCGAAACAGAGTTTCTCAGCCATAATCGGCCATCTCGTTCAAATGCCGCTTTACGAGAAATACCCATGCTTGCCTCAAACTCGGACGTTCAATTTTGCAGCTGGCCCGTCTTTTGGTCGCAACCACCGAACTCTAACAGATATTGCGGTGCCGGCCCAACTACATCCCCAGAGCTTCTTTATAAAGCTCCAGCACGGCTTCTTCTTCGGCCAGATCTTCACGGTCGCGTTTGCGCAGAGCAACCAGTTTGCGCAGAACCTTGGTGTCATAGCCACGGCCCTTGGCTTCGGACATAACCTCTTTTTGTTGTTCGGCGATGTCTTTTTTCTCGGCGTCCAACCGTTCAAAGCGCTCAATGAACTGGCGCAGCTCATCTGCCGTTACGCGGTAGGTTGTATCGGTCACTGCATCGCTCATTGTTCGGCCCCTGAATTATTTAATGGTCCTATTCCCTAGCGCCCTAGGGACGCCTAGGCAAGCCGATCAATGCTTGCTTGCACGGCTTGTTCAATGATAGGCGGCAGGCGCAACAAAAGGGGCACGGGATGAGTTTTCTAATCTGGCCGGGGGCCGCGATATCGCTGGTCGGGGTGGTCGGGCTGGTCTGGTGCATCGGTTTGGCGACCAAAGCCCGCAAAGAGCAGCTGGACAAAGCCGAAATGACTGCGCGTTTGCAAAAGCTGGTTGCGATGAACATGGGCGCGCTGGCGCTGTCGGCCATCGGCTTGATGATGGTCGTGATCGGCATCCTACTGGGTTAGGCTAGATTTCCGACCCCACGGCGCGGGGCCGATAGGTTCAAACCCGACTAATGGTCGCCCGCACGTTCATTCGCGCATTTCCGGCACAGCGGCGCATAGGGCAACAAGTCCAGCCGCTCGGGCAGGATTTCAGCGCCACAGGCCACGCAATCCCCATATTCTCCTTTTTCGATCCGCTGCAAAGCTGCATTGATCGCCTTAATCTCGGCCTGCCCGGACAGGCCCATACCTTCCAGAACCTCATCGCTTTCCCGCTCAACGGCGAGTTCTTCCCAATCCTTGGAATGATGCGATTCCAGCTCGTCATCGATCTCATGCAACCGTGTGTCCAACTCTTGCAGGCGATTTTCCAGAACGATCTTGCGCTTTGCTATAGATGTCATTTCTTAATTCTCCTGTTCTCACAGCAGTCTCGCTTGGCCGCGCAAGCTCTGCCTTGACCTCGATCAAGTGCCGCGATTGCCCGGTTCTCGTTCAAGTTCGTCAGCGGAGTTGACGGTTTCCTGCGCCTGCCCCAATACACCTTCGGCCGGGACCAAAGTGCCTGCCTCAGACGCCGGAATGGCTGTTGTAACCTCTGCCAAGGTGCGGACGCGTTGCAGTTCCAGCTGGGACGAAATACGCACCGCCCGAAAGCCAAGCGCCTGCCCCAATTTGCCAATAGCCACGGCGTTGCGATCGCTGCCCGACAGGCGTACCGCTGCAACCTGTTCGGTGGGCACAGGTATCAGGTTGCCCACTTCCAATTTCTGCAACTCGTCCAACGGCATCGCAAATTTATGCAAAATGGCGTCAATGTGCGCAGGAATTCGATCCACATGAGCATGCCAGGCATCCTGCCACGTTTTTTTTTGTTGCTCTGCACCGGCATCCGCGACCACGATTGGTTCGGGAAAAAACAGCAGCATTTCGCCAGTCTTGCCCCCATCTGCCAAATCAATCGACAGCTCGAAACGGTGATATCGCACGTCTTCCAACGCCATAGAAACCGCCCGGCCATCGTCAAGTAAGACCAAATTTTGATACCCGATGACAGGAGGCTGATTGACGCTTTCCAAAAGTTCCTTGTCCATCGCCGCAAGAATCCGGTCAAGAATTTCGGCAAGCATGATTGCGTCAGTACGCGACGGATCGCGTTCCTCGGGCGGCGCGCGGACCACGCGCCCGGTTGTCAGATGTTCAACCACGCCACTTGCAAGCATCCCGTCCACAAGCGCCAGACCACGGGTGTTCTGCGGGCCGCCAATCAGAAATATCAACTGAGGGCCGTCAACAGCGGCCACGACCTGAGCCAATTCAACCCGGCTTTGCTGACAGCCAGCCAGTGTTGCAACCAATTGGCCCATATCCTGCCCGGCGCGCGCAGTTGCCAGCCGCAGAGCTTTTCGTACGCTCATCCCGCGCGTTTCTGCCTGAGCGCTTTGTTTGCCGATCTTACTGCGTAAGGTCGATGGATCGGTTTGTTCGGTCATGACATTCCCGGTTTTCGCCCCAAGATTGCCGATACGTGGTTTATAAAGTGTTGAAATTCAAAATTTTGGAATAAAAACACGTTCAAACATTAGCCGCCGGGTGAATTGGAGTTTGTGTTTTCACGGCTGACAGGTTTCAACGCGTTAACTATTGGTTTGGACGTGATTTTTGCTCCGTCTGCACAAGAAGTGCTGGACGATGTGAAACTGACAGCAGAGTATCCAAGTGCGTCCAGTCAGGCACTTTACCGAAATAGACAAGAGAAATTGGGACATGACAGAAAAAACCTATCCGCCAAGTGCGGCCTTTGCCGCAAACGCCCACGCCGATAAGGCGACATACGACAAGATGTATGCAGCCTCAATTGCCGACCCGGATGCGTTCTGGGGCGAGCAGGGCAAACGGCTGGACTGGATCAAGCCATATACCAAGGTAAAAAATACCACGTTTGAATATCCCGATGTCTCGATCAAATGGTATGAGGATGGCGTGCTGAACGTCTCGGCCAACTGCGTCGACCGGCATCTGGCGAGCCGCGCCGATCAAACGGCGATCATCTGGGAAAGCGATGATCCGACACGCGACAAGCATATCACTTACGCCGAGCTGTCAGAAAATGTGAACAAGCTGGCCAATGTCTATAAAGGGCTTGGCGTCAAAAAGGGTGATCGCGTCGTTCTATATATGCCAATGATCCCCGAGGCAGCATATGCGATGCTCGCCTGCACCCGCATCGGCGCGGTGCATTCGATTGTATTTGCAGGCTTTTCGCCCGAGGCGCTGGCCGCACGGATCGACGCCTGCGAGGCCGCACTGGTTGTCACCGCTGATGAAGCGCCGCGCGGGGGCAAGAACACGCCCCTTAAGACCAACGTCGACAAGGCGCTGGCGATCTGCGGCGACACCCAAACGCTGATGGTCGAGCACACCGGCAATGACGTGCCGATGAAGGCCGGACGTGACCACGGCTATACAGCCTTGATGGCTGCCGCATCGCCCAACTGCCCGCCCGAACCGATGAATGCCGAAGACCCGATGTTCATCCTGTACACCTCTGGCTCAACGGGCAAACCCAAGGGCATTGTGCACACGACAGGGGGTTACCTCGTCTTTGCGGCGATGACCCATGAATACACGTTTGACTATCATGACGGCGACATTTTCTGGTGCACGGCGGATGTGGGCTGGGTGACCGGCCACAGCTATATCGTCTATGGGCCACTGGCCAATGGCGCGACCACGTTGATGTTTGAAGGCATCCCAACCTACCCGGATGTGGGACGGTTCTGGGCGGTCTGCGAAAAGCACAAGGTTAACCAGTTTTACACCGCCCCCACGGCGATCCGCGCGTTGATGCAGCACGGGGATGACCCGGTTGCGAAATACGATCTGTCGTCGCTGAAACTGCTGGGCACTGTGGGCGAGCCGATTAACCCAGAAGCATGGAACTGGTATCATACCGTCGTCGGCCACGGGAATGTGCCGATCGTTGACACATGGTGGCAAACTGAAACCGGCGGGCATATTTTAACGCCCCTGCCCGGTGCAACCACAACCAAGCCCGGATCGGCCACCTTCCCGTTCTTTGGGTGTCAGCCAGTGATCCTTGATCCCGCCGATGGGACCGAGATCACCACAACCGAGGCCGAGGGCGTTTTGTGCTTCAAAGACAGTTGGCCCGGCCAAATGCGCGGCGTCTTTGGCGACCACGACCGGTTCGTTTCGGCCTATTTTGCCGATTTCAAAGGCTATTATTTTTCCGGTGACGGGGTGCGTCGTGACGCTGACGGATACTACTGGATCACTGGCCGCGTTGACGATGTTATCAACGTGTCAGGCCACCGGATGGGAACGGCCGAAGTTGAAAGCGCGCTTGTTGCCCACGCAGCGGTCTCGGAAGCCGCAGTTGTCGGTTTTCCCCATGATATCAAGGGGCAAGGCATCTATTGTTATGTCACGCTGATGGAAGGCCAGGACTATACCGACGCGCTTAAGGATGAACTTATCGCTTGGGTGCGCAAGGAAATCGGCCCGATTGCCAAGCCCGACTACATTCAGTGGGCACCGGGGTTACCCAAGACCCGCTCGGGCAAGATCATGCGCCGGATTTTGCGCAAAATTGCCGAGGATGATTATGGCTCGCTTGGCGATACATCGACGCTGGCTGATCCGGCGGTAGTGGATGATCTGATTGCCAATAGGATGAAGTAACATGCAAGCACAACAGGGCGGCTGTCTTTGTGGCAAAGTGAGATTTCAGGTTACCCGGCAACCGATCCGGGTATCCTTTTGTCATTGTCGGTTTTGCCAGCGTGCCCGCGGTGCTGCCTATGCAGTTGAGCCAATTTTCAATTTGACTGACTATGTTCAGCTATCGGGCAGCCCCAAGACATATGACCACCGGTCCGAAGGTAGCGGCCATATCATCCGCGTGCATTTCTGCGACAATTGCGGATCAGGATTGCATTATTCTTTCGACCGCTGGCCCGATATTATCGGCATCCATGCTGGCGTATTTGATGACCCAAACTGGTTTGAATACACCAGCGACAACGCCAAGCACATATTTCTTGATGCGGCGCGCCATGACACAGTCATTCCGGCAGGAATTCCTGCGTTCGCTCAACATTCTGCCGAAAACGACGGGACACCGAACAAGCCGACTGTGTATGACGCCCCGCATTTGATTGGGCGAAAAGACTAAGTCTTCAATCAATTGGGTTGGATCTGCATGGGGCAGAACAGTTCAGCCGTCAGACATTTCTGTCAGCCGTTCCCGTAATTCGGTCTTCAGCACTTTGCCATAGTTATTCTTTGGCAACTCGCTGACCCAAAAATAGGCCTTAGGCCGCTTGAAGCGGGCGATCTGGTCCAGACAATGGGCATCCAGCGCTGCCTCATCCACATTCGATCCTTCAGCGCGCACCACAAATGCCACGACATCCTCGCCCCATTCCGGTTCTGGCCGCCCGACGACCGAGACCTCGGCCACGCCATCATGAAACATCAGCGCTTCTTCCACTTCGCGGGGATAAATATTCGTGCCCCCGGATATAATCATATCCTTGGAACGGTCCTGCAATGTCAGATAGCCATCGGCGTCCAGAAACCCCATGTCGCCGGTCAACAACCAGCCGTCCACGATCGTCTTGGCACTTGCATCCGGGTTGTTCCAATAGCCCGGCATCACAAGGTCGCCGCGCACCATAATCTCGCCGGTTTCGCCGGGGGCCATCGCCTGCCCGTGCGCGTCACCGATCATCACCTCGACCAGCGATTGCGCCCGTCCGACTGAAATCAAACGCTCGCGCCAATTAGGATGGGCACGGTCCGCCACATCGCTGCGCGACAGGGCCGTGACAGCCATCGGGCATTCGCCCTGCCCGTAAATCTGCACGAAAACCGGCCCAAAATGATCGACCGCCTCGATAATATCAGCCACATACATCGGCCCGCCGCCATAGGTAATCGTGCGTAACCCCGTACCACTTTGACCGCTTGCCTTGGCCATCTGCGTCAGTCGCTTGACCATCGTTGGGGCGGCGAACAGGTGGGCGGAACCATAATGGCGCGCCAGTTCAAAAATCTCGGCCTCGTCAAAACCACCGGATGGGGGGAACACATGGGATGCACCAACAAGCACATGCATCAGGTTATAAAGCCCGGCCCCGTGCGACATTGGCGCGGCGTAAATGGTGCTGTCCTCAGCGCGCACCTGATCAACGTCAGGAAAATAACAAAGCGCCATTCCAATCAGCATATCGTGGGTGATAATCACGCCCTTGGGCTTGCCCGTGGTGCCGGATGTGTAAAAAAGCCACGCCATATCACCCGGTGCGCGGGGTGTAACCACCGCTAGCGGCTGGGCTTTCTTCATATCGGCAAAATCATCGCCCGATACGTCGATGATTGGGATTTCAAGCTGGATCGCCGCCAGATCATCCGCCCCACCCGGCGTCGCGAACACGACGGTGGCCCCGCTGTCCTCGATGATCCAGGCCGCTTCGCGTGCGTGAAGCTTGGCATTGATCGGCACCACGGCCGCACCTGCATACCAAGCGGCATATTCTACAATCAGGTAATCGGGCACGTTTTTCATGAAAATCGCGACCCGGTCACCGGGGCCAATTCCGCGTGCCTGCAATGCTGCCGCAACTGATGCCGCATCCGCGTTAAACGTGCCATAATCCGCAACAAGTTCTGTCCCGAAGAACAAGGCAGCTCGATCGGGTGTTTTTACCGCTGTGCGCTGTAACCAATTGGCTAGATTCATAAGTAATCGGGCCTCCTGCCCCCACAAGTCAGAAGCGAACCACTACCCGAAAAACCGCGCAACAAAAAGGGCGCAGCAATCGCCACGCCCTTTTCATTAATATTACGTGCCGCTTAGTTCAGCGCGGCATCAGTGATTGCGTGGGTCCAAGCACCGGTTGGGGCGGCTTTGATCACGCCACCGTCCATCACAATGCCAACCGTGCGCTCATAGGCGGCCTCATCCAGCGCACCGTTTGAACCTGCGGTCAGCTTGGCAATCTCGCCCATCATCCGGCGCTGATGCTTTTCGGTCTGGGCACCGGTCTCGTCAAACTCAAGAACGATATCCGCCGCCGCGTCCGGGTTTTCCTCGGCCCATTTCCAGCCCTTCATCGAAGCGCGCACGAAACGAACCAGCTTATCAACCTCGCCCGCATCGCCCAGCTTAGCCTCATCCACGTAAAGGCCGTCTTCCAGAGTCGAAATCCCTTCGTCCTCATACTTGAAAACGACCAGATCATCCGCCGTCAGACCGGCGTCGATGACCTGCCAATATTCGTTGTAAGTCATCGTTGTGGCGCACTCGACCTGCTTTTGCAGCAGCGGATCGACGTTAAAGTTGATCTTCTGGATCGTCACGCCACCGGCGGAACCGTCGGTTGCATAGCCAAGCTTGCCCATCCATGTGAACAGCGGAATTTCATTGCCAAAGAACCATGTTCCCAGCGTGTGGCCCGGAAAATCAGCTGGCGAATTGATGTTATGCTCTTTCAGGCAAGTCAGCATCAGCCCGGAGGACGCAAAAGGTTGCGCGATATTAACAATAGCAGCCCCCTGTTCGCGTGCGGCCAGAGCTGACGGCAGCCAGTCAACCATCACATCAGCACCACCGCCCAGCAGAACCTGCACAGGTGCAATATCCGGGCCGCCCGGTTTGATCGTGACGTTCAGATCTTCGTCGCTATAAAACCCGTTTTCAAGCGCCACATAATAGCCCGCAAACTGCGCCTGCGTGACCCATTTCAACTGCAACGTCATGTCATCGGCTGCATTCGCGCCGCCAGCAAACATCGCCGTTGCCACCGCGCTCATTAGTAATTTTTTCATTTGGTATTTCCTCCGGTTGGTTGGTTGTTTTTGTTAACTTCTTTGCGAAGGGTGCCAGAACGTGACCCCCTTTTCGATCAATGCCACGGTGCCATAGAACGCCGATCCAGCGATTGCCGCGACAGTAATTTCAGCCCAAACCATATCAAGCCCCAAGCGACCGACCTCGGTCGAGATGCGAAACCCCATGCCCCTGATCGGCGAGCCAAAGAACTCGGCCACAATAGCGCCGATCAGCGCCAGCGTCGTTGAAATCTTTAACCCATTGAAAATGAACGGCATTGCAGCAGGAAGGCGCAGCTTGAACAAGGTCTGCCAATAGCTGGCCGAATAGGTTTTCATCAGGTCGCGCTGCATAACTTCGCTGCTTGCCAGCCCCTGAACGGTGTTCACCAGCATTGGAAAGAACACCATCACCACAACCACCGCGGCCTTGGATTGCCAGTCAAATCCGAACCACATCACCAGAATTGGCGCGGTGCCGATAATGGGCAGCGCTGCAATAAAATTGCCAACGGGCAGAAGGCCGCGCTGCAAAAACGGCGAGCGATCAATCGCAATCGCTGTGCCCACGGCCGCGCCGCAGCCAATGATAAATCCGGTCAGCGCGCCCTTCATAAAGGTCTGCACGAAATCTTCCCACAGTATTGCCAGACTGGCGGCGAATTTTGCGCCGATCACCGTGGGTGGCGGCAGAATTACGCCGGGAACTTGCAAACCGCGCACCAGTGCCTCCCATACCACAAGTATCGTGACGCCGAAAATCACCGGAACCGCCAGCTTTACCGCCCGCGTTGCGGCCATGTTTGAGCCCGCCAGCCAAGCGTTCAGCCACCATGCCCCGGCCCAGAACAACAGTGCTGCAACAACCCAGATCATTGCGCCAACCCCATGCGCTTAAGGGTGATCCGCTGAATGATCCCGACAATCGCCACAAGGCTTGCCGCCAGCACCGCCGCCATGATCAGCGCGCTCCAGATCTGGATCGTCTGACCATAATACGACCCGCTCAGCATCCGAGCGCCCAGCCCGCGCACAGCGCCAGTTGGCAATTCGCCCACAATCGCCCCGACAAGCGAGGCGGCAATGCCAACCTTTAGCGAAGTGAACAAATAGGGCATTGAGGCGGGCAAACGCAGTTTCCAGAATGTCTCGGGCTGGCTGGCGTGATAGGTCCGCATCAGATCCAGCTGCATCGCGCCGGGGCTGCGCAGCCCCTTTACCATTCCCACCACCACCGGGAAAAAAGACAGATAGGCCGAGATGAATGCCTTGGGCACAAGTCCCTGAATTCCCATGGAATTCATCACCACAATGATCATCGGCGCGATCGCCAATATCGGGATCGTCTGGCTGGCGATTGCCCAGGGCATCACGCTCATATCCATGGCGCGGTTATGGACAATTCCCACCGCCAGCAGAATTCCGGCGAACGTGCCAAACACGAACCCCAAAAGCGTCGCTGACAGGGTGATCCATGCGTGAAAAACGAGGCTGCGCTTACTGGTGATCTTCTTGTCGATCACGGTGTCGTAAAGCTCGCTTATAACCTGATGCGGGGCCGGTAATTTGGGCCGATCCTGCGCCATCGTGTCGGCCACAATGAAACTGAACGATGGTTCGGTTCCTGCCCGCGCGGCCTGATCCAGCGTCCACTGGCTGTTCATCCAAACGGCCGCGCCATACCAAAGCACCATGATCGCGGCGACAACGGTTAGGATGGGAACAAGTGATTTCACTGCTCGCCCCCGGATCCGCGCCGATAGGCAAGGAAAAGTTGCACAAGATAATAGATCGGGAACAGCCAAATATAGGCGCGGATCGCGACGCCCAAAGTACCGTCCATTGGCGGGCCGGCCTGGGAAAGACCCAGGATTACAAAATAACCGATCACATTGATCGCCAGTTTTTTGCGGTCAATTGAAGCCCAAAAATCACCCATCTGAATGCCCCGCCCGCAAACCTTCGCGCACCCGATGTGCGACCTCGATGAATTCTTTGCTGTCGCGAATATTCAGCGGCCGTTCGCGTGGCAACGGGCTGTCGATCACGTCTGATATCCGCCCGGGTCGCGGGCTCATCACGACGATCTTGGTGCTCAGATAGACCGCCTCGGGGATTGAGTGGGTTACGAAGGCAATCGTCTTTTGCGTGCTGGCCCACAGGTCGAGCAATTGTTCGTTCAGGTGGTCACGCACGATCTCATCCAGCGCGCCAAAGGGTTCGTCCATCAACAGGATATCGGCATCAAATGCCAGCGCCCGCGCAATGCTGGCGCGCTGCTGCATGCCACCCGAAAGCTGCCATGGGAATTTCTTTTCAAAGCCTGCGAGGTCGACCAGTTCCAGAACTTTTGTGACCCGCTCATTTTGCTCGACCTTGGAAAACCCCATGATTTCCAGCGGCAGTTTCACGTTCCCTGCAATTGTGCGCCACGGATACAATCCAGCCGCCTGAAACACATAGCCATAGGCACGCGTGCGCCGCGCCTCATCCGGCGACAGTCCGTTGACCGAAATATCGCCCGCTGTGGGGTGTTCCAAACCCGCGATCACCCGCAACAAGGTCGTCTTGCCGCAACCCGACGGGCCGATGAAAGACACAAAATCCCCTTTGTCGATCGTCAGGTTCACGTCTTTTAGCGCATGCACCGGCCCATCGTTTGTTTCGAAGGTGAGGGACAGGTTGGTGGCTTGAACTACGGGATCAGACATCAATCAATCAAACCGCTGGATGCGACCGGAGTCGTCAATGTAGGTTGTAGGATAGATAGGCCAATCATCATTGAAATACCGAATGAATTCATTAACTTCGATGGAAGAATATGCTGGTGCTCTCTCTCGCAAATAGTCACGTATTTTTTGATTTTCAGCGCGCTCAAACAGGCCCCGGAGTTGGTCAAGCTCATCACCGGTGAGGCCCGATATCAACGCGACATGTTTCCAATCACCCCCAAAATACCGGTTCCACATATCACGCTCGGCATTTTTGTCGTGGTAGTAATCTGGCATCAGAATCCAGGTGCGCCACCAACAGATAGTTAGAGCCGAGAGTGAAAGAAAAAAGACCGTGAAATCAAACCGCTCACCCAATGAAGCCGCCCAATACACGAGAAAAAGCGCGGCAACGCCGGTAATCCCAGCACTGTCGCGAAATCTCTTCAAATTTGAATGTCTCTCATTCGAAGGCTCCATCTCAAACCCCACTCGCCGGAATGCCGGTGCGTTTCACTGGCCGCGGTGCTGTCAGCTCTTTCCATTGGCTCAACGCCTTGTTCACGGTGCCACCCGGATCACGTTTCACAAACTCGCCGTGGCCCTCTTGTGTGCGTATCTCGCCGTCATGCACCGCCACAAAACCGCGTGTCAGGGTGAAGCGGGGCAAACCCTTTACATGCTTGCCCTCAAACACGTTGTAATCAATCTCGGACTGTTGATCACCGGCGGTGATGGTTTTTTCCTTTTCCGGATCAAACACCACGATATCCGCATCCGCCCCAACCAATATCGCACCCTTTTTCGGGTAACAATTCAATATCTTGGCGATGTTCGTTGATGTAACGGCAACGAATTCATTCATCGTCAGACGCCCGGTGCCAACGCCGTAAGTCCACAGCATCGGCAGCCGATCCTCCAGCCCGCCGGTGCCATTTGGAATTTGCGTAAAATCGCCCACACCATAGCGTTTCTGCTCGGTCGTAAAGGCACAATGGTCGGTCGCAACCACGCTTAAGCTGCCCGCCTGAAGCCCCGCCCACAGGCTGTCCTGATGCTTTTTGTTGCGAAACGGCGGGCTCATCACCCGGCGCGCGGCGTGATCCCAGTCTTTGTTGAAATATTCGCTTTCATCCAGCGTCAGATGCTGGATCAGCGGCTCGCCCCAGACGCGCTTGCCGTTCTGGCGTGCGCGCCGGATCGCCTCATGGCTTTCCTCGCACGACGTGTGCACCACATAAAGCGGCGTGCCAGCCATATCGGCAATCATGATGGCGCGGTTTGTCGCCTCGCCTTCCACTTGCGTGGGTCGCGAAAAGGCGTGCGCCTCTGGCCCGGTGTTGCCAGCAGCCAGCAATTGCGCGGACAATTCGGCAACCACATCGCCATTTTCGGCGTGAACCATCGGCGTGGCACCAAGTTCGGCGCAGCGCTGAAAGCTTGCATACATCTCATCGTCGTTGACCATCAACGCGCCCTTATAGGCCATGAAATGCTTGAACGTGTTGATACCACGGTCTTTTACGACGGTTTCCATTTCGTTAAAAACCTGCTCGCCCCACCATGTGATCGCCATATGAAAGGAATAATCGCAGTTGGCGCGGGTCGATTTGTTGTCCCACATCTGCAAGGCATCGAGCAGCCCCTGATCCGGGTTTGGCAGCGCGAAATCGACGACCATCGTGGTGCCACCCGCCAGTGCCGCGCGCGTGCCGCTTTCAAAATCATCGCTGGAATAGGTGCCCATGAACGGCATTTCCAAGTGCGTATGGGGATCAATCCCGCCGGGCATGACGTAGCAGCCGGTCGCGTCCAGCGCCTCATCGCCCTTCAGGTCCGGGCCGATCTCGATGATCTTGCCGCCTTGGATCAGAACATCCGCTTTGTATGTCAGATCGGCGGTGACGATGTTTCCGTTTTTGATGACTGTGGTCATTCTAGCACCTCGCATTTTGAGTTGGGTAACCGGGTTAATCACATTTAAAACTAGAGGGGTTTTCGGAACCGGAATATGTATCTCGATCGACTACGCAAAGAGTAACCGCACCGGTAATACGGTCGAGCCGCATTGGTGACCCGCGGCCAGCATCAATGAACTGATAGCGTTGCGCGCTCACAATTGCCCCTGACACCAAAATTGCGGATATCAAGATGACAGTCGAAACCTTCACACCTCAATCCCCGCTGTCTCAACCACCGCATGCATCAGCACATCGGCCCCCGCCGTGGCCCATTCGCGTGAAATTTCCTCGGCCTCATTGTGGCTTAACCCATCCACACAAGGGCACATCACCATTGAGGTCGGCGCCACCCGGTTGATCCAGCAGGCATCATGCCCGGCACCCGAAATCAGGTCGCGGTGCGAATAGCCTAACCGTTCAGCGGCCCCACGAACCGCATTCACGCAGCCTTCATCAAATGTCACCGGATCAAATCCGCCGACCTTTTCAAACTCCACGCCCAGCCCCATTTCGTCGCAAATCTTTTGCGCCCCGGCGTTTAGCCGCGCCTCCATATCTTCGATCACCGCCAGATTGGGCGAACGTAGATCGACCGTGAACACCACACGCCCCGGAATGACATTGCGAGAGTTGGGGAACACATCAATATGCCCCGCCGCGCCAACCGCATCGGGCGCGTGCGACCATGCAATTTCATCAACAAGTTCAAGGACTTTCGCCATCCCCAGCCCGGCGTTTTTACGCATCGGCATCGGGGTAGAACCCGTATGGCTGTCCTTGCCGGTGATCGTTATTTGCGTCCACGACAGGCCCTGCCCATGGGTCACAACGCCAATGTCCTTACCCTCGGATTCCAGTATCGGCCCTTGTTCGATATGCAATTCAAAGAACGCATGCATTTTGCGCGCGCCAACTTCCTCGTCGCCGCGCCAGCCGATCCGGGCCAGCTCATCCCCGAATTTGAGACCCGCCGCATCCTCGATACCATACGCCCAATCCTGCGAATGAATGCCCGCGAAAACACCAGACGCCAGCATCGCAGGGGCGTAGCGCGTGCCCTCTTCGTTGGTCCAGTTGGTCACAACAATCGGATGACGCGTTTTGATGCACAATTCGTTCAGCGTGCGGATGATTTCCAGACCAGCCAGCACGCCCAGAACCCCGTCATATTTCCCGCCCGTGGGCTGGGTATCCAGATGCGAACCCACATAAACCGGCAGCGCGTCAGGGTCGGTGCCTTCACGGCGCGCGAACATCGTGCCCATCTGATCAAGGCCCATGGTCATCCCCTCAGCCTCGCACCATGACTGAAACAAGGCGCGCCCTTCGCCGTCTTCATCCGTCACTGTCTGGCGGTTGTTGCCACCCGCCACGCCGGGGCCGATCTTGGCCATTTCCATCAGGCTGTCCCACAGGCGTTCGGGGTTAATCTTTAAGTTTGCTCCGGGGGCGGTCATGAAAATTCCTTTCACTTATCTTCTGTCGCTAATTGTCAGCAAATTTGCCAATCCAAAATTATTTCAGGTTCGGACGGGTTTGAGAATTTCGGCAGTGTTTTATAACCGCCAAAAAAACGTTTTCGGAATGGCGTATAAACAGCAACGTTCAGACCCGCATGATTTTCATAAACAACTTTCATGGCGTCAACGAGTTTGCCACCCTCTGGCCCAACCCGAACATTCTCGGCGGTCGCCACCGCCCAAGCCTCGCCCTTGCGTACCATATCCCGCAGCCCTTCATAAAGCTTTGGCAAGACTTCCTCACTATTGGTAATGTCAGAATTTGTATCTGGCCCGCTCATGATAACCACAATTTTTTCGGCAGGTGTCATGGCAGCGCCGTGGGGTAAAAAATTGCCCGTCGACTTCAAGAAATGCAACGATGAATCCACGAGTATATCAACCAATTTGGTAATTTCTTCTTGATACTGGAGATTGAGTTCCTGTTGCATCTCACTCCAACCTTTTCAATATTTCAGCCAGCTCGCCAATCAGCGTGTCGATATGATCTTTTTCGATAATCAGCGGTGGTGACAGGGCGATAATATCGCCGGTCGTGCGGATCAGCAGGCCTTTGTCATAGGCCTTTAAAAACGCATCAAACGCCCGCTTCGTTGGCTCGCCTTCAATCGGTTCCAGCTCAATCGCGCCGATCAGACCCATGTTGCGGATGTCGATCACATGGGGCAGCCCGCGCAGCGAATGCAGCGCCTCTTCCCAGTAAGGTGCGATGTCGGCGGCGCGCTGAAACAGGCCCTCTTCGCGGTAAATTTCCAGCGTGGCAATCCCGGCTGCCGAGGCGATCGGATTGCCGGAATATGTATAACCGTGAAACAGCTCGATCAGGTTGTCAGGGCCGCTCATGAACGCGTCGTGAATTTCGCCCGTTGCCAGCACCGCGCCCATGGGAATGACGCCACTGGTCAACCCCTTGGCGGTTGTCATCATGTCAGGCATGACGCCAAAATGATCCGCGCCAAAGGGCGAACCAAGACGGCCGAAACCGGTGATAACCTCATCAAATATCAGCAGAATTCCATGCTTTGTGCAAATCGAGCGCAGCTTTTCAAGATAGCCTTTTGGCGGCAGCAACACACCGGTTGAACCCGCCATCGGCTCGACAATCACCGCCGCGATCGTTTCAGCGCCATGCAGCGCGACAATGCGTTCCAGATCATCCGCCAGATGGGCACCGTGTTCCGGCTGGCCACGGGTAAAGGCGTTTTCGGGCAAATGCGTGTGGGGCAGATGATCGACCCCCGTCAGCATCGTGCCGAAATATTTGCGGTTGTTGACGATGCCGCCAACCGAAATCCCGCCAAAGCCAACGCCGTGATAGCCCCGCTCGCGTCCGATCAACCGGGTGCGGCCACCCTCGCCGCGCGCCTTATGATAAGCCAATGCGATTTTGAGCGCCGTATCAACGGCCTCGGAGCCGGAGTTGGTGAAAAACACATGATCAAACGGCTCTGGCGCCATGTCGCGCAGCCGGTTTGCCAGTTCAAACGCCAGCGGATGGCCCATCTGAAAAGCCGGCGCATAATCAAGCTGCCCGGCTTGGCCGGCAATCGCCTCGACAATTTTCGGCCGCCCGTGCCCGGCATTGCAGCACCACAGCCCGGCGGTGCCATCCAGCACTTGGCGTCCGTCCGATGTGGTGTAATGCATGTCCTGTGCGGCCACCAACATACGCGGATTTTTCTTGAACTGCCGGTTCGCGGTGAACGGCATCCAAAAGGCTGACAGGTCATTTGGGATTGAAGTGCGATCCAGCGCCATGGCTACCCCCGCGTTAAATGCTGAAAGAGTTTGACCAAATGGTCAGGAACACGCTAGCAGAGGTATAGGGGCAGTCAAGGACTTCGCCGCTATGACCGCGCGGGAATTAAAATTTCTTCAAGAGAATCCAAAATGATAAAAAGTCGCGCAATTTCTGACACGAATGTCGGCAGTAGGCAGGCTTTGCAATGACCGGCGTCAGCCCCAAAACACGAATTCAGAAAAAAAACACACGAGCCATCCTTGAGGCCGCGTTAGAGATCTTTTCCAAACATGGGTTTCGCGGCTCGACAGTGGATCAGATTGCGGATGCAGCCGGGCTATCCAAACCCAACCTGCTTTACTATTTCCCCACAAAAGAGGCAATTCATCTGGAATTGCTGGCCGGACTGATGGATACTTGGCTTGCCCCATTGCGCCAGCTTGATACCGACGGCGACCCGGTTGATGAAATCATCGGATATGTTTTGCGCAAACTGACAATGGCACAGGAATTACCCCGCGAAAGCCGGTTGTTTGCCAATGAGATCGTGCAGGGCGCGCCCCGGATTATCGACCAGATAGAGGGCGATTTGCGGGATTTGGTAAACGAGAAATGTGACGTGATCCAAGGGTGGATAAAACAGGGTAAACTGGCCGATGTTGATCCGCATCATTTGATCTTTTCGATCTGGGCAACGACACAGCAATACGCAGACTTCGACGCACAGATACGCGGAATTTTGCGCCCAAGAAACGATGCGCATTTCTCCGATGCGGCAAGGTTTTTGGAAACCTTTTATCGAAGCGCCCTGACAGTCAGATAACCCTGCGACGTTAACCTGCTGGTCAGAAGCTGGCTTGGAATTAACGTTTTGCAAACGAATTCAACGGTATTTTCCCGTGTGGGGGCTTCGTATAAGGAGCATGAAAATGACCGGTTTCAGCTCGGTTCGATCAGCAGTTCCGCCGCAAGACACGCTTCGTTCGCCACAGGAACAGGCCACCAAACCGGCAGCCGCCCCCGGTGCAGGCGCCCCCTTCGGGCAGCGTGGCCGGCTTTCAGGCGAAGAGGTTTCCAAATCAGGGAATGACGCAGCCACCCCCTTGGCCCGTCTTGATGAAAATACACCCACCGGTCCGCCCCCGGCGTTTGAGGCGAGCTTGCTAGAGCTTGAAACAAACCTTGAAATCGTCATCAAACGGGTCGAAGCGGCACGGGAAAAGGCACGCACCGCACTGGCAATCAGCCCGGAGCCACCCTTGGATAGGGACGCCGCGCGCGATCCTACTCTGCCACTTTAACCGCAGCCGGATTATTTGGATGGGTCGTCCAGTTGGCGTAATCGCCCTGAACGGGCTGCCCGGTCCGCGCATCCATCGCGCCGACAGGCAGACGTTCCATGGTGATGCAGCCCTCAACCGGGCAAACATCGACGCACAGATTGCACGCAACGCATTCGTCGTCCTGCACCTCAAACACCCGGTCGGCTGATATCGAAATCGCCTGATGGCTGGTGTCTTCACAGGCGGCAAAACAGCGCCCGCATTTGATGCAGGCGTCCTGATTTATCTTAGCTTTGCTGATCGCATTCAGGTTCAGATATTGCCAATCCGTGACATTTGGCACCGCCATTCCCACAACATCTGCAACTGATGAATGGCCTTTTTCGTCCATCCACTGGGACAGACCACTGATCATTTCTTCAATGATTTTAAAGCCATAGGTCATTGCGGCGGTGCAGACCTGCACATTGCCCGCACCAAGCGCCAGATATTCCGCCGCATCGCGCCACGTCGTGATCCCGCCAATCCCCGAGATCGGTAGGCCACGGGTTTCGGCGCTGCGGGCGATCTCGGCCACCATATTCAGCGCAATCGGTTTAACAGCCGGGCCGCAATAGCCCCCGTGGGTGCCTTTGCCGTCAATTGTGGGTTCGGGGGCCATGATATCCAGATCGACGCCGGTGATAGAATTGATCGTGTTGATCAGGCTGACCGCATCCGCCCCACCATCAAGTGCTGCCTTGGCTGGCATTCTGATATCGGTGATATTGGGCGTCAGTTTCACGATCACTGGCATCCGGGTGTATTGCTTGCACCAGCGGGTGACCATTTCGATATATTCAGGCACCTGCCCGACGGCTGATCCCATGCCGCGTTCGGCCATTCCGTGCGGGCAGCCGAAGTTCAGCTCGACCCCATCGGCCCCGGTTTCTTCGACAAGGGGCAAAATCTTTTTCCAAGGGTCTTCTTCACACGGCACCATCAAACTGACGACAACGGCGCGGTCTGGGTAGTCGCGCTTGACTGATTTGATCTCTCGCAGGTTCGCCTCTAGCGGGCGGTCGGTGATCAGCTCGATGTTATTCAACCCCAGCAAACGGCGATCAGCGCCCCAGATCGCACCGTATCGCGGGCCGTTGACGTTCACCACCGGTGGCCCGGCTTCGCCCAGAGTTTTCCAGACGACGCCGCCCCAGCCGGCCTCAAATGCGCGGCGCACGTTGTATTCTTTATCCGTGGGCGGAGCCGAGGCCAGCCAGAACGGATTTGGCGATTTTATTCCTACAAAGTCAGATGAAAGGTCGGCCATCTATGCCTCCTGTTCCTGAAATGATTTCAATGGGGTGCGGTGCGTAGCTAAGATGAAAGAACACTTCATGACTGACCCGCCAGCATTGCATGTATATCCTCAGCCGCATCGCGCCCTTCAGCCACGGCTGTCACCGTTAGATCATCACCGCCGCTGGCACAATCGCCCCCCGCCCAGACACCGGGTATTGAGGTGCGTCCAGCCCCGGAAACACGTATCTTGCCACGCTCGATTTTCACGCCGTCCGGGGCCTTTATAATCTGCCCGATTGCCGAAAGAACCTGATCAGCAGCGATGGCAAACCCCTCACCGGTTCCGGTCAGTTTACCGTCTTTCTCGGCAGTATATTCAAATTCCACCTCTTGCGCAGACCCTTTGCCATGCAGGGCCACGGGCATAACATTATAGATGATCCGCACACCTTTGGAGGTCGCCAGATCCTGCTCAAACTCCGACGCGCTCATCCGCTCGCGGCCACGTCGATAAGCAATCGTGACGTTTTCAGCGCCCAGCAATTTGGATTGAACCGCCGCATCAACAGCCGTCATGCCACCACCGATCACCACGATATTGCGGCCAACTGGCAGGCCCGTCAGATCGCCGGACTGGCGCAAATCTTCGATGAAATCAACGGCATCACGCAGGTTTCCCTTATCGCTTCCGGAAATCTCCAGCCCATTCACACCACCCAGACCAATGCCCAAAAACACCGCGTCATGGGTCTTGGACAGCGCCGTGAGCGACAGTTCACCGCCCAACACCTGACCAAACTTGATCTCAATCCCGCCGATCCCGAGCAGCCAGTCAACCTCACTTGCCGCGAAACCATCGACCGATTTATAGGCCGCAATGCCATATTCATTCAGCCCGCCCGCCTTGGCGCGCGCGTCATAGATTACTACATCGTGGCCTTTCATCGCCAGACGATGTGCGCAGGCCAGACCGGCAGGACCAGCACCAACCACACCGATACTTTTACCGCTACGCACCGCCCGCTCATAAGGGTGGCCCTGCACCGCCATCACCTGATCAGTTGCAAACCGCTGCAAACGGCCGATTTCAACCGGCTTGCCCTCGGCTGTTTCACGCACGCAGACCTGTTCGCACAGGGTTTCGGTTGGGCAGACACGGGCGCACATGCCGCCAAGAATATTCTGATCAAAAATCGTGCGCCCCGCCGCTTGCGGCGTGCCCGTCTGGATTTGTCGGATGAACAGCGGGATGTCGATGCTGGTCGGACAGGCCGTCATGCAGGGCGCGTCGTGGCAGAAATAACAACGATCCGCGGCCACGGCGGCCTCGTGTCCATCAAGCGGCGGATGAAGGTCGGTAAAATTATCCGCAAGTGTATCTGCTGGCAGGCGGCCCGGCACGACACCGGGCGTATGCTGGCTGTTTGACATCGAGACCTCCCAAGACGCGCCAATTCGCTGTGAACAGAATGGCACATCTTATTTTTTTATCAAATGGTAAATTTTTGCAGAGTCAGAAAGCCAGATTGCTTAAGAATGCTGCAACTCGCGCTTTCCACCCAAGCGATGCTCGCGTATAAGCAACAAAATTGGGCAGGCTTGCACAGACAAGCGTACAACAAGGTCGAGGACTGCATGGCAAAACAAAACAATTCCCAAGACGTAGAGTTCATCAAGGCGCTGGCAACCCTATTGAACGAAAATGATCTGACCGAACTAGAGGTCAAACGCGAATACGGCGATTCTGATCGTCTGAATGTTCGGGTCAGTCGCGCCAAACAGGTTGTCCAGACGGCAGCCGTTCAGGCCCCCATAGCGGCACCTGCTGCTGCGGCGGTTGCAGCACCTGCGGCGGCCCCGGCCGACGATGTTGCCGATCCGGCTGCGCATCCGGGCGCTGTGCCCTCGCCAATGGTGGGCACCGTTTACTTGGCCCCAGAACCGGAAGCCGCGGCCTTTGCCAAAGTCGGTGACAGCGTCACCGAGGGCGATACCCTGCTGATAATCGAAGCCATGAAAACCATGAACCAAATTCCGGCACCATGTTCGGGCACGGTCAAGCGCATCCTTGTGGCCGATGGCGATCCGGTCGAGTTTGGCGCACCGCTAATGATTATCGAATAGGGGCGACGCACCATGTTCGACAAAATTCTTATCGCAAACCGGGGTGAAATTGCGCTGCGCGTTGTGCGCGCCTGCCGTGAAATGGGCATCAAAAGCGTGGCCGTTCATTCAACCGCGGACAGCGACGCCATGCATGTTCGCATGGCCGACGAAGCAATTTGCATCGGCCCGCCAGCGGGCACCGAAAGCTATCTGTCGATCCCGGCGATTATTTCGGCGTGCGAAATCACCGGCGCGCAGGCGATCCATCCGGGTTATGGGTTTCTGTCTGAAAACGCGAGTTTCGTGCAGATACTGGAAGACCACGAC
>JAHRVC010000074.1 GCA_019090885.1 Marinosulfonomonas sp.
ACATGCCCGGTGCGGCGCGGCTGGCAGCGCCTGACCTGATCCTACCGCAACTGGAAACCCGCGATCATCTTGGCGGGGTATTCACGCTCTATTGCCGGTTTCCGGTTCCCGGCTCGGGGCATGTTATGGTTGGGATATTGCGGGCAATGGCGGATGATTATGGCACGCTGGCCTTGCTGGAACATCTAGGTGGCAACTCTGGTGTTGAAACAGTCAAAATCCAATTGCTGGAAATGCAGTTTTCCGCAGGTCGCAGTTTTCAGCTATCTTCCGGGGGGCGGGCCACATGAGTGGCAGCAATGCGTCGATAGTGCTGGGCCGAACCTCAGCTGATTTGTTGATGCCGATGCATATGGTGGTCGGCCAAACCGGCCACATCGTTAGCGTTGGATCAACGCTTGCGCGATTGCGTCCGTCGACGCAATTGGTCGGAAAACGTTTCCTTGAGGTCTTTGAAATGCGACGCCCCCGGCGAGAACTAAAGGATTTTCCGGACCTATGTTCCGTCGCCGGGTTAAAAATTCATCTGCAATTCCGAGATGCGCCGCAGACCCCGCTTAAAGGGATGATGGCAGAATTGCGGGATGGTGGCGGGCTGTTGATTAACTTGTCATTTGGCATTTCTCTGGTCGATGCTGTGCGCCAATACGGGCTGAGCAACAGCGATTTTGCCGCGACGGACCTTGCCATCGAACTGCTCTACCTGTTTGAGGCAAAGACAGCAGTTATGAACGAAATGCACGGGCTGAATGCGCGCCTGCAAACGGCGCGGCAAGCTGCCGAGGCGCAGGCCAGCACGGATGCCTTGACCGGCCTTAACAACCGGCGCGCAATGGACGACCTATTATCAGATTTGGTAAAAAACCGGGCCAGTTTTGGCCTTATGCATCTGGATCTGGATTACTTTAAGTCCGTTAATGACACCTTTGGTCATGCGGCCGGCGATTTCGTGCTACAGGAGGCGAGCAATATATTGCGCCAGGAAGTTCGTGAAAACGACACAGTGGCGCGCGTCGGCGGCGATGAATTTGTATTGATCTTTGACCGTCTGACCAATGAAAAAAAGCTGCTGAAAATTGCTGGGCGGATCGTGACACGGCTGGAAGAACCGGTTTGTTTTCAGGATCAGATTTGCCGAATTTCCGGCAGCATCGGGATAACAACGTCTAAGAAATACGGCAAACTTGATGCGGACCGGATGCAGTCTGACGCCGATGGCGCGCTTTATGAAAGTAAACGCCGCGGGCGGGCCTGCGCCACGATGGCCGTGCCCGCGGTCACCGGCGGGGCAGGCAATCCGACGTGACCCAACAACCGGCCCGGAATATCAAGTGCTGTTGGGGCCATTCTTTTGGCCATCATCTGATGGCAATGATTTATGGGGTGACGGTTTTGCGGTAGATTAACCCCAGCAACACACCGAATACACCAAATTGGACAAAACTGGCCAAGCTCTCAATCGTCATCCACGCTGGTATCGAGGGGGCTGCATATTTGGCCGGTTCGGCCAAAACGATGTATGATGCCAGAAACAAACCAAAGCAGGCGGATACGATCACGCCCTGCCGGATGGTCGCGCCTGATGGCCATAGCCGAGGCATAACAAAACTGAAAATCAGCGCCTGAACGATCATTGCGGCAATTCCCATGGGCAGGACCGGCTCGGCCCTAATAAAGCCTATCGCGGCGAAATGGTCAGCATTGATAACAAAATGCGACAGCCCCTGCACGCCGAATGAAACAACTATAAACGCCAGAACGGTCAGAAAGGTTTTGGCCATCACTTACATCCCCTCTGCGCGTTTCCAAAGTGCGATTGGTGCCCCGCCCGGATCAGACAGGAATGTCGCGACACCCGCAGGGCCTTGCAAGTTCTCGGCAATGATAACGGCGTCATTGGCCGTTGCATTTGCGACCGCTTCTGAAAGTTCATCGACTTCGATATAGGGAACCCAGCCACTAATTCCCTTCATAGCGTCACAGGTTGCGGCGAATGGGGCCCCTTGGCCATTGGTCAGGAACGTCATTGGACCAATGTCGTTTGTGCCCCAGCCAAACGTTTTTGACAGAAAATCAGTGGTTTTTTCACGATCCGATCCGATGTTGTCGAACCAAACAAATGTTGCGGTCATGTGGTCATTCCCTATTTAACTTGCTTTTGGCAAGTAAAGTGTGTAATCACAGCGCTTGTTAATTGCAAGCAAAAATAAAACCTCTATATTCCACCTATGACAAAGACGGAAAAAGCACCCTGGATCGGTTGCCCTGTGCGGTATGCGGCGGGGATATTTGGTGATAAATGGAGTTTCGTTTTGCTGCGGGATGTGCTGCTGCACGGCAAACGGTATTACGGTGAATTTCTTACGTCTGATGAAGGTATCGCTACAAATGTCCTTGCCGGCCGTTTGCTCAGGCTAGAGCAAAGCGGCATGTTAACGCGCCATGTAGACCAGCACAAAAAAAGCAAAATATGCTACATGCCGACAGCCAAAGCCCGCGCGCTTCTGCCCGCTTTTTTGGCGATGATGGTTTGGGCAACCGAATATGATAAATGCACCGAAGCACCACAGTCTTTTGCCGCGGCGTTTCGCGAGAACCCGAAAGAAACGATCGCTTGGTATGAAGCCGAGATTGATCGCGTAAATGCCAAAGTGCGCGCGCTTATTGTATAGCGAGGCGGAAAATGCCGTTCCGGTCCTGAACATTCGGCTAAAAGTAGCGCAGCAGCCAAACGACAATGCGGCGGCAAAATGCTGTTAAAATTTATTTCTGGGGGTAAGTGGTCGTGCAGTCAGTCCTGGGCTAACCAGTCTGGGGTCCAAATTCCCTGCTAACAGGGAATTTAACAGGGAAAATATGCGATATTCGCCCGAATGCCGTGAACCCTAATTCACCGTATCCCAGTTGAACACTTCCTGAAGTGTCTCAAGTGGCGTGAAGCTAGAGCGCCATGCCTGATCTATCTGGCTGAGCGAGTCCACGGTCCAGCCATCCGAGCGATGCAGCGTCCGGATCGGGCGCGGCTGGCTATAGAGATATATCTCATTGCCGCGAACGCCGAAAATCTGGCCGCTGATCTCGGACGCCTGATCGCTGGCCAGATAGGTAACCATTGGCGCAATCTGTTCGGGCACGCCCTGACGGGTTCGCAAGGGCGGTTTTTTGGCCATCTCGGAAAAGCTTGAGCGGCGCTGCTCATCGACAATATCGGTCAGCCGGTTACGGGCCGAGGGCGCGATGCAATTGGACCGGACCCCATAGGGTCGCATATCAAGCGCTATGGCCTTGGACAGACCGATGATCCCCATTTTGGCGGCTGCGTAATTGGCGTGACCAAGGCTGCCGATCAGCCCGGCGGTTGAGCTCATATGAACAAATGCCCCGCTTTTCTGGGCGCGAAAATGCGGCGCGGCGGCGCGGGCGACCAGAAAACTTCCGTAAAGGTGGACTTTGACCACATGATCCCAGATTTTGAATGGCATCTCATCAAAGGGAGACAGGCGAAAAATCCCTGCGTTGTTCACAACGATGTCGATACGCCCAAAATTGTCGATCGCCTGCGCCACCATCGCGTCGGCGGTTTCGGGTTCGGCAACGGAACCAGTGTTGGCAATTGCCTGGCCACCACGCGCGATAATCTCAGCCACAACCGCGTTGGCGGGGGCCGGGTCGCTGCCTTCACCGTCGATCGCGACGCCAAAGTCATTGGCAACAACACTGGCCCCGCTACTGGCAAGATGCAGGGCCACTTCGCGCCCGATGCCGTTCCCCGCACCGGTGACAATCGCGACCTTGCCTGCAAGAGGCTGATCACCTGTTGTTCCGTTTTCCGCCATTGGATGCTCCTTCAAAGGGATGTCCTGCCAGTTGCCGCAAATACAGCCGGCCCGCGAACAGGTTCACGGGCCGTGCTGGACCTGTCACTTGAAGTAGGGAATGACCTTTTCGCCAAACAGGCGCATTGATTTACGCCGGTCAGCTTTGGTTTCGCCAGCGCGCCAGAAATCACAAAGCATATGTTCCAGCTCCAGTTCCGAAGCCTGATGTTCCAGCAGTTTTATGACCTGCTCTGCGGTGCCAACGGCGATAATACCGGCGTCGTTCAGACCGTCAAAATCAAGGCCGGCATTCTTGTGCTTATAGCTGGTCTTGGGATCGTTCCAAAACTCATAGCCGGTCACCTTGGACTTTGGGTCAACAAGCGAATGCTGGTGCTGCTTGGGCGCATTGGATTCCTGAGGTGCCGCAATATGGGTGAAACTGTCCCACCATTCGGTGATCTGAGGTGCAATCTTTTCGCGCGCTTCCTTTTCGGTTTCCGCGACATAAATATAGCGCAGCGGTGCGATACAACCGTTTGAACTGTTGGGAACACCGGCGTCTTTGGCGGCCTTCTTATAAAGCGCCAACTGGTCTTTGCCCGCCTCGATGGTTTCGGCAACCTGCATCGCCGTATAGCTGTGCTGGGCAGTCCATTCGACCGAGCTTGGGCTTTGCGCCGTGATCCAGACATCGGGGAAGTGATCCTGCATCATCGCCGGGGCAAGGTTCGTATCCTCAGGCACATTGTAATATTTCCCAGCCCAGTCCAGCTTGCCGGTTTTCCAGGCATGCATAATCAGATCATGGGCTTCGCGGAACCGTTCCAGACTTTCAGAGGCATCGACGCCAAAGCTGCGAAATTCATGCCCGGTGATACCGCGCCCGATCCCCCAGCGATACCGACCACCCGACAGCAGGTTCAGCATCGCGCCCTCTTCTGCCAAACGCACCGGATTGTGGAACGGTAACACGCTGATCGAAGTGCCAATTTTGATATTCTTGGTCATCGCGGCCACGGCGCCCAACAGGACGTTTGGCGAGGGTGACATAGAAAAATCCGAGTTAAAGTGATGCTCGGCCAGCCAGAAAGTATCATAGCCCAATTCATCGGCCAGCAGAATATCCTCTTTGAAGTCATCATAGACTTGTAGATCAGACTCTCTGCCCGCCCCCATTGCTATGTGGAACATCGAAAACTTCATATCAGGCTCCTCCTGCCACTGTCGAAATTGATCTGTAATTTCATATAAAGAAACTAGTTCCTTATACGGAGACACCATTTTGTCGTCAACGCCGTTTTGGCAAATCCGATCTGACAAAAATAAAAAGCCACAAAGACCAAACGGAAATTCACGCAAAAAATCATTTCTCCGGCGGGCGGAACGCCGGTCGGGAACTGGAGTTTTCCCAAATAGTCGACCTAGGTTGTTCACGTAGCGGACTAGTGCGCCCCGTTGTTGACTCAGAAAATGTTGCCCAATAGGATACAGATGTCTTGATGGGAAACCTCGATCCAGATGGCAGGAAACTCACGGACCAAATCAACAGGGAGAAATTAAATGCGGAAAATATTAGCGGTGGCTGCCGCTCTGATTGGGATGGCGACAGTTGCCAGCGCCCAATCATATCCAGAACGTGTCGTCAAAATTGTTGTGCCATATGCGGCAGGCGGCGGAACTGACATTCTAGCACGGCTACTGGCCGAGCAGTTGGGCAAGAAATGGGACCAATCGGTCGTCGTGGAAAACCGTCCCGGTGGCTCTACCTCAATCGCGGCAACTTATGTCGCCGGGTCCGAGCCTGATGGCTATACGGTTTTGCTGGGAACGAACACATTGGTGACCAACGAAGCTTTGGGTCGGAAATTTGACTATGACCTCAAAACCGATCTGGTGCCAATTGGACTGGTGACCGAGGCTTCTACAATTCTTGTGGCATCCTCAGAGTCGAAGTTTCAGAACCTTCAGGAAGTCATCGACGCGCTGAAAGGTGCAGCTGATCCGATGTATTTCGGCCATTCCGGCATTGCCGGCACACCGCATCTGACCGGCGAGCTGCTGGCGATGGTCACTGGTATGAACCTGCAACAAGTCGCCTATAAAGGTGAAGCGCCTGCTCTGACCGACGCTTTGGCGGGACATGTGGACTTTGCGTTCTCAAGCCCAACTGGTGCATTGGAACAGGTCCGCGCCGGTAACCTGCGCGCATTTGGTGTGGCTGGGTCTTCACGTCTAACCGGTGCGCCGGATATTCCAACCATCGGCGAGACTGTTCCGGGCTTTGAGATGGGCGGCTTTTTCGCGTTTTTCGCACCGGGCGGAACGTCGGAAGATATCGTCAATTCGTTCAACGCAACACTTGGCGAGATTCTGACCGATCCTGCGATCGTCGCAAAAATCGAAAACTTTGGCATGCAGGTAACGCCTAAATCGCCTGCAGATACCCGTGCAAAAATGGACGGCTATCTGGGCAAAGTCAGCGACGTTGTAAAAGCTGCCAATATCAAGGTTGACTGATCACGGCGGATACGCAGAGCATCGCAATCACTTTTTGCATGCGAGGGATGGGCGTATCCATCCGTGAAACCAGAGGCATCGGCCAGCAATTGGCCGGTGCTTTTTTAAGATGAGGGGCAGTATTCATGACCGTTGAGAGCAACAGAAAAACAGCAATTGTAACCGGCGCGGCCGGTGGAATGGGCTATGGCATCGCCGAACGTCTGGGCCGGGACGGGTTCAACGTTGTACTTGCTGATATTCAGGCCGACCTGCTGGCCGGTAGCGTGAAAGCGCTGAAAGCCGAGGGGCTGTCGGTTGAGGGAGTGGCCTGTGACATCGGCGTGCAAAGTGACGTTCAGGATCTGGCCGCCAAGACCCGCGAATTTTTCGGGCCAATTGACGTGCTGGTAAACAACGCCGGTATTTCGCCCAAGAAGAACGGCAAAAAAGAAGCGATCGAGGATCTGACCTACGACGGCTGGAACCGGGTTCTGGCGGTCAATCTGAGTAGTCATTTCCTGTTGGCGCAAGAAGCAATCCGCGACATGAAAAAATCCGGCTGGGGGCGTATTGTTAACATTTCATCCCAAGGCGGGCGGACAAGGCCGCAATGGGCCGGGGCGCATTACACCGCCTCTAAAAGCGGGGTAATCGGGTTCACCCGCGCACTGGCGCTGGACCTTGGGCCGTTTGGCGTAACCGCCAATTGCATCGCGCCGGGGCGCATTATCACACCGATGGCCAATGTCATTTCGAGCGCATCCAACGATGCCTTTATCAAAGAAATCCCGGTTGGCTTCTTTGGCGAGCCCAAGGATATTGCCGGGCCGATCTCTTTTCTGGTGTCAGAGGATGCGCGGTTTGTGAACGGCGCGGTTCTTGATGTGAATGGCGGCTCTTTCATGGGATAAGCGGCGGGCTTGAACCACCGCTTTCAGGGATCGGACAAATGAATAATGGATGACGCCCCCGCCTTTGAGGTTGATTTTCAGTGGTTTCACATCCAGCACCACGAGGATGCAGCCGTTTCGGAAACCTATGGCTATTCGGGCGATGCAGGTGCGGTGAACCTTGAGGGTATTCTGGTGCGCCCAAAGGGTGTTTCGTCCTCGAACCTGATGATATTCATGCACCCGGCCTCAACCCTGCAACTGCTGCCTTACCCAAAGGCGCTGGCTGCAACCGGCGTGCATGTGCTGTGCGCGGCCAGCCGTTACGCCAAAAACGACGCCGCCCTGATAATGGAAAAAGTGCTGCTCGATCTGGGGGCTTTTGTCCGCCACGCCAAAGAGGTTCTGGGCTACGAAAATATCGTGATTGACGGGTGGAGCGGTGGCGGCGCATTGGCGCTGTTTTATCAGTCCGAGGCCGAAAACCCATCCATCACCCAGACACCTGCTGGCGACCCGATGGACATCAAAAGCGCCAAACTGATCCCCGCCAAAGCGGTCATATTGCAGGCCGCGCATCTGTCGCGGGCGACCTTGCTGCTGGACACGATTGATCCCTCGATCAGCGATGAGGCAAATCCCGGCGACCGTATCCGGGAATTGGATATTTTTGATCCAAAAAATCCCAACAAGCCGCCCTACTCACCCGCTTTCATTGCCGAATATCGCGCCGCACAACGGGGCCGGATTGATCGTATTCGCACGCGGGTTTGGGAGACACTGGACACTTTGAAATACCAAGGCACAGCCGAACAAGAGCGCGGGTTCGTGACTCACCGCACATTTGCTGACCTGCGCTTTCTTGATCCAGCGATTGAACCCAATGAGCGTAAACCACTCTGGTCCTATCTGGGTGACCCGGAAACGGTGAACGTCGCGCCGATGGCACCGGGGCGGTTTTCAACGCTGCGTTCGTGGCTGTCGCAATGGTCAATTCAGGACACCCAGTCCAACGGGCTTGAGTGCGTCACCCGGATTGCCGCACCGCTATTGGTGATCGAGAATGGTGCCGATGACGCGGTGCCCCAGCCCCATACAGGTCGGATGTATCAGGCGGCGACCAGCGGCGACAAAAGCTTTGCCCTGATTAAGGGTGCCAATCATTATTACGCGGGCCAGCCCGTGCAAATGGCGCAAACGATAACGCTTCAGCGCGGCTGGCTGTCAGAACGTGGGATGTTGGATTGATCGCGCCTGCGGGCACCAAATATCAGTCAGCCCGATAGCCAAGCCGGCCCGAGATTTGTTCAGCCCAACCCGCCAGTTTTGTTGCGGTCGGACCATCCGGGGAGATATCGAAATCTCCTTCCAGCCCAAGGCTCGAGATTGTTCCCGCAAGGCCACCATCAAATTCAAATACCGGGCGCGCAAAGGCGTGAATACTGTAAAGCATCGAGCCTTCTGCCTGCCCAAAGCCCTTCTTGGCGACATCGGCGAATAACGTGCGCGCCTGCGCGAAAGTTTCCACACCGGTTTTGGCCCCAAGTTTGGTGTTCCTTTTGTTTTTCAGTTCTTCGCGCACGATGAAATCGGTTGCCTCTGGCGGCATGTAAGCGCCGAAAACATGGCCCGTTGCCGAATTAAGCAAAGGCATCGTTGAGCCCAGTTTCAGGTTCATTGCAATCTGGCGCGCCGGTTCTTCCCAGCGCACGATGACCGGGCCCCGGTCGCTCCAAATCGTCAGAATTACGCATTCCTGCAGATCATCGCAGATACTTGCCAGCAATTCAGAGGCAATGCGGATGAAATCAACATTGGCAAGGGCTGCAACGCCTAGCTGAACCGATCCACCGCTCAGGCGGTAATAGCCGGTGCCCAGCTCACGCTCGACAAATCCGGTTCGCACAAGGCTGGACAGATACCGGTAAACTTTGGTTCGCGACATACCGCACGCAACAGCCATGGCTGACAAGGATTGCGGCGTGGACTGGCGCGCCAGTGTGCTTAGAACTTCCATGCCAATTTCAACCGACTGAATCCCCGGCTCGGCGGTTAATTTGTCCGAAGTTACACTTGACATCTCAACACCCTCATGCGCCATAATAGGATACCACTTTCTTAATACGAAACCTAGAGGATCATTCCAAACTCTTTCAGAATTGTTCAGGATGATCCCCCCAAGTCCGGGGCATAACCCAAGACAATCCTATATGTAAGCAACCCTGCGGCGCAATCTGGGGATATGTCAGGGTTTGCGGACGCTATAAGCCTCGCGGCTAAAAATGAATTCAGACTATTGGGAGGGCATCTGGAATGGATAATAAGCGCGATCTGGTTGCCGGTATTCTGGTGATTTTAGTTGGGCTGTTCGTAGCTGTTGAAAGCTCGACTTATTCTCTGGGCACGGCGATGCGTATGGGACCGGGATACTTTCCACTGGGTCTGGGCATTATCCTGATATTTTTGGGTATTTGCATCCTGTTAATCGACGCGCGTGGGCCGGATGAGGGCGAAGAGCTTAAGGTAAGCTGGCGCCCAATGATCATCCTGCCGGTTTCGGTTCTGGTATTCGCCGCACTTATCCAGCGCTTTGGCCTTGGGCCGGCAATATTCATGGCAGTATTCGTCAGCACATTCGCCGACCCGAAAATCCCGATGAAGACCGCATTGATCATTTCCACCGTGATGATGGTCATTACAATTCTGATCTTCATCGTCGGCCTTGATATGCAGACAGGAGCGTTCAAATGGTAAACGATCTGGCACAATCGGGGCTGCTGACGGGTCTTTATACGGCGCTGTCGGTCAAGACGATTTTTTATGCGTTTGTTGGGGTTTCTCTGGGCACGCTGGTTGGCGTTTTGCCCGGCGTCGGCAGCCTTGCGACAATCGCGCTGTTGATGCCACTGACGTTTTACCTTGATCCGGTGACGGGCATTGTGATGCTGGCGGGAATTTATTACGGCGGCGCATATGGCGGATCGACCGCCTCGATCCTGCTGAACCTTCCCGGCACCGCAAATACGGCCGTCACCTGCCTTGACGGCTATCCGATGACCCAGCAGGGGCGCGGCGGCGTGGCCCTGTTCATCACCACAATCGCATCTTTTGTCGGCAGCACCGTGGGCATCATAATGTTGGCAATATTTGCCCTGCCGCTGGCCTCGATTGCGTTGAAATTCGGGCCACAGGAATATTTTGCGCTGATGATGCTGGGGCTGATAGCGGCCTCTTCGATGACCTCGGGATCACCGTTTAAATCGCTTTTCATGACAATTTTCGGCGTGGTTCTGGGACTGGTGGGAACGGATGTCATTACCGGGGTTACTCGGTTCACAATGGGCGTAGCAACGCTGTTTGAGGGCTTGCCGCTGGTGGCGGTGGCGCTTGGGCTGTTTGGTCTGGGCGAGCTGATGCGCAACGCGGGCAGCGAATTCAAATCAACTGTTATGGCCAAGGACATCACGTTCAGATCAATGATGCCCACAAAGCAGGACTGGAAAAGGTCGGGTACGGCAATCTTTCGCGGCACATGGCTGGGGGCGTTTTTCGGAACGCTGCCCGGCACTGGCAGCACAATATCGTCGTTCATGTCTTATGCATTGGAAAGACGTGTCGCCAAACACCCGGAAGAATTCGGGCGCGGCGCAATCGAGGGTGTATCCGGGCCGGAAGCGGCCAACAACTCGGCCATTCTGACAGCTTTCATTCCGACACTGACGCTCGGCGTGCCGGGGGATGCGGTGATGGCACTGATGCTGGGGGTTTTCATGATCCACGGAATTTCGCCGGGACCGCAGTTTATCACCGCAAACCCGGAAATGTTCTGGACCCTCGTGTTCAGCTTTTTCGTCGGCAATGTTATATTGTTAGTCCTCAACATTCCGCTGATTGGCGTGTGGGTCCGGGTGCTGACGATCCCCTATTCAATCCTGTTTCCGGCGATCGTAGGTTTTCTGTGTATCGGCGTTTACAGCGTCAACAATTCGGTCATTGACCTGCTGATACTGGTGGTATTCGGGGTTGCTGGCTACGGAATGTATTTGCTGCGTATGCCGATTGCGCCCCTGATCCTGGGGCTGATCCTTGGGCCGTTGCTGGAAGAAAACTTTCGCCGGGCAATGGTTCTGTCACGCGGCGATATTTACGCCAGCTTCGGGCGGCCTATCGCGGGAACAATCCTTGCGATCTGTTTCCTGCTGCTCTGCTGGATGCTTTATTCAGCGCTGCGTCGGCGACGTTACAACAAAAACCGCAAAGCCACCTGACGGCCAGCGGTAAAACGGCGCGCCGCTATTTGGATGTCGCCAGCGCTTCGCGAACCGCTGGCGCGACTTCGCTTCCCAGAATTTCAATGCGCCTGAATCATTGATTTATGGTCGAGGATGCCGATGGCCATCTGGTCCTGTCACGCTTTGGTTCCGCCCTTTCGATAGCATATTATGCAACAAAGGAGATGGACTATGGGGCGAACAACTGGTGGTTGCAATACACCCTTACAATCGATTGCATGGAGGAAATGGTAGCCCGTAGGGGAGTTGAACCCCTCTTTCCTGGTTGAAAACCAGATGTCCTAACCGATAGACGAACGGGCCACTTTTGGCGTGGACC
>JAHRVC010000075.1 GCA_019090885.1 Marinosulfonomonas sp.
CGGCACCGTGGCAAGCATGCCGATGGCGCAGACGGCGCTTGTGATAAGTAGTTTTTTCATTGTTAGTCTCCTCCCTGGTTTCTTTTTAGTCTCGGATTATTGTGCCGCCGAGCCGACGCTCAACTCAATCTGCCGGGATTCCGCCGATTTTGTCGAGATAAAAGGCCTGCGCCCCGGTAATGTGCTTTCCCATCAGGTCGGCACATTGTTCGGGGTCGCGGCTTTGGATTGCCGCCAACAAATTTTTATGTTCGCGGATAGATGCCATAGAGCGGTCTTTGTCGCTGAAGTAGTTTTTGCGACGCGCCATGGTCATTAGAAAAAACGAATTGGTGATGCGGACGAATATGTCATTTCCGGTCGCCTGCACGATCTTTAGGTGAAACTCTTGATCCTCATGGAAACTGGATGTGTTGTCCGCAACGCGGGCTTCCTGACGCTCAATTATACCGGCAATCCCATCCAAATCAGCTTGGGTGTGCCGGGTGGCGGCCAGTTTGATCGCCTGAACTTCCAGAAAGAAACGCACTTCCATGGAATCCACAACTTCTTTGCGGGTCAGGGGCAGGCCAAGATCGCTGAGCAGCACCAACATTTCAAAACTGGTATCTACACCCAGTTGGCGCAGATACATGCCAGACTGCGGGCGCATTTCGATCACGCGCAATGTTTCGAGCGTTGAAAGCACTTCACGCAATTTGTTGCGCCCCACATCCAAACGGGTCGCAAAATCACGTTCGGAAGGCAGACGCGCACCCTCCTGCAGGCCTTCTGACCTGATATATTGCAGCAGCTTGCCAAGGATCGCCCGATCGACATCGACCGAGGGCAGGGTATGCAAACCATTGCCCGTCACAGGACGCCACCACGGGTTATGATTGGGGCCCGGCTCACTAAGCGGGCGCCGTCTCATTGGCGAGAACATAGACGAAACCGTCCTCAATTTTGACGGGGTAGGTGTTAATTTTATGAACGCACGGCCGGGTCAGGGCCTCGCCGGTTCGTACATCAAATGTGCCCGCATGAAACGGGCATTCGATTGCGAAATCTTCCAACAGGCCATCGGCCAGTGACGCATCGCCATGGCTGCAAATGTCGTCCGTCGCAAAAAATGTGCCGTCGACATTATAGAGCGCAATCGGTGGACGGTCTTTGCAGATCAACTGCAAAGTATCCCCCGGCTCTACATCATCAACTTGGCAAACTTTAAGCATTATCGCTCCTGGATATTCTATTTTTTCGGGCCAGACCTGTTGATCTGAGCAGACGCCGGATGGCGCAATTATAGCATCGTGCTCCCGCCGTTGACGCTGATGACCTGACCAGTCACGAACGCAGATTCAGGCTTGCAAAGATGCACAACCATCGACGAAATTTCGACCAGTTCAGCTGGGCGACCCTTGGGGATCACGCTGGTAAACTTGTCGGCCATTGCCTCATCATAGGCCACACGCGACCGCATGCGTTCGGTGTTCACCGCACAAGGGGCCACGGTGTTTACGGTGATGTCATTGGCACCAAATTCACGGGCCAGTCCGGTTGTCATGCCATGAACGCCACCCTTGGCTGCGTTATAGCCCGCATGATCCCACAGACCGTTGCGAACGGAATCCGCACCGATGTTAACAATCCGGCCATAGTTTGCTTTGACCATGTGGGGCAGGGCGTAATAGGTGCTCCACACTGTGGTCCAAAGGTTGCGCTTAATCGTCTCGCGCAGGGTATCGGGCGTGTGATCCAGAAACGGCTGAATGATGCCGCCACCAGCGTTGTTGACCAGAATATCCAGTTGGCCCCATTCGCTGACGGCTTGCTCAATCATCGCTGAGACAACAGTTTCATCTGACAGATCGCCGGTATGGGCCAGCAACGTCGCGCCGGGCACTTCCTTGGTAATCCACTCAACAGTTTTATCTGCGGTTGGCTGGACATCGCTAACCAAAACCTTGGCACCAAGACGCGCCAGATCCATAGCAATCGTGCGACCAATGCCGCCTTCACCCCAGCCCGCGCCGGTTACGATGGCGACCTGTCCTTGCAATATTTGTTCGCTCACTGTGCAGCCTCTAATTCTTCAATCAACGGCCCAAGGATTTCGACCTCGCCGAAAGCGGATTTTTTGGGGTCTGGGACAGCGCCCCAATAGTCAAATGAATCCTGACGTGCTTCCAGATATTCGCCCTTGCGCGCTCCGTTTTCGGGAAATTCTTCCATCCCAAAACTATATTCTACCGTCATCCCGTCGGGATCGAGGAAATACAGGAAAATGCTGCCCGATGGCGGATGGCGGCCGGGGCCATGCACTATTTTCACCTGCGCCTTTTTCAGCCGGTGGATGGCTTTGCCGATATCGTCAATCTCGGACACCATGAAATTGATGTGGTGCATGCCGCGCGGACCGTTCCCAATTCCCATTGTGTGGTGATACGGGTTGGGAAAACAGCGCAAAAATGCGACCTTGTCGCTTATGATATCGGACAAGCGAAAATTCAGCGTCTTCCTGTAATAGTCAACCGCCGCAGCATGGTTGGGCGTTTTCACCACGATGTGACCAATTCGCTGAATTTTGGCGACAGTCGGCACATAGGGCGCGCCGCGCAATTGGCTAATCGCGCTGTAAAGCTCGAACGTGGCGCCTGAATGCGGCTCGGTGAAGCGGACCGAACGGCCCTGATGCAGGGCTTTGAATTCATCCGCAGGAACTTCGGTCATCGTCAGACCGGCATCGCTAAGGGCGGCGACAGCATTGTCAATTTCGTCCTCGTTCTCCATCTCCCAACCGATACGTTTGATACCGGGTTTGTCGGATGGGTACAGAACGATGTTGTGGTGATCTTCGCTGCACCGCAGGAACTGTTCACCATTATCACCCGTGCCCGAGCGCGTCAGCCCGACATGCTCGCGGTAAAATTCCGCCGAATGCTCTGCATCGCTTACGTTCAGCGCGACATAGCCAAGTTTTTTGTACCGAAACATCGTAAATCCCCTTAGATAATGATGCTGAGCTTGCCTTGGTTGCGCAGCGTTTCCAGACCCAAAATCACCCGTTTGCGCCGTATTGTGAACGTATCACCATCGCGCAGCATCCGGTATTCACAACGCGCCGGAAAGATGTCGTGCTTTTGCAGACGCGAGCGGTGCACAACAACATTGCAGATCACAATGAAATAGTCGTCTTCGCCTTCACGCACCTGCACGTTGGAAACGATATGTGTCACCCGTGAACGGGGGAATTCTGAATGGTCAGCCTTTTTCAACTGCCGGATAGCGCGCTGTTCCAGACGGAATTTATCGTCATAGATCAGGAACAATTCAACTTCGGGTTCGCCGTTCGGGCAATCCGTTGGCGGTAGCTGGTATTCGCCTTTGTCATCAAACAATTGCGCCCATTCGTTCAACTTCCAAGTGTCGATAAGATCGGCTTCGTAGATCAGGAAATCTTCGATTTCGTGGCGTGTGGGTAAAGTCATATCATGCGTCCCCCACATGTGTTTCTTTTAGCATCTTGTCCCATTGCCGCCAGAAAGTTCGCATTTGCTTCTCGTCGGATTTCATCACGACGTCGCGTGTCATGCCGCGTGAAATATCGTTCCACGGGGAAAAATCTGCGTTTGAATAGCCCATTTGACACTGCAACAGCATTTCCACATCGTCCGGTGTCGCAAAGCCTGCCGGCCCAAGGAATTCAACAAAGTTTCGGTTGCGCCGCTCGCGCGACGTGGGGCTTTCGTTGATTGGGGCCAACGACCAAGCGTTTACTTCCATGTAATCTGGGCGCAGCGGGTAGAAGGTGCGCACGGTGACGGCCATGATGTCATTGATAACAAGGTTGGGGAAAATCAGTGTGTTACGGTCGCCCTTAACGATCATTTCACCCTTTGTCTTGCCTTCACGCTTTAGAATTTCATCAGCGATGACTGCCATTTCCGCCTTGGCGTCTTCACCAAAGCTTGGGATCCAGCGCGCATAGGGGCGGCCCCATGGCATCACACCCAAAGATTCCGACACCGCATGGCCGTGGCCCAGATTGCGCACGCCGCCAAAGCTGAGCGTGTTATCAAAATTGTCGATCAATTTGTCGCGCGCGCCGATATAATCGAAATAGGTCGAATGGGTGATACCAGCGTGATAGGCATCGGCGCTGTTTTCCTGCAATAATTTCCAGTTAGCAGACACGCTGTATTCCTGCATGCCTTTCTGGATTTCCATTCCATCAGCGCCTTGCGAGGCAACCAGATCCAGAATTTCGCAAGCGCCATCCAGATAGTTTTCCAGAGATTCTGCACCAGCATCGTAATTGACAAAGACAAAGCCGCGGAATTCGTCAAATTTTGGAACCGGTTGCAGGTTCAACGAGCCGTCCCGGTTGAATGTCTCTGGGTAGGCATCAGGGCCGGGCGTTTCGATTAGGTTACCTTCGTCCGAAAAGACCCAACCATGGTAGGGGCACATAAAGCTTTTGCGCCGCCGCCCAGATGGTTCCCGGCACACAAGCGCGCCCCGGTGCGGACAGGCATTGAAATGCACTTGCAGTTTGCCGTTGCGGTCGCGTAAGAATATCAGCGGCCGACCGCCAACCTTTCGGGTGATGAAATCGCCTTTTTTGCTGACCTCAGACACATGCCCAAGATACAACCAGCACCGGTCAAAAATCTGTTTACGCTCAAGATCCAGAACGTCGTCGCGGGTAAATGCACCACGATGAACCCGAAAACGACCCTCTTCTTGATCGTCGCGAATTGTTTCAAAGCCAAGGCCGCCGTTCATATGCATTTCTCCGTCAATTTTTCGCGCGTTTTGTCAGAACCGGATCGTCGTGAATTTAGACCCGTCTATCGGTGTATCTATCCTGGCAGATTGAAAACCCGCCGGGCGTTTTCACCCAGAATGTTTCGTTTGGCTTGCTCGCTCAGGAATGGCAGATCAAGAACTGTGGTTGGCAGGTCAAAATCCCAATGCGGCCAATCCGATGAATAGAGCAACTGTGTTTCCGCATTGATTGCTGTCATCGTGGCTTCCAACAGGGCCATGTCTGTGACTTCCATCGGTTGCGTCGAAAAATACATCTCTTTGATATATTCGCTTGGACGGCGCTTTAGCAGCGGGGCTTCGGATGGGCGCATAAGGAACTCATTGTCCAGACGCTGCATCATGAACGGCAGCCATGCCAGACCACTTTCAATCCAAATTGGCTTAAGGTTCGGAAACCGCTCTGGCAGCCCGTGAATGATCCAGTTGGTCAGTTGCACCATGTTGCACAGAACGAACGACAGCGCATGCATTGATATAAACCGGTCCGTCAGACGCATCGCTGAATCGCCCCAGTTGTGGGCGGCGTGGAAGCACAGCGGATACCCGCGTTCTTCCAGCATCGAAAGCATCGGCATATACGCATTGCGGTGGATCGAAAAGTTGCGAACGCTGACAATTGAAAAGCCGACCACACCCTTTTTGCCACCAAATTCCTCGATCGTTTTGATGCAGGCTTCGGGTGAGCAGGCGGGCAGATAGATCAGCGCCTTCAGGCGGGGTTCCTGCGGTAGAATTTTCTCGGTCAGCCAGCGATTGTAAGCAAACGACAGCGCCACTTCGACATCTGGTTGCTGGTGTAGACCAAGAAGCAACAGATTTTGCGGGAACAGCACCATATTGTTGATGCCCATAGAATCCATTGCCCGGCGTGACAGCGTCACATCCCGATGCACTGATGTATCTTTTACAGTTTCGCCGCGCGCAGCCTGATGGGGGATGCGACCAGCAACATCCTGAAACCGCATACCCGGTGTGCCGGGAAGCAGGCCAGAACCCGGTGGATCCCAAAGCTGGCAGCTGTCGGCATAAGACCGCATGACCGGGTCATCGAGATAATCAAGAATTTCGGACCAGGAATCTTCTTCAACGTGGTGGGCGTCAACGTCGACCACAAAATAATCATCAAGCCCGCGTTTTTTGGTTTCACGCATGGCGTGGGCCAGAATATCGCGGGTGTCAGTTTTCGTATTGATAATTCGCGGCTGAACTTCGCTGATAACCCGAGCCGGGGTCTTGCCCCCGGGGGTGGCCTTTGTGGTGCTCATGTATGTCATCCCTGTGTTTCGCGCATCGGTGACCAATAGGTGATTCGCGAATTGGTCGACCAGTTGAAGAATCTATAGACCGCACGGCGGGATGCGTAAATAAATATTGGTGTGACTGGCGCTAAAAAAACCCACGTTTCCGCTAACAATAATTTCTGACCAAATTTGTTTGTAGACTGTAATAATAGATAGTTACACGATCTAGTTAAACTAATAAAAGAATCTCGAAAACTTGCCGCCCTGAAACTGATTCAGATCAAAATGGGTCGCCAAGGGGGGGTATATTTTTCGCCATATATCGCAAATTGCGGGATTACTTGTTGTCCAGAGCGCGCCACTTTGGGGCAGCCAAGGTATATTTTCTATTTCACCCGTTGATGGGCGCGTGTGATGAGCACGCGGGTTATACATGTCTGAATACATGCCGTGGCTACTTGTAACTGGCTCTATTTTGGTGTCCGCTGCACCGAACCTACATCGCAACAAAAGCGGCACGCGGAAGACAGGGCAGGGATCACAATGGTATTGAATGAAGCGCAGATTAACCAATTGGCAAGTCGGCTGATAGAAGCCGAAGCAACATGCCAACAAATTGGCCTGCTAAGTGAGCTGCACCCTGATATGGGAATGGATGATGCCTATGCGATCCAGAAAGCAATCCTTAAGCATAAGCTGGCGCTTGGGCGCACGGTTATGGGGTGGAAAATCGGGTTGACTTCGCGTGCGATGCAGCAGGCCCTGAACATTGATATACCCGACAGCGGTGTCTTGTTTGACGACATGTTGTTTAAAAATGACTGTGTCGTTCCGGCCGGGCGCTTTATTCAGCCCCGGGTCGAGGCCGAAATTGCTTTCGTGATGAAAAGCCCGCTGACCGGCGACACTATCACGCGAGAAGACGTGATTGCCGCGACAGATTATGTCGCGCCATCCCTGGAAATCCTCGATACACGCGTGCAACGGGTCAGTGCGGATACCGGCAACAACCGCACGGTAATTGACACGATCAGCGACAACGCCGCCAATGCCGGGATAGTTCTGGGCGACAAAACCCACGATGTGTCCGCCTTTGATCTGCGTTGGGTCGGCGCAATTGTCAGCCGTGACGGCGAGGTCGAGGAGACCGGCCTTGGCGCGGGCGTTCTGAATGATCCAGTCGCCGGAATTGTCTGGCTGACACGGCGCATGTCGCAATACGGGCAGGATATTAAGGCAGGGGACGTGATCCTGTCAGGATCGTTTATTCGGCCACTTGAAACCACCAGCGGCACCGTAATTGAGGCCGACTACGGCGATTTTGGCACTGTTAAATGCACATTTGAATGAGGAAACTATGCCTGCACCGTTAAACGAATTTAAAGCCGCCCTTGGCGCCAAAGAACAGGTCATCGGATTATGGCTGGGCCTGACGGCACCTTATACCGCCGAGCTGTGCGCGCAGGTCGGGTTTGACTGGTTGTTGATTGACGCCGAGCATTCGCCAAACGATGTGAATGCAATTCTTAGCCAACTACAGGCCATTAAGGGGTATAAAAGCAGCCCCGTGGTGCGCCCGCCCAGTGACGATCGGATCATGCTGAAAAAGCTGCTCGATATCGGCGTGCAGTCGTTCCTTGTGCCGATGGTTGAGAACGCTGAACAAGCGCGCGAGATTGTTCGCTCGCTGCATTACCCGCCCAAAGGTGTGCGCGGTGTTGGGGCAGGACTGGCGCGTGCCTCGCATTTCAATGCGATCACGGATTATCTTCAGACAGCGGGTGATGAAATTTGCCTGACGGTTCAGGTCGAAACGGCGTCTGCCGTCGCCAACTTGCCTGAAATCCTGCAGGTTGATGGAATTGACGGGGTCTTTGTTGGCCCGGCTGATTTGGCCGCCGATATGGGGTATTTGGGACGTCCGGGGGAACCTGAGGTTCAGGAAGTTGTGGTTAACGCTTTGAAAACGATTATTGCTGCTGGCAAACCTGCGGGCATCCTGACGCCAGATCAAACGCTGGCCCGGCAATATCTGGACTTGGGCGCAAGTTTTGTCGCCGTGGGGTCTGACATCAGCACGATCACGGCTGGGCTGCGCGGGCTGCACGGGGCGTTTTTTAACGGAAAGTAGGGCTGGCGTTAGCTTGGGCCACCTCTGCCAGCCAATCAAACAAATTGCTGATAATCAATATTATGTTAATAGTAAAATACGCAACCAAGCAGGCATAACTCCATTATCTACGTCTAACCAAAGGGTTACATCTCGATCTTAACTTAGCAGATATGCCACCCCCAACAGGCTAAACATCCGTTTTTGTAAACCGAGTTCCATCTGGGTTCAGCCGAACCACGCGGCTGATCGCAATACCAAAGCCACCCAGCCCGACGAACTGACGCTTGGATGTTGTGATCAGAGCAATGGACTGCACACCAAGGTCGCGTAGGATTTGCGCACCGATGCCAATCTCTCGCCACCGTTGTTTGCGGTCCAGAGCACTTTGATGATCCTCTGGTGCCAGGTCGGTTCCGTCACCACGAACAGCAGCATCGCCGCTACCAGCAGCCTCGCTGACCTGATCGTGGCTTTTGGGATTGCGCACAATCATCACAATTCCACGCCCGCCATTTGCGGCGATTTCCTCTAATGCGGCGTCCATCGAGGTTCGGCCACCGTTCAACCGGCTGACCAGATCGTCAATCGGTTGTTCGCGGTAAATCCTGCACGGCACATCGTCGCCGGCCTGAACCTCGCCAAAGGCCAGAACCATGTGATGCATATTGGACAAATCAGAGGCGTAGGAATACATTCGTGCGCCCATGCCGCGGATCGTAACTGGCGCGTCTTCTATACGGTGAATGAATTTTTGGGTGCGCATGCGATATGCGATAAGATCCTCAATAGAAACGATTTTTAGCCCATGTTCCTTGGCGAATTCCAGCAATTCAGGAAGTCGTTTCAAGGTGCCATCATCGTTCACAATCTCGGCCAGAACGCCCGCAGGTTCACAGCCTGCCAATGCCGCAAGATCAGTGCCTGCTTCGGTATGGCCGGAACGGGTTAAAACACCACCGCTGCGCGAAATTAGCGGGAAGATATGGCCCGGACGGGTGAAATCATTGGCGACAACATTGTCATTTGCCAGCGCGTTTACCGTCGCGGCGCGTTCGGTGGCTGAAATCCCGGTCGTCATGCCCTGAAGGTAATCCACCGAGACAGTAAAGGCTGTGCGCATCGGGTCGCTGTTGTCGGCAACCATCGGTTCCAGATGCAATTTGCGTGCGCGTTCAGCGGTCATCGGAACACACAGAATTCCAGACGTGTGGCGGATCATAAAGGCGATTTTTTCCGGCGTGGCCTTGCCCGCCGCCATGATCAAATCACCTTCGTTTTCGCGGTCGGTATCGTCAACGACGACAACCAGTTCACCATTGGCAATGGCCTGAACGGCGTCCTCGATGCTGTCGAGAACACTTTCGCCGGTATTTACAACCGTCCCGTTGTTCGGGTGCATTTGAGCCTGATCGGTTCCAAAAGAATTCATCGTTCTCCGCCTTCTACTTCCAACTTCGTTAATCGAGGGCTTTCGCGCCCGATTAGATCGATTTCACAATGCCGCCGTCAACCAATATCGCTTGCCCGTTGATGTATCCGGCACTTTGGGACAGCAAAAACGCGATTGTTTCGCCCAATTCCTGCACCTTACCGTACCGTCCTGTTGGCACCTGTCGCACCGCATCTTCATTCACCGGGTAATTATCCATAAATCCGGGTAAAACCGCGTTGATGCGCAAACCTTCGCTGCCGTGACGATCCACGCAAAGCTTCATATAAGATGAGAGCGCCGCGCGGAAAGCTGATGAAAGCGGGTAGGTCAGGTCTGCCTGAACAGCCGCAAAAGACGACATTGAAACGATTGCACCGCCCCCCTGCCCGGCAAAGACAGGCATCAACAGCCGGGTCAGCCGCACCGTTGGCATCAGCACCATATCCAGCCCAATGTGCCAGTCTTCGTCGGTGATTTCCAGCAATTCACCCTTTGGCGCGTGGCCGGTATTGATCAGCGCGCCGTCAATGCGCCCGTGTGTATCCATTGCCGTTTTGACCAGCTGCTTAAGTGCTGCCGGATCGGTGATGTCGCCCTGAATTGCGGTTGCGCCAAGTTCGCTTGCGATGTCGTTGATCTTGTCAGACCGCGACATCAGCACCAGTTTCCAACCGTCCGCTGCAAGGGCACGTGCCCCCGCGCGTCCAAGGCCAGAACTAGCAGCGGTCACAATTGCTACTTTGTTTTTCCGGGTATCGGGCATCGGTTCACCTTTCGTGGTTAACAGGGTTTGTCAGACGGCACAGAAACAGATCACCCCAATACACACCTGTAGAGTGTGTAACATTCTTATCTGGGTGCCGCCTTTGGGGTGACCGCGTTTTCCAACCTGTTCACATGGTGAACGCGCGTTACTTTTGGGCAGCCAGATCAAGAGCCACGTCAATAATCATGTCTTCCTGACCTCCCACCATATGGCGTTCGCCCAGTTCAACAAGGATATCGCGCGTATCCAGACCGTGCGCTTTACCAGCGGTTTCTGCATGGCGCAGGAAACTTGAATACACCCCGGCATAGCCAAGTGCGAGTGTTTCACGATCGACCTGAACCGGGCGATCCTGCAATGGGCGCACCAGATTGTCCGCCGCATCCATGATCGGGAAAAGGTCGCAACCATGTTCCCAACCCATTTTGTCAGCAACGGCCAGGAAGGCTTCCAGTGGCGTATTGCCGGCCCCTGCCCCCATGCCTGCAAGCGAGGCATCGACGCGGTGCGCACCGGCCTGAACCGCCGCCACCGAATTGGCCACGGATACGGACAGGTTTTGGTGGGCGTGAATACCGATCTGGGTTTCGTCGTTCAACACGTCGCGGTAAGCCTCGATACGCTCGCGCGCACCGTCCATTACCAGCGCACCAGCAGAGTCGGTGACATAGACGCAATGGGCACCGTAGCTTTCCATCAGCTTGGCCTGCTTGGCCAATTCTTTGGGTTCGCTCATATGCGCCATCATCAGGAAACCCGACACATCCATGCCGATTTTACGGGCGTGGGCGATGTGCTGGGCGGCCACGTCAGCCTCGGTGCAATGGGTGGCGACGCGCACGGATCTTACCCCGGCTTCGAACGCCTCTTGCAGATCTTCGATAGACCCAATTCCGGGCACCAAAAGGGCCGTAAGCTTGGCGTGTTGCAGTTTGTCGGCAATACAGGCGACCCATTCCAAATCGGTGTGGCGACCAAAGCCATAGTTAAAGCTTGAACCTGACAGCCCGTCGCCGTGGGTCAGCTCAATCGCGTCAACCTTGGCGGCGTCCAGCGCCATTGCGATGTTTTCAACCTGCTCCAGAGTATAGCTGTGGCGGATCGCATGCATTCCGTCACGCAGTGTAACGTCCTGAATGTATAGTTTCGATGTGGGATAATCAGTCATTTCACGCAGCCTTCGATTTTTTGGCTTCAATTAGATGCTCGGCGGTACGCAGGGCGGCGGAGGTCATGATATCAAGGTTGCCGGCATATTTCGGCAAATAGTGCCCTGCCCCCTCGACTTCCAGAAACACGCTGACTTTCAGGCCCGAGGCGTGATCGTCGACACCGGGGATGCGCACAGCGGAATTGTCACCGATAGTTTCAAACTGAACTTCTTGTTTCATCCGGTAGCCGGGCACATATTCCTGCACCGCTTTGACCATATCTTCGATAGATTTGCGAACGGCATCGCGGTCCGTGGTTTTGGCCAGACAGAACACCGTGTCACGCATGATCATTGGTGGCTCGGCCGGGTTAAGGATGATGATCGCTTTGCCCTTTTTGGCCCCACCCACTGCGCTGATCGCCAGCGAAGTGGTTTCTGTAAACTCATCGATATTGGCGCGGGTTCCGGGCCCTGCAGATTTGGAGGAGACAGACGCGACAATCTCGGCGTAGGTGACTTCGGCAACGCGCGAAACTGCGGCGACAATCGGGATCGTCGCCTGCCCGCCACATGTCACCATGTTGATGTTGGTCTGGTCCAGATGGCCGTCGATATTCACAACCGGGATCACATAGGGGCCGATTGCCGCCGGGGTCAGATCGATCATCTGTTTGCCAGCGGCCTGCACAACTTCGTTATTTTTCACATGCGCGCCAGCAGAAGTGGCATCAAACACCACGCCAATTTCCGGCCAAACATCGAGTTTCGTCAGCCCGTCGATACCTTCATGGGTGATCGCGACGCCAAGCCGTTCGGCCCGTTTCAACCCGTCGCTTTCAGGGTCGATACCAACCATTGCGCCCATTTCCAGAATGTCGGAATTGCGCATGATTTTAATCATCAGATCGGTGCCGATATTGCCCGAACCGATAATCGCTGCTTTTATCTTAGTCACGATGTTGCTCCATCTTCAAATGCTACCTGAACCGGGGCGAACCCGGCTATCTCGGCTACGTAAACTTCGCCCGATTGCACCGGAACCATCGGCCCCAATGCGCCGGACATTACAATTTCGCCTTCCCCAAGGGGGCGGCCCAGTGCGGCCATATTGCGGGCCAGCCAAAGCGTGGCGTTCAGCGGATTGCCCATGCAATCAGCGCCAACGCCGCTGGAAACCAATGTGCCGTTTGACGACAGGATGCCGCCTGCCAGCCGCAGATCAATGTCGGTGACTTTGCGTGCGCCAAGGCCCAGCAAAAAACCACCGCCAGACGCGTTGTCAGCCACCGTATCAACCAGCCGGATATCCCAGTTGGCAATCGCGGTATCGACGATTTCAAGCGCCGGAACCGCATAGGCAATCGAGCGCATCAGCTCGGCCATCGATACATTCGGATCATCCACCGCACGTTCCATCACAAAGGCCACTTCCAGTTCGGCCTTTGGCTGCATGAAACGCCGTGTGTCCACAACTTCGCCTTCAGTGAAAGCATAGTCATCCCACAACATGCCCGAGTCCGGCTGGTCGACACCGATCTGCGCCTGCACCGCTTTGGATGTCAGGCCGATTTTGCGCCCAACCAGACGGCGGCCTTCTTTGATCCAGCGGGTGTTGGTGGCTTCCTGCACCGCGTAGGCATCTTCGACCGTCGCCAGCCCATGGCTTTCGCGCAGCGGCGGGATCTGAACCAGATCGGTGCGGGCGCGGTACAGCGCCTCTGCCATTTGAGAAATTTTGTCGGTCATGGCCATCCCCTTACGCCTGATTTATCGCGCGCAATATCCAGCAGACGCGGCTTCAATGCAACTCGGTTCTTTGCCAAATCGCCGTGTTTGGCGCTAACAACCGGACATATATGTCTGGTCAACCGCGTCATTCAAAAAAAACTGGCCCGCAAGCATAACCTGATTAGCGTCAGGCGGCTTGCGGGCCAGAATTGGTATCACTTGCGTGAATTATTTGCCCAAGAGAAAATCGATGTGGATTTGGTCAAACTCTTCGGGTTCTTCAAACTGTGGCCAGTGGCCGCATTCGTTCATCACCGAAAACTGCGCACCGGGGATCGAGTCGGCGATCTTTTTACCTTCGTCCGGTGACGCCGTCGGATCATGCGAAGTCCACAGCACCAGTGTTGGTGCGGTGATCTTGGCGCTTTCCTCATAGGTGAACAGATTGCGCTTTCGCGGTCCTGGTTCCTGTAAACACAGGATTTTTTCCATTACTTTTGGAAATCCCGGTTGCGAATAAATTGTCCGGCGCACGTTGACCAGATCGTCGTTGACCTTGGATTTGATGTGCATCAGGAATTCCAGCCGCGTGCGGATGCGTTCCAGACTTGGATCATTCACCGCCTCCATCGACAGGCGTTTGATCCGCTCCATCACTTCGGGGAACATCGTCCAGCCACCGGCGGTATTCAGCACCAGCTTGTCGATTTTGTCAGCGTTGTGAATGCCCATATAGGCCGCAACCCAGCCACCAAGGCTTTCACCAGAGACATGCGCCTTTTCGTAGCCAAGTGCGTCGATGATATCGACAACATGTTTGGCGTAATCCTTGATCTCATAGTCCTGATCGGGCTTATCGCTCCAACCGTGGCCGACAAGGTCGATTGCATAGGTGTTAAAATGCTCACCATGTCTTTGCATGTTGCGGGTAAAGGCCTCGGCGTGGCCGCCGGTGCCGTGGATCAGGATCAGCAGTGGTTTGTCGTCAGATCCAGTCCGCAGGTAACGGGTTTTCACCCCGCCGGCGTCCAGATACCCTTGGGTAAAGGCGACCCCGGTCAAATCTTTCCACATTGATTCATGCGTTGCTTGTGACGTCATTTTATTCTCCCATTTCGTTTTACTAAGGTGCGCAGTTAGCTTTTTGCAGGCGTCGGATCACCGGAAAGCGCAAGTGCTGCGGCAACAAGCTTTTTGGGCTCGGTGTCATTGGCACCCATATAGTTCATTGCCAGAGTGCGCATCGGATCACCAGCATAATAGCGTTCATACTGTAACGCACGGGTGCCAAATGCTTCGCCAGCCAGATCCCACGCCAATTTGAACAAACGCGCCCGGTCGAGCGAGGAAATATTGGCACCGCCGTAATATTTGTCGGTGTCTTCCTTTAGTTCGGGCACAGTGAAATCAGCGCCGGACGGCATCATCATAAAGCCGCCCGCGGCAATCGTCTGGATAACCTCGATGACCCGTGGATAAGCTTTGGGAAGATGCGTGCGCGACGCCTGAAGCGGTCCCAGCAAGGGGCGCACGGTGCCAACGGAAGTTGCTTCGCATTCCACTTCGGAACGCAGCAGACTGCTTTTCAGGAACTCGATCTCATTCAGGCACTCGCCCAGCATTGTCTGAACATGCAGGAACTTGTCGGCCCCGATTGAGCGGGCAACTTCCAGTGCGACACCGACGGCAAATTCCATCTTCACCAGCGCACGGGTATTGGTCTGAAGTGCTGTGTGGTTGCGCAGCGCCGAGCCGACGTAATAGGCGTTGGACAGTTCCACATCGCGGTAAATGAACACCCGGTCCCAAGGCACGAAGCAGTTGTCAAATATCAACAGGCTGTCGTTTTCTTCAAACCGGTTGGACAATGGATGGTCAAAGTCAGATTTCTGACCGGCCAGTGTATATGGCTCGCGGCAGATCTGGCGCAGCCCCTTGCTGTCAGTTGGCACCGCAAACATCAGTGCATGGTCTTCGTCGCCCGGCTGCAGGCCCGGCAGCGAATACATGATCATTTCGTCAGACACCGGCCCAAGCGTGGCGATCATCCGTCCGCCCGAAACATAAATGCCATCTTTGTCTTCGTTGACGACGCGCATATGCAGCTCGGCCTGCTCAGACGACGGCTTGGAGCGGTCGTTTTGTGGCGACAGCAGCGCGTGACTTAGGAACAGGTCATTGTCGCGGACATATTCATAATATTTGGCGATCCGCTCGGGGAACTCTGGGCCATTCTTGGCCGCCAGTTCACGCGATTCCCAATAGGCCAAAAGCGAGCAGTTCAGAAAATCGGGCGAGCGCCCCATCAGTCCAAATGTTTTTTCGGCCCAAAGCCGATAAGCGACCCGCTTTTTGTTCAGATCCGCCGCGTCCATGGCAGGCATGAATGCCAGTCCAGCGCGCTCGCCGGTTTCTGGGACAACATAAGTTGTTAGTTCCTCGGTCTCGTTGGCGACCTGCATATCGTATAGTTTGGCCAGTTGTTCCACGCTTGCAGAGAACGCCGGATGTGTCGTTACATCCTGCACTTGTTCGCCGTTAATCCAAACATCCCGTGGGTTGGATTTCAGGTGGTCGATAAATTGCTGTCCGTTGCGAACGCCCATGTTAGGTCCTCTTTCTGATTATCGTTAATGATAGAAACGGCCCCATTTTGGTGACCGCAAATTCTGTGTTTGTTTCGTGATGTTGTGTCTGTTGTGCAAACGACGTTTCAGGCCGGTGTTGCGGTCATAACCCCCATGCCGGTCAGCCATTCATTGATGACCTCATAAAACAGGACGTCGGATTTATAGTTTGGCCCCATCGCAGCAAGTGCCGCGACCCAGGCGCGCACTTCATGGCCGCCCCGTCCGCCGGTTGCCGTCAATACGTCATCTGGCATGTCATCCAGCACCTTAAGGTTGCCCGAGCTAAACCCGTCCAGCAGCATCTGGTCCCATTCAGGGTCCAGCGGCAAAAGCTTTGATGTGCCATCAACAAGCTTGGCCCCCTCGCCCATAACTGCATTTTGGCGTGCCAACCGGGCTTCATGGCCCAATGTGCCGCCTTCGATCAGGCGTTGGCGCACATGGGGTGCGGTGGCAAGTGCCGGAATGGGGGGATCATGCGACAAGCCGCCAGAGCCAAGGATCAAAATCCGTTCCGGGCGGGATTCGGCCCAACGCCCAACCGCTGCACCAAGTGCGCGCACCCGGTCAAAACTGGGGCGCGGAGGCGTGGCGCAGTTGATAAAAATCGGGATCATCCGGGCTAGGGAGCGTTCGTCTGAAAGTAATTCGACAGGTTGTGTTGCACCATGGTCAACTTCCATCCGATAGGAAATAGCCGTGTCCACACCGTCTTTCAGAACATGTTCGGCGCAATCCATCGCCAAGTCTTCGGGGATGTCCAGTTTGCCTGCGACGGTTCCAAAATCACCGACTGAGGTCCCTTCTATTCCGACACAAAACGACGGCAGCAGCTTGTAGAAAAAACCGTTCACATGGTCGGGATGAAAAATAACTGTCAGGTCAGGTTCTAGGTTAGCCGCGAATTTCTGCGCCTTCTTAAGGGCCGCATTGAACCGCTTTTCGGTGTCCGGTTGGGCGCGATTGCGATCCATCAACGGGCTATGCGACATGCAAACTGAGCCTACTATCATCCCTAAATCTCCCCATTTCACCTAGCAAGGCCATTGCGCTTTTAAGGCAAAAAACGCCTTGCTGAATTTCGTTTCTGTTTGCCAAGTTGATGCACCAAATCCGTCCGTCGCAACGGGTGCATATCCTGTTTCACAGCGCGAAGATTAGATTTCACTTGCAGCAAGGCAATGTTCATTGGCAATATGTTCGTTGCGTGAACAGGAGATTCTGGAAATATGGACGGGCTAAAAGGCCGCTATAAAGACGTGCGTGCGTTGTCGCGTGGCATTGATATCCTGGAAGCATTGGCAGATCTGGGCTGGGTAAAACCGGGCACTTTGTCGTCCTATGTCGGATTGGATCGTGCTTCGGTTTACAGGTTGGTCAGCACACTTTCCAACAAAGGCTATATCATGCGACGGCAGGAAGACGGGGCTGTCGCGCTTACATCACGGGCTGCACGATTGGCTGATGGCGTGCGCGATGACGAAATGTTTTCGCAACGGATTGCGCCTTTCATGCGTGCGCTAACAGAAGAGGTGTTGTGGCCAAGTGATTTTGCCAATCTGGCCAGCGGGCGGATCACAATTCAGGTTTCGACCCATAAACACAGCCCAATGTCGATCCACCGGCGATTGGTCGGGCGCCAAAGGCCGCTTATCAACTCGGCCCTTGGGCGCGCCTTTCTGAGCGCCTTGCCGCCGGAGGCGCTGGAAACCACCCTGTCCACGGTACAACGGTTGGATGGGCCGGATGCCGGTGAAATTCAAAACCGCACGGCGGTCGACCGGATTTTGCGTGAGGTTCTGGAAACTGGGTATGCGTCCTCGGTTGGCCTGACCGAAGACAATATCAGCGCGATCGCCCTGCCCGTCCGCGTCGGACCACGGGTGGTGGGTGCTTTGAATATCGCATTTTTTTGCTCGGCAATGTCACCGGAAACCGCAGCCGAACGCCACCTCGGGGCACTGCGGCGTTGTGTGGATCGGATCGAAACAGTGCTTGGCGAAGGGCATAAACACTGACCACACCGTGCTCGGCGCTGCCTGGTTGGATAAAATTGTTCACATCTCGAACAAAGCGTGATTAATATTTGCGGGCACAGGTCCGGCCAGAAACTATGGCTGGATTGATCCGAGGCTCGTGTTTGTGTGTCGCGCCGTTAAGTTGGCGCAGCGCCCAAACCGGCATTTGGATCGAAATGGGTCACACGGGAGGAGCGACCAATGAGTCAGCCATTTTCTTTTACGAAACTTGCACGCACCGCCATTACGGCAGCTGCGATCACCGCCAGCACGGCCTTTAGCGCCGTCGCACAAGACACCGTCACCATCCGGTTTGCGTCCTTTGTCGGACCAACTTCGTTTTTGAACGTAAAGCTTTTCGGCGCTTGGTTCGAGATGCTGGAAAAGGAAAGCGGCGGCAAACTGAAGTTTGAATTTCTGACCGGTGGATCAGCCGCCAAACCGACCGAAGTCTTTGAATCTATTAACGCAGGCATTATCGACGCCGGCTGGAGCAGCACTGCCTACAATCCAGGACGCTTTGATGCCGCTGGGGTCGTTGAACTGCCGCTATTGGCAACCGGATCTGCCGAAGCATCCGGCGCAATGGCCGACGTGTTTGATCAGGGTCTGATCGGCGGAATGGAAAACGTAAAAGTGCTCGGCATGGTCACGGCCGACATCGCACGTCTGCACCATTCGAAAGACATCGACAGCCTTGATGATTTCAAAGGTGCCAAGGTTCGCGCTGCCGGACAGGTTCTGTCAGCAATGATCGAAAAGATCGGCGGCGTTCCGGTTGGCATTCCACCGACGGCAATGGCTGAATCGCTGGCCAAGAACGTAGTGGATGCCAGCGCCAATGACTGGTTTGCACTGGATGGCTTTAAGCTGATTGATGTGACCACGACGCATGTGGATATTTCACTTGGAACCGCGGCAATCTATCTGGCGATGAACAAGCAGGCCTATGAAAACCTGCCCGACGACGTCAAAGCCGTGATCGACGCCCATCCACCCAGTGAGTTTGCAGAGTTCTGGGGCATCACCCTTGAAAACGAAAGCAACCGGGTCAAGGAACTTGTGGCCGGTCTGAGCGATCACAAGATTATCGTTCCAACCGAAGCTCAGCTTGCCAGCTGGCAGGTCGCAGCGGATGAGCTGATTGCCGAATGGGTTGCCAAAACCGAAGGCGGCGCAGAAGTGCTTCAGGCCTACAAAGATGGTCTGGAAGCATACCGTGCCAGCCACTAAAGATCAGCCGACGCAGCAGCAATCGCCTGCTGCGTCGGCACCTACACCAACTGATCCTGACAGTGTTACCAAGATAGCAATACTCGCCGGCAACATTGCCGGTATTGCTTTGCTTGGAACGGCATTGCTGATCACCACCGACATTCTGTTGCGCTGGAGCATTTCCAGGCCGTTCACCGGATTATTCGAGCTGACCGAACTGGCCTTTGCCGGAATTATCGCGCTGGCGTTTGCATTTGCTAACAACAAGCGTCTGCATGTGTCGATGGAGCTTGTCGGCAATATGACCGGGCGCTTTAAGGGCGTGCAGCTTTACGCGGATGTGGCGACATTGATCGTGTTTGCACTTTACACCTATTTTCTGTTTCGCCATGCGGGACAAAAACTGTCCTATGGTGAAACCACGCTGGTTCTGGGCGTGCCGATTGGACCGATCTGGTATTTTTGCGCCGGGTTGATGACCATTGGTTTGCTGGCACAGGCGCATGCGACGCTTAAAAGTGCGGATGCGCTGTGGCGGGCGCAAAGCGCGCTGATTGTAGAACTGATTGCCCCTGCCGTGTCGTTGCTGGCCGCCCTTGCCGGTGCCTTTTTCCTGATCCGGGCGGGCGGTGAACTGGGATCTATCACCAAGGTTCTGACCGGCTTTGCGATCCTGTATTTCTTTGCCCTTGCCCACGTGCCGATTGGCATTTCGATGGGGCTGACCGGGTTGATTGGTTGTTATGCGTTGTTGAATACGAACGCGGCGATGCTGATCGGTTCAAACAACCTGAGCAGCACCCTTTCCAGCCCGGATCTTGCGGCGGTGCCGCTGTTCCTGCTGATGGGTAACCTAGCGATTGCCTCTGGTTTTGCCGACGATATTTTTAAGGCCGCCACGTCCATTTTCGGGCGGATGCGTGGCGGCCATGCCTTGGCGACGGTTCTTGGTTGCGCCGGGTTTGGTGCCATCAGCGGCTCGTCCGTGGCAACCACCGCAACCCTTGGCGGTGTTGCGTTTCGCGAAATGAAATCGCGGTCTTATGCTGACAGCCTTGCCACGGGATCAATTGCCGCCGGTGGAACACTTGGCGCACTTATTCCGCCCTCGGTCATTCTGATTATCTATTGCGTCATCGCAGAGCTGCCAATTTCCGAGGCCTTCATCGCCGCCCTGATCCCCGGCGCGATCGCGCTGTTTCTTTACACCATCGCGGTGATGATACTGGTGCGTGTTCGTCCCGATCTTGCGCCACCACCGGACAAATCCCTGAAGTTTGCGCCGTTTGCCGCCCTGAAACGCGCGTGGCGGCCAATTTTCCTGTTTGCTTGCGTGCTGGGCGGGCTTTACGGCGGTGTTTTCACCGTGCAAGAGGCCGCCGCAGCCGGCACCGGGTTTGCCTTTGTATTCTGGCTGTTTTCCGGTCAGGCGTCGTTTTCCGGCCTGATTAAGGCAATAACCGAGGCCGCTGGCACCGCCGCTGGCCTTTATCTGCTGATTGTTGGTGCGAACATCTTTGGTGCCTACCTGAACCTTGCCGGGGTTAGCCGCGCGATCCTGATGATTATCGACCCGACTGTCATGCCAGCCTGGCTGATCCTGACCTTGCTGGTAGTGATGTATCTGGTGTTGGGCAGCATATTTGACACGGTTGCGGCCCTTGTGGTCACCGTGCCCTTCGTGATCCCGATCATACTGGCGCTGGATTATGACCTGATCTGGTGGGGCGTCGTCACGCTGGCACTGGTCGAGATTGGCATGATAACGCCGCCGATTGGAATGAATGTATTCGTGATGAAAAGCCTCGTGCGTGACGAGGTTTCGATCACCACAATTTTCCGCGGCGTCATCCCGTTCCTTTGCGCCGATATGGTTCGGCTGGTCCTGCTGATCACCATCCCTGCCTTGACGCTCTGGCTACCGGCGCAATTACAATAAGGATCAAAACTTTGCCCCAGAATGAAACGCCTGTGCAGTATTTCACCGCCGATGATGGCGCAAAAATTGCCTTTCGCGATAACGGTGCTGGACAGCCATTGCTGTGCCTGTCCGGGCTGACCCGCAATTCAACCGATTTTGATTATCTTGCCGACGCGTTGGATGATGTGCGCCTGATCCGCATTGATTATCGCGGGCGTGGCAAGTCGGACTGGACCGGGGGTGACACCTATAATGTGCCGCGTGAAGCGGGCGACGTTATCGGGTTGTTGAAACATCTGGGCCTGACAAATATCCCGATACTTGGCACCTCTCGCGGGGGTATCATTGGCCAGTTTATGGCCGCCAATACACCCGAACTGGTCGCCGGTCTGTGCATGAACGACATCGGGCCGGAACTGGAACTGGCCGGGCGACAACGCATCACCACATATGTGGGCGTGAACCCGGATGCCACTACGTTTGAGGGTGCGGCCGCCTCGCCCACCTTGCAAGAAGGTTTTGCGAATGTCCCCCAAGCGCGTTGGATGACCGAGGCGCGGAAACTGTATCTGGACACCGCCGACGGGCTGACGATCAATTATGACCCGGCTTTGCGCGATGGATACATGGCAGCATTCAACAGCGGCAATGCGCCCAATATGTGGGCGGCGTTTGAAACATTGGCCGACAAACCGGTGGCGGTCATCCGGGGCGCAAATTCCGACATCCTGTCACCTAAAATTGTCGCGCGTATGCTCAAGCTACATCCCGACCTGATCTTTTCCCAAGTGCCCGACCGGGCCCATATGCCATTTCTTGACGAACCCGAAAGCCTTGCGGCAATCGTTGAATTTTTGCAGCAAGTCCAATCCACAAAAACTGGTCAACACTGAAGATAAGTTCACCAATCGAACAAAATGAACCCGCATCTTGACCCATCCGACTGCAATATTGACCTATGGGAAGGCAACTTGCATAAATTACGAACAGAAAAACCACAGGACCGAATACAACGATCCTAAGAAAGCGCTGTGTTTAACAACAAGAGCGCTATTTTTTACGACAGAGGAGGAAAACACATGACAATTCTAACGCAGATACGCGCACTTCCGGGGGCGACCCGGATTGCATGCCTTGCCGCAGCGACCGCTGTAGGTGTAATGGCCGCAGCGCCAGCCACAGCCCAGATCATCACAATCGGGACAACCGCCCAAGGCTCACTAGGCTCGGCACTTGGGGCAGCGATTGCCAAAGTGATGGACGGACGCGGTTTGACGATGCGTGCGGTTCCAATGGGCGGACCAGAAGTAACCATGCCACTACTTAACAGCGGTGAAATTCAGTTTTCGCTGGCCAGTGCGGATGTATCCAGCCTTGCCGCCGTTGGTAAAACCGTATTTGAGGGCAATCCACATCCCGATATTCGCCTTGTTGGACACCTTGTGTCGTTTGAAGCCGGTTGGATGGTGCGCGAAGATTCCGACATCATGACGCTGGCTGATCTGGCCGGCAAACGTCTTGGCTGGGGAATGACGCAGCAGAAAATTCTGGAATATTGGGGCCGCGCACAATTGGCGACTGCCGATGTTGGCGAGGATGATTTCACCCCGATCAATTCAACATCTGCACCAAACGCGGTTCAGGATTTTATGGCTGGTCGTTCAGACGCGGTTATTTTCACCATCGGTTCTGGCCTGACGTCGCAGGCCCACGCTGCAGTTGGCGGCATTCGCTTTTTGCCATTGCCTGAGCGGGATGATCGTCTTGAGGTCATCACAAGCATCGTTCCGGGCACTTTGATCCGGCAGGTAAAGCCACATGAACGCCGCCCTGGCATTCTGCAGGAACAGCCAATGATGGGCTCGACTCTTGTGCTGCTGGCCTCAAAGCACACCGACCCGGAAACCGTCGCCGCTGTTGCTGAAGCGTTTTACACCGTGCGCGATGAGTTCATTGCGATCCATCCCGCGTTCAACCGGATGAACCTTAAGACATTGGCAGGCTCGGTAACTAATCTGGAGACGCATGAAGGTGCCGCAGCTTACTACAAAGCCAATGGCATCACGGGCGAGTAACGACCAATGAACGTGATAACACCGATAAGAAATACCTTAGCGGTGTTGATCGTTTTAGGCGCTTTGGTGTGGGCCCTTGATATTCTTCAGATGCTGAATTTTGGCGTCTTTAAAGAACAATACATGTGCTTTGCACTGGGCCTGACACTTGCCGTTGTTTTTCTGCCAGCTGGAATTGACACCTCTTTGGGGCGAAATTTCAGCTGGTGGTTTGGCCTTTTGGCCGCCATCGCCGGACTGGCCACCTGCGCATATCTTGCGGTGGCCTATCCGGTGATCCTGCCTACAATGATCGTCAAACCAATGCCGGCGATTATCTGTGGCATTATCCTAATTCCCTTGTTGGTTGAGGCATTGCGCCGGGTCGCAGGCACAGCACTTTGTGTGATCCTGATCTTCTTTCTTTTGGTGGGCTTATTTGCCCATTTACTGCCCGGCCACCTGCAGGGTCGCCAAGTCGCGCCGGGACGCCTGATCAGCTATCTGACGCTGGACCCCAACGGCATTCTTGGTCTGCCGCTGATGGTGACATCGACAATCGTTGTATCTTTCGTTCTGTTTGGCAACATCCTGAACGCCGCTGGCGGGGGTGCGTTTTTCACCGACCTGTCACTGGCCGCAATGGGCCGGTTTCGCGGCGGCACAGCGAAGATCGCGATCGCTGCCTCTGCCCTGTTCGGCTCGGTCTCGGGCAGCGCGATTGCTAATGTTGCGTCCACCGGGGTGATCACCATCCCGATGATGAAAAAATCCGGCTACACGCCGACCGAGGCTTCGGCGATTGAGGCGTCAGCCTCTACCGGCGGGCAGTTGTTGCCGCCGGTTATGGGCGCAGTAGCGTTCCTGATGGCCGAATTCCTGAATGTGCCTTACGCCGAGGTTGCGCTGGCCGCACTGATCCCCGGCTTGCTTTATTATGCGTGCCTGTTCATTCAGGCCGACCTGCTGGCGGCCCGTAACGGCATTCTGGCACTGGCGCGGGAAGATCTGCCCCGCGCCGCGATGGTGCTGTTCAAGGGCGGGCATTACCTGATCCCGTTTGTGGTTCTGGTGATGGGCCTGTTCAAATATAACCTAGAGGCAGAGCGCGCCGTGGCCTACGCCACCGCCGTCACGTTGCTGCTTGGGTTCCTGCGCGCCTATGGGCCGACACGGTTGCAGTTCAGCGGTATCGTCAATGCAGTGGTCACAGGCGGCAAAACTGTCGCCGAGATCATCGTGATCGGTGCCTGCGCCGGTGCGATCATCGGGGTGTTGAACATCACCGCCGTGTCGTTTGGTATCACGCTGCAACTGGTCGCCATTGGCGAAAGCAGCCTATTTTTGCTGTTGATTGTCGCCGCGCTGATGTCGATCATCATGGGCATGGGCCTGCCGACGCTTGGGGTTTATTTGTTGCTGGCAACCCTGACCGCACCCTCACTGGTGCAGCTTGGCCTGACACCGATCAGCGCACATATGTTCATCTTTTTCTTTGGCATGATGTCGCTGATTACACCGCCCATTGCTGTGGCCGCCTTTGCTGCTGCCAACATCGGGCGCGCGCCACCGATGAAGACCGGCTGGATCGCCGTGCGGTTTGCATGGCCCGCCTTCATCCTGCCGTTCCTGTTCGTCTATTCACCGTCCTTGCTGATGATGGGCGAGCCGTGGCGGATTGTTCTGTCCGTGGTGACAGCGATCCTTGGGGTGGCGCTGATCAGTTCTGGTCTGATCGGGTATTCATCCCGCCGGATGCTGGGCTGGGAACGGGCAATCGCGATACTGGCCGGTGCCTGTTTTATCCTGCCAGATGACGTGTCCGCCTATACCGGCTGGATTAATTTGGCCGGACTGCCGCTGCTGGCAATATTGGTTTGGCGAATGATGCGCGTGCGCGAGATTGCGGATTTGCCAGAGGATGGCACAACAACAATTTAACAGGGGATATTTATGACCGATCCTAAAAAACCAAATTTTATTGTCTTCATGACCGATCAACAGCGTTGGGATCATGTTGGCTGTTACGGCAACGACATCGTCAAAACCCCCAATATCGACCGACTGGCCAAAGAAGGCACAAGGTTTGAACGCTTCTTTACGTCCTCCCCCCTATGTCAGCCCAACCGCGCCACGCTGATGACCGGGCGCACGCCGATGGTTCATGGGGTGCGCACCAACGGCATTTCGCTGGACCGGGACGCGGTGACGTTTGTTGACATCCTGCGTGCCGGTGGCTGGCGCACAGCGCTGGTCGGAAAATCGCATCTGCAAAACCTGACCGGAAAAGAGCCCGGCCCACGCCCGCCTGCACATCCGGAACGCAAAGCCCCGCCGCCAGAATTGCAGGAGGCCATTCGCACCAACCGCACTGGCCCGCGCTATAACGTTGAAACCAATCCGGACTGGCACAAAGAACCAATGCGCGCCGGTGCTGACACGCCCTATTACGGGTTTGACACGGTGCGCCTGACATCATCCCATGCGGACCGGGTTCAGGGCGATTACACCGCATGGTTCAACGCCCATCATGTTGATCCGGATTCACTGCGCGGCAAGGAAAACGCAATTCCTGACCCCAGTATCACCGTCACCCAGTCCTGGCGCACGTCGATCCCGGAAGAATTTTACCCGACAGCTTATGTGGCAGATCAGACGATCAAATTTCTGAAATACCATGAGGATACCGAGGACGGGCGTCCATTCTTTGTGACCTGCTCATTTCCTGACCCCCACCACCCATTTACCCCGCCGGGCAAATACTGGGATATGTATAACCCCGACGATATCCCGGTGCCGGTGTCGCACCACAAACCGCTAACCAGCGACGACATGCCCGCAGGCCTGTGGTTTGCCTATGAAAAAGGCGCCGAGGAGCCACACGCGCAATGGCCCGTGCCGGTAAGTGCCCGCCATGCACAAGAAGCGATTGCGCTGAACTACGGTATGATCACGATGGTGGATGACGCGGTTGGCCGTGTGCTGGATTCCCTTTCGCCCGAAGTTCGCGCCAATACCGTTGTGATCTTCACCTCGGATCACGGCGACTATATGGGCGATCACGGGGTTATCCTGAAACTTGGCCTGCATTTTCAGGGCGTGGTCCGGGTGCCGTTCATCTGGCAGGATCCCGAGGGCGAAAAAGGCGACGTGCGCGAGGATCTGGGCGGCACGATTGACATCGCCTCGACCATTCTGGCTCGTGCTGGCTTGCAAAACTATTTCGGTATGCAAGGCATTGATTTGTTTGATGAGGCCGACACCCCGCGTGACGGCATTATGATCGATGATCACGGTATGGCGGTGTTCAAAGAACCCGAAGCAAAGGCCGGGCTGATGAGCTATGTCACTGACGACTACCGCATCTCGGTGTGGGAAGGATCCGATTGGGGCGAGCTTTACAGCTATAAAGACGACCCGCATGAGATGACAAACCTTTGGGACAGCCCGGATCATCAGGAAATACGCCAATCCTTAACGCATCGCCTGCTGCGCGAAATGATTACCCTGCGTGACAGGGCTCTGACACCCAAGATGCTGGCCTGATTTGCAGAATGCGGCTGCCTTGCTGGCAGCCGCAAAGGCTATTTTGTCACCAATTCCAATGAATTGCAGCGCTAACATTGCAAAATACAGTGAAATTACCCACAAAGCTTTGTACCGGTTGATAGGTTCGACCAATACAGGAATAACACCATGATTTCACTGCTCGTCCTGAACGGACCAAACCTAAACTTGCTGGGACAGCGCCAGCCAGAGGTTTACGGCACCACAACCCTTGCCCAAATCGAGGCACTTTGCGTTTCAAGCGCTCAAGGTTTGGGGGCAAAAGCCACCTGCATGCAGTCCAATCATGAAGGCGTCATGATTGACACCATTCATGAGGCCCGCGGCACACATGATGGGATCGTCCTGAATGCAGGCGCATATACGCACACGTCAATTGCCTTGATGGACGCGATATCCTCGGCCGAAGTGCCGATGGTCGAGGTGCATTTGTCTAATATCCATGCTCGCGAAGAATTTCGCCACACCTCGCATATATCGCGCGTCGCAATTGGCCAGATATGCGGGTTTGGCCCACAGGGCTATGTGATGGCGATTGATGCGATGCTGGAGCACTTGAAAGCCCGCGCCTGATGCTGCTCACTTACCTCGAAAAAATACACGAGCCTAATTCGATCGAGGGCGCGTGGAATGTCGTTATAGAATACATGTCCAGCTTTGGATTTGATCGAATGCTTTATGGGTTCACCCGCTTTGGCACAGCGACCTCATTTGGCGACATGGACGATATTCTGATCCTAAGCAATCATCCTAAATCTTATCTGGAACCCTATATAGATCAGGGCATGTATTTTAACGTCCCGATGCACAAATGGGCCGCCAAGCACACCGGCGCGTGTAGCTGGTCCCAATACACGAGCCCAGATTGCCAACTTACGCCAGCTGAACAAGAGACCATAGATTTCAACAGCCGCCACGGTGTTACCGCCGGTGTAACCATTAGTTTTCAGAATATATCGAGCAAAGTTAAAGGCGCGATCGCCTTGGTTGCAAAACCCGGAATGTCGCAAACAGATGTTGATTCACTGATGCATTTAAAGGGTCGTGAAATTGTGCAGATGTGCAATGTTGCCCACCTGAAACTGACCAGCCTGACCTACACGACAACCCGAGGTCGCCTGACCACTCGCCAATACGAGACATTAAAATGGGTGGGTGAAGGAAAGTCGACACGCGACATCGCCACAATAATGGGGCTACAGCCCGCAACGGTTGAAAAACACCTGCGGTTGGCACGGGCCGCCTTGAATGTAGATACAACCGCACAAGCGGTCCTTAAGTTGTCGTTTCAAAACCAGTTTTATTCCCTCGAAAACTGACGGCCTGACAAGGAAGGGTAAGGATTCCCTGACTTTTTAATATTAAGCAATGTGGTAGAACCAATCTTGTTCCGTGAGTGGTGGCATTATTGCCCGGGGAACTGCGGGCTGAGGTTTTTGCAATTACATTTACCTCACCCGCGCCCTCGGATGTTCGTGTGAGTTTGTTATGTTAAAGATTTGGCGTCCGGTATCCTATAGTCGCCTTCCTCCATCCCAATTATTGTGGCGGCTTAAGAGAGCGGCGCAGATTTTTAGATCTGCGTCGTTTCTATTTTTGCGCCTGGATGCGGAATTTCGGCAGATTTCGTAGACCCTTCACGAACACATCGACGCGTTGTCTGATGTCACTATCGCCAAATTCCCGAAGTGTTTCCGCCTGCCAACCGGATGCCGGTGACAGCTCCGCGATCAGTTGTAAGCATGTTGCGCCGTCCTTGCGCGACAATGGCAGTTTTTGGGCTGTGAACAGCAACTCAAGTAGTTCGTGAACCTTCCGCATTGCCGCGAAAGATTCCATTATTACAGGTAGGTGCAATGTGGCTTTCATCCAGTCTATGTCGGGAAAAACCTCATTCACAATCCGTTGTCCGGCCCCAAGGCAATCGTATCTCTGACAGCCGGAAAAACCTAGTTCACCCAATTTTGCATGGATTTTGCACCCATAGTCGGGTGTGAGATTAGGACAGGCCACACCCGCTGGCTTGTCGATTGCGAACATATCTGAACGATCAAACGCCAGGGCGACACAACACAGCGCCTGACATTGGCTGCAATCGGCCTTTAGGGACACACCGTCATTCATGGGCGGCAAAACAAAAAGACCAGCCGCAAAGCTGGTCTTTTCAATACGTATATTAGTTGGGATCGCATCTGCGCGGTCCGGCCATTAGTTGCCCGAAACCTTGGCAACCTCAGCTGCAAAGTCTTCCGCAACTTTCTCGATACCCTCGCCCACTTCCATGCGGACAAAACCGACGACTTCAACGCCAGCTTCGGTGGCCGCTGCCTGAACCGTAATATCCGGGTTCACGACAAACTGCTGACCCAGCAGTGTCACTTCGGCCATGAATTTTTTCATCCGGCCAACGATCATCTTTTCGATCACCTGTTCAGGCTTGCCAGACTCGCGTGCCTGTTCAGTCAGGATCTGACGCTCTTTTTCCACGATTGCCGGATCAAGATCCGCTTCGCCCAAAGAGGCTGGGTTGGCGGCAGCAACATGCATCGCAATCTGTTTGCCGATGCCGTTGTCAGCACCATTCAGCGCAACCAGAACACCAATTTTACCCATGCCATCGGTAACAGCGTTGTGGATGTAGGAAACCACTGTCTCGGCTTCCAGCGCTGCCATCCGGCGCACGCTCATGTTCTCACCGATTATGGACACAGCTGCCGTCACGGTTTCGGCGACGGTTTTGCCGCCCATGTCAGCGGCCTTGAGCGCATCAATATCGGACGCCCCAAGGGCAATCTTGGCAATTCCGCCAACCATCGCCTGAAAATCGGCGTTCTTGCCGACAAAATCAGTTTCCGAGTTCACTTCAACGGCAACACCGCGTCCGTCTTTAACATCGACGGCGACCAGACCTTCGGCCGCTGTGCGCCCGGATTTCTTGGCAGCTTTGGCCAAACCTTTGGTGCGCAGCCAATCAACCGCTGCTTCCATATCGCCATCGGTTGCTGTCAGCGCTTTTTTCGCGTCCATCATGCCTGCGCCAGTAGAATCGCGCAGTTCTTTCACCAGTGCGGCTGTAATCGCCATTTTGGATCTCCTCAGAATTTGAAACGATTGCCGGGGCGGTCTGGCCGCGCCCGGTCATAGATATGTGCCAGCTTAAGCTTTGGCAGCTTCGTCCGCAGGTGCGGCTTCGGCAGCAGGTGCTTCCTCGACCACAGGTGCAGCAGCAGGTGCTTCTTCAACCACGGCCTCTTCCACTGGGGCTTCGTCAAATTCGCCCAGATCAACGCCAGCGGCGCCAAGCTGTGCAGACATGCCGTCCAGTGCCGCGCGGGCAACCAGATCACAATAAAGCGTAATGGCGCGTGATGCGTCATCATTGCCAGGGATCAGATAGTCGATGCCATCGGGCGAACAGTTGGTGTCAACAACAGCCACAACTGGGATGCCCAGCTTTTTGGCTTCTGCGATTGCCAGATCTTCTTTATTCACGTCGATCACAAAGATCAGATCAGGGCGACCGCCCATTTCGCGGATACCACCAAGCGAGGCTTGCAGTTTGCCCTGCGAGCGTTCCATGCCAAGACGTTCTTTCTTGGTCAAACCCTCGGCGCCTTCGGCCAGCTTTTCATCAAAGTCTTTCAGACGTTTGATCGACTTGGACACGGTCTGCCAGTTGGTCAGCGTGCCACCAAGCCAGCGGTGGTTCATGTAATACTGTGCGCATTTTTCAGCCGCTTCAGCGATCGGGCGCTGTGCCTGACGCTTGGTGCCGACGAACAAAATGCTGCCGCCCTTGGCGACGGTTTCGCGAACCACATTCAGTGCGGCGTCCAACATTGGAACGGTCTGTGTGAGGTCCATGATATGAATGCCATTACGCGCGCCATAAATGTATTCGCCCATACGTGGGTTCCAACGGCGTGTCTGGTGGCCAAAGTGAACGCCAGCTTCTAATAGCTGACGCATCGTGAAATCAGGCGCTGCCATGATTATAGTCCTTTCCGGTTTCATGCCTTAGCGGGGTGAGAGGGCTGTTGCCCAACCGGCGGACCTTCAAGGATGTCTCCCTATCAGGCCCAAACCCCGCCTGCGGATTTAGATTTGGTGCAGGTAGGCCACTCTGAGTATGAATGCAAGCCCTAATGGCGGTGCCTTGCGCGGGTATTCAGGCGAGCCATTTTATCAGCGGCATCAGTGCCTCAGTAATTCGCAACAAATAGCCCGGTGCTTGGGGTGTAAACAGCCAGTCCGGCGCGGCTTGCTGGCCATCAGTGCGCATAACAAAAGCTTTGCGGCGCAAAAGATGTTCCCATTCGGCGTCACCGCTAAACCCCTTGGGCATTCGCTTTAGCGCGGGCTCGCCAAATTCACATCCGACAGAGCGCGCAGTTTCCACAGCGTCCAGCAAAACCCTGCGGTCGGCAGCATCCACAATCCGGGCGCGAAATTCAGCCAGTTGGGTTGGTTCAATCCCGTATAGACCGGCACCAAACCCAACCCCATCGGGGCGCAAATTGATATGCATACCGGCAGACCGGTTGGGATGCTCGCCTGACCAGAAAATCAGGTGCATTGACGCACTGTAGGGCGTTTTATCTTTGGAAAACCGCACGTCGCGATAGATCCGGCGCAATGATCCGTTCAGACGCGCCTCGGCCTTGAGCGGCGGATCAAGGCGGGCCATTCCGGGGGCCAGTGCTTCGATCAGATCAAGCCCGGCTTGTTTCCAGTGAATGTCGTAGATGTCCCGGTTCGCCTCAAACCAGTCTTTCGAATTGTTCAGCGACAAATCGGTCAAAAAGCGGAACGCTTCGGTAGGCAAGCCAGAATACTCGGTCATAGTCATTGTGCCTTTCCTACATCCCTTTGCACTGATGATGGACCAGAACCACCTGTTTGCAAACTGGCCCTTACAACCAGTCCCAAACACGGGTGTGACAACAGGCCTGTGTTCTGGTGCTTGCACGCCCTTTCCCACCCTGCCAGAAATACCGCATGGCTAACACAAATATTCTTTGCATCGGTTCTGTCCTTTGGGATGTCATTGGGCGTTCGGCAAGCACACTGCGGCTGGGCTCTGATGTGCCGGGGCGAATTGTGCGTCTGCCCGGTGGGGTCGCGATGAACATCGCGATGACGCTGCGCCGTTTTGGTCTGCAACCATCGCTTCTGAGTGCAATCGGGCGCGATGATGAGGGGCGCGAGTTGATCCGCGCCTGCGCGCGGCTTGGGATCGGGACCGAGCATGTCTATCTGTCCGAAGACCTGCCGACGGATCGCTATATGGCAGTCGAGGGCGCAAATGGCCTGATCGCCGCCATTGCTGATGCCCATTCGCTGGAGGCCGCTGGTGACAAAATACTGCGCCCGCTGGCGGATGGAACGCTTGGAACTGCAGATGCACCCTTCGCTGGCCTGATTGCGCTTGACGGCAACCTGACTGCCGCTTTGCTAAGCGAGATCGCAACCAGCCCGCTATTTAGTGCCGCCGATCTGCGTATTGCCCCGGCCAGCCCCGGCAAGGTCCAACGTTTACTGCCGCTGATCACCCACCCGAACGCAACGCTTTATGTGAACCTTGAAGAGGCCCGTCAACTTTGCCACCGTGACTGCACCGACAGTGCGGCGGCGGCGCAAGCCCTGATTGATCAGGGAGCGCGGCGGGTTTTGGTGACCGATGGCGGTGCGACGGCAACACTGGCGAGCCCAACAGCGGTGTTCTCGGCGCACCCCCCCGAGGTTTTGGTGACCCGCGTCACCGGTGCTGGCGACACATTTATGGCAGCACACATCGCGGCTGAAAATAGCGCAGCCGACCCAGAACACGCCTTAAACGCGGCCCTACAAGCCGCCGCCGATTATGTATCAGGAGACACCCAGTTATGATCCCGCTCGTCTTTAGTGAAGAAGTGGCACAGGCCCGCGCCGATGGCACACCGATTGTGGCGCTGGAAAGCACCATTATCACCCATGGCATGCCCTATCCGCAAAACGTAGAGACGGCTCGCGCGGTCGAAGACACCGTACGCGCAAATGGCGCAGTTCCGGCAACCATGGCCGTGCGCAAAGGGAAAATTTGCATCGGATTAAGTGCAGCCCAGTTGGAACGTCTTGGACAAATAGAGAATGTCGCCAAACTTTCGCGGGCCGATTTTGCGGCCTGCGTGGCGACAGGATCAACTGGGGCGACGACGGTCGCTGCAACAATGATCGCAGCGCATCTTGCCGGTATAGAAGTGTTTGCCACCGGCGGAATTGGCGGCGTGCACAGGGGTGCTGAACAGAGCTTTGACATATCTGCGGATCTTGCAGAATTGGCGCAAACACCGGTGACAGTCGTGGCCGCTGGGGCCAAGGCGATCCTTGACCTACCTAAGACTCTGGAAGTTCTGGAAACCTACGGCGTACCGGTCATCGTTTACGGGCAGAACGAATTCCCCGCTTTCTGGTCACATTCCTCGGGGTTGCCAGCACCTATCCGAATGGACAGCACGGCAGACATCGCCCGCGCCCACATTATGCGGGGGGTGTTGGGGATGCCGGGTGGCCAGTTGATTGCAAATCCCATTCCCGCCGAAAACGAGATTGCTGCCAGTATGTTGGCCCCGGCGATTGAACATGCGATTTCTAACGCAAACGACCAAGGTATTGCGGCAAAGGACGTAACGCCCTTCCTGTTGCAGCGGATTTACGAACTTACCAACGGACGTTCGCTAACGGCCAATATCGCGCTGGTGCAAAATAACGCCAAGCTGGCCGCAGAAATAGCGTGCGAAATGGGACCGCAAAGGGCTGCCATTCCAGCAAACTCACCCTCTCCATTGTAGGGCACTAACAAACCACCTATCCTATGCTGACAGAATGCAGTAACCGCTTGAAATATGACAAACCCATTTGACGAAGAAAATCATCCTCCGCGTCGGCGTCGTCGCATACTAGCCGGACTGCGGGCTAATTTCCTGACCGGGCTGGTCGTCGTTGCGCCCGTTAGTTTAACGATCTACCTAATTTCTACGGTTGTTGGCTGGATTGACAGCTGGGTGTTACCATTCGTGCCGGGCAATTTTCGCCTCGACCAATATATCGGCATCGATTTACGTGGCGCCGGGGTCATTGTCTTTCTGATATTCACGATAATGGTTGGCTGGCTTGCCAAAGGCATTATCGGGCGGTCCTTTTTGGGCTGGGCCGAAGGTGTGGTGGACCGGATGCCGGTGGTCCGTTCTATTTACAACGGATTAAAGCAAATAGCCGAGACGGTTTTTGCACAGACCGACACCTCGTTTGAAAAGGCCTGCCTTGTGGAATATCCGCGAAAAGGCATCTGGGCGATTGCTTTTATCTCAACTAACGCTAAAGGAGAGGTAAACAAACGCATTCCAGTCGATGAACAATTGATCTCGGTATTTTTACCGACTACACCTAACCCCACTTCGGGGTTTCTATTATTTGTGCCAAAATCTGATATTATGGAGTTAAGTATGAGTGTTGAAGACGCCGCAAAATTGGTAATTTCCGCAGGTCTTGTCTACCCGAACCCCAAGGATCCCAACCAGCCAACCAAGCAGATCGAAGGCACGTAAAGAACCGTGTTCGCCGCTGCAACCACAGGGTTTGGAACCGCCTTTTCGTTGATTTTGGCGATTGGCGCACAAAATGCCTTTGTTTTGCGTCAGGGAATACTGCGCAAGCATGTTTTCTGGATTTGTCTGCTTTGCGCAAGTTCTGACGCCATATTGATAACCGCTGGGGTCTTCGGTTTTGGTGCTATCGTCCAAAACCACCCTATGTTGCCATCGATTATGGCCTGGGCTGGTGGGGGGTTTCTTTTATTCTATGGTGCAGCCCGGTTTCGCGCGGCACAACGAGGGGACTATAGTATGGTCCTTCAAGGCGAGTCCGCGCCCCTGATGTCGACATTAGCAATTGGGGCTGCCCTTACATGGGCCAACCCGCATGTCTATTTGGACACACTGGGGCTGATAGGTGCCGTGTCCACAAGGTTCCATGACCCATCGCAAAATTTGGTTTTTGCCCTAGGCGCAATTTCAGCCAGTTTCATATTTTTCTTTGGTCTTGGGTATGGGGCTCGGATATTGGCGCCATACATGCAATCTCCCAAAGCATGGAAAATCCTGGACGTTGGCATCGGTTCGTTAATGTGGATCATTGCAGCCGGGCTGCTTGCTGGCGTCTAAAGCGCCGTCCAACCGCCATCAATGCTGATCGTGGTGCCGGTTATCTGTGCCGCTGCATCAGAGCATAAGAACACCGCTGTTTCGCCAACCTGCCAGGTCGTGGCAAATTCCCGCGACGGCTGGCGCGCCAGCATGACCTCTTTAATCACCGTTTCTCGATCCATGCCGTATTCCTTCATCGTGTCGGGTATCTGCGCCTCGACCAGCGGGGTCAGCACATAACCGGGACAGATCGCATTGCAGGTGATCGGATCTTCGGCGGTTTCCAGACCGACAGTTTTGGACAGGCCAACGATGCCGTGTTTGGCCGCAATATAGGCGACCTTATAGGGCGAGGCTGTCAGGCCATGGGCCGAGGCAATATTGATCACCCTGCCCCAACCGGCAATACGCATCATCGGCAGCGCTGCGGCAATTGTGTGAAACGATGAGCTCAGGTTGATTGCGATAATCGCATCCCATTTTTCGGGCGGAAAATCCTCAATCGGGGCGACATGCTGAATGCCGGCATTATTGACCAGAATGTCGCAAGCGCCCGCCTGTTCGATCAGGGCCCGGCACTCCTCGCCGCGCGACATATCGGCCTGAATATAGCGGGCCTGAATATTGTGTTCCTTGGCAATCCGGGCGGCAAGCGCGTGGTCTTCGGGCCGGTCGGTGAATGAGTTAAGGACGATGTTTGCACCAGCGCGCGCCAGCGTCTCGGCAACGCCCAATCCGATACCGGAATTTGAACCAGTGATGATCGCGGTTTTTCCAGATAACGTCATGCGTGCCCTCATTTTTACTTACGCCATACTATGTGCACGCGCCGCAAGTTACAGGACAAAACAGCATTACCGGGTCACAAAACAAAAAAAACGCCCGCACGAAGCGGGCGTTAAAGTTATTGAGGCAGGTTTCATACAGGCAAGAAACCTATCGAGCAGTGGCGTCTTTATACGCGACACATTGCTCACCTCCAAGCTAAAAGTTTGAAAAGGTTAAAAGACCCGGTTACGGTTTGGCCTAATAAATCAAGGCCACAGGGGATTGTTGCCAAAATGAAACCTAACTATTTCCAAATTCTGCACGTCGGATTAGCTGCTTTTCTTCTGGTTGTTGGCGCTTCGCCAGTGACCGCAGAACCAAGCCACGCAATAGCTATGTATGGCGATCCGGTGTTACCACCTGATTTTGTGTCGCTGCCTTATGCCAACCCGGATGCGCCAAAAGGTGGGCGCATTGTTTTTGCCCAGCCCGGTAGCTTTGATTCCCTGAACCCCCATATCCTGAAAGGACGCGCGCCCTGGGCCGTCAGGGCCCATGTTTTTGAATCTCTCATGGGGCGTTCATACGATGAACCATTCACCCTATACGGTCTTCTGGCCGAATCGGTTGAGGCTGGAGCAGAGCGTAAATGGGTTGAATTCACCCTGCGCCCCGAAGCGCGTTTTTCCGACGGCAGCCCGGTTACAGTCCAAGATGTGATGTGGTCATTTGAAACCCTCGGAACCCAAGGCCACCCGCGTTACGAAGGCGCCTGGAAACAAGTCGAAACCATGGAGCAAACCGGCCCGCGTTCGGTGCGCTTTACCTTCAACAGCGACAATCGCGAACTTGCGCTGTTGATGGGGCTGCGTCCGATCCTGAAAAAATCCCAGTGGGACACGCGCGAGTTTGGCGAAAGCGGCCTTGATCTGGTGCCGATTGGCAGCTCGCCCTATGTGATCGACGACTTTGATCCTGCCCGTTTCATCTCACTCAAGCGCAACCCGGATTATTGGGGCAAAGACCTTGGCTTCATGCGCGGTCAGGCGAACTTTGATGAGATCCGCTATGATTTCTACGGCGACGGCGACATCGTATTTGAGGCGTTCAAATCCGGCGCGGCCAACACCTATCGGGAAGGCAATGCCGCTAAATGGGACGCACAATATGATTTTCCCCGGGTGCGGTCCGGCGAGATCGTTAAATCCATTGTCCCGCATCAGCGACCCTCGGGCATCAAAGGGTTTGTGATGAACAGCCGCAGTTCCGTTTTCAAAGACTGGCGGGTGCGCGCGGCAATGATCCATGCGTTTAATTTTGAATATATCAACGAAACCATAACCGGCGGTGTGCAGCCGCGGATCAAAAGCTATTTTTCCAATTCGGTCCTTGGCAAGTCGGATGGGCCGGCCCAAGGGCGGGTGCGGGAATTGTTGCTTCCCTACGCCGATGAACTTCCGCCCGGCACGATCGAGGGCTATGCCCTGCCCGTCAGTGACGGCAGCGAGCGTAACCGCGCCAACCTTCGCACCGCGACCAGACTGTTGGAAGATGCCGGATGGCAGGTGCAGGACGGTATTTTAAAAAACGCCGATGGTAAGGTTTTCACCTTTGAAATTCTGCTCAGTCAGGGGGCGACTGAAACACAGACAATCTTTGACCTTTACAGTGCGGCACTGGAACGTCTGGGAATCGTCGCCACCGTCAGCACCGTTGACAGCGCCCAATACCGGGAACGCACCAACACCTATGATTTTGACATGGCGTTTTATCTGCGCGGCTTGTCCCTGTCTCCGGGCAGCGAGCAATATCTTTATTGGGGCAGCGACGGCATCGACAAACCCGGCACCCGCAACTGGATGGGGATGGACAGCCCCCCCGCCGAAGCGATGATCGAGGCGCTTTTGACCGCCGACAGTCAACAAGATTTCCGCGCCGCCGCCAAAGCCCTTGACCGCATACTGACTGCCGGGCGATATGTGATCCCGATTTGGTTTGCCGACTACTCTCGGCTGGCACATGCACGTCAGTTGCAATTTCCTGACCGGTTGCCAATGTATGGCGACTGGATCGGATTTCAGCCTGACGTATGGTGGTGGGAAGAATGAAAAAGATAGTATTGACGATGATGTTTTTGATGCTGGCGTCGTGCGGCACAGTGGCTGGTGTGGGCGATGACCTGTCGGCTGGCGCGCGCACCGTTCAAGGCTGGTTCTAATCATCACTGGCGGCCTAAAATAATTGCGCCGTCGCGGAGGTTTTCGTGATTAAACTCGACATCTTGTCCGACCCTATTTGCCCGTGGTGCTATATTGGCAAAGCCAATCTGGATCGCGCGCTGGCGTCGCACCCGGATCATCCCTTCGCGATTGAGTGGCATCCGTTTCAGCTAAACCCAGACATGCCCGAGGGCGGGATGGATCGGCGGACCTATCTGGAAACCAAATTTGGTGGCCAAAAAGAAGCCGTGCAGGCCTATACGCCCGTGGTTGAAGCCGCCGGGGCCGCCGGGCTGGAAATTAATTTCGAAGCGATGGAAAAGACTCCCAATACGCTGAACGCACATCGCCTGATCCATTGGGCGGGCCTTGAGGGGCGTCAAACACCGGTCGTTTCAGCGCTGTTTCGCGCCTACTTCAAAGAGGGCCGCGATATTGGCGACAGCGACGTATTGATTGATATCGCCGAAAAGATGGAAATGGACGGGGCGATGACGCGCAAGTTGCTAAGCGGAACGGCGGACGCGGATGATATCCGTGCGCGCGATGCCAATGCCCGCAAACGTGGCGTGACCGGCGTGCCGACATTCATCATCGCCAATCAACATGTTCTACCCGGCGCGCAGCCGCCTGAATTATGGGCGCAGGTGCTGGACGAATTGGCGGCCCGGCCAACTGACCCAACAGATGGATAAAATTAGACGCCTGCGGATGCCGGAATTTGTGGCATTGCTGGCGTTTCTGTTTGCGACGGTGGCCTTTTCCATCGACGCGATGCTGCCCGGCCTGCCCCAGATCGCAGCCGAGCTGACCCCGGACGCGGTAAACCGTGCCCAGTTGTTAATTCTGATATTCATGTTTGGAATTGGCTTTGGCACGATCATTGCCGGGCCGGTGTCGGATGCTTTTGGGCGCAAAATCACCGTTACCATGGGGATGGCTATTTATGCGTTTGGCGCAGCGCTGGCCTATTTTGCGCAATCGCTGGAATTGGTTCTGGTCGCGCGCGCCATTCAGGGCTTTGGCACCGCCGCGCCGCGGATCGTCGCGCTGGCGATAATACGGGATCTTTATGAAGGGCGTCGGATGGCGCAGATTACGTCGCTGACGCAAACCGTTTTCATGGTGATCCCGGCGGTTGCACCCTTTATCGGGTCCTATGTGATTGACGCTTTTGGCTGGCGCTCGCTATTCATCCTGTTCGTCATTTTCGCGCTGATTAACACGCTTTGGCTAAACCTGCGCCAGCCCGAAACACTGTCGCGTGAAAAGCGACGCCCCCTGAATCCAACCAAGGTTTTACAGGCATTTAAGGAAGTCACATCAAACCGCCGGGTGATGATATACACCGCAGCCCTGACGCTTGGATCGGTGCAGATGACGGGAATGCTGGCGTCGGTTCAGCCAATTTATGATGTAACCTATGGCCGGGCGGATGCGTTTCCGACGTGGTTTGCCCTGTCGGCCCTGCTTGCAGCGGCCGGGCCGGTTCTGAATGCGGTGGTGGTCTTGCGGATCGGAATGCGACGGTTGGCGATGTGGGCCTATGGGCTGCAAACAGTTTTGGCGTTGGCATTTTTTATCGCTTACCAAACTGGCGCGCTGTCACCGACGGCCAGCTTTGTGCTTTGGTTCATCTGGTCATCGTCGATTTTCATCATGGCGGGGCTGACTTTTGGCAATCTGATCGCACTTGCCTTGCAACCGCTTGGCCATATCGCTGGCACAGCGGCCTCGGTAATCAACGCGGTGTCGATCATCGTGTCTGTGTCTTTGGCGATCGGGATCGGTCAGGCATTTAACGGAACTCCGGTGCCGCTACTGATCGCGACGGTGGTTTGTTCTGCCGCAGCCTTTTGGTTGATACGGGGCACAACCGACGACCCGAGTTAAACTCAGCCCTTTGCCTGCACCCGCAGATCGCGGGCAATCGCAAAAGCCCCCTTGATCTTGTCGCTGTTTTTCTTCCAGTCCCGGCGCACGACGATCTTGTTGTCTTTGACTTTCGCAAGACCGCGCTGCGCGTGGATGAATTCAACCAGCCCGGCGGGGTTGGCGTATTTGTCGTTGTGAAACTGGATCGTCGCGCCCTTGGGTCCGGCGTCAAGACGCGCGATCCCGGCCCGTTTGCATTCGCCCTTGATCCGCACGACCAACAGCAAAGTGTTAACCTCTTTGGGCAGTTTGCCGAAGCGGTCGATCAGCTCGGCGGCAAACCCTTCCAACTCGACCTTGGAATGCAGGCCTGACAGGCGGCGATACAGGCCAAGGCGTACGTCAAGATCGGGCACATAGGCCTCGGGGATCAGCACCGGCACGCCCAGATTGATCGTTGGGGCCCATTGATCGTCAGTCTCTGTCAGACCTTCCATTTCGCCGGATCTGATCTTGGCAATCGCCTCTTCCAGCATAGATTGGTAAAGCTCATAGCCGACCTCACGGATTTGGCCAGATTGCTCTTCGCCCAACAGATTGCCAGCACCGCGAATATCCAGATCCTGACTGGCCAGCGTGAACCCGGCCCCAAGTGTGTCCAGCGAGCCCAACACACGCAAACGCTTTTCTGCCGTCACCGTCAGTTTGCCGCGCGGTTTGGTTGTCAGATAGGCATAGGCGCGTGTCTTGGAGCGCCCGACCCGGCCACGGATTTGATAAAGCTGGGCCAGCCCGAACATATCGGCGCGGTGAATGACCATCGTGTTGGCCGTCGGAATATCCAGCCCGCTTTCAACGATCGTGGTGGCCAGCAACACATCATATTTGCCGTCATAAAACGCGTTCATCCGGTCATCAAGTTGGCCCGCCGCCATCTGCCCATGGGCAGTTACGACCGTCAGTTCGGGCAATTGTTCGCGCAGATATGCCTCAATCTCGGGCAGGTCGGAAATGCGCGGAACCACGTAAAACGACTGGCCGCCGCGGTAATGTTCGCGCAGCAGACCTTCGCGAATGGTGATGGCGTCGAACTCGCTGATGTAGGTGCGGATTGCCAGCCGGTCGACTGGCGGCGTGCCGATGATCGACAGATCGCGCACGCCGGTCAGCGACAATTGCAGGGTGCGCGGGATCGGCGTGGCGGTCAGGGTCAGCACATGCACGTCCGTGCGCATCTGTTTCAGGCGCTCTTTGTGGCTGACACCGAAACGCTGCTCTTCGTCGATGACCAACAGGCCGAGCGATTTGAAACGGATATTTTTGGCCAGCAACGCATGGGTGCCAATGACGATATCGACAGTTCCGGCGGCCATTTCATCACGGGTTCGGGCCGCATCACTGGTGCTGACAAACCGGGACAATTGCCGCACGTTGATCGGAAAGCCGCGAAACCGTTCGGCGAAACTATTGTAATGCTGACGCGCCAACAGGGTCGTCGGCGCAATCACCGCCACCTGCGCGCCTGACATGGCGGCCACAAAAGCGGCGCGCATCGCGACCTCGGTTTTGCCAAAGCCCACATCGCCGCAGATCAGCCGATCCATCGGGCGGCCTGCCGACAGATCGTCCAGAACATCCGCAATCGCGCTCTGCTGATCGTCGGTTTCCTGATAGGGAAAACGTGCGTTGAACGCGTCAGAGATACCTACGGGCGGTTCCATTATCGGGGCTTTACGAAGGACGCGTTCAGCGGCAATTCGGATCAGCTTGTCAGCAATCTCCAGTATGTTCTTTTTCAGCCGGGCCTTTTTGGCCTGCCATGCGCCGCCACCCAAACGATCAAGCAGGCCTTCTTCGTGGCCATAGCGGCTAAGCAATTCGATGTTTTCAACCGGCAGGAACAACCGATCACCGCCGGCATATTCCAGCAAAATACATTCGTGTGCAGCCCCCAAGGCACTGACCACTTCCAAGCCCTGATAACGGCCCAGCCCGTGATCCACATGTACCACCAGATCGCCCGGTGACAGGCTTTGCGCCTCGGTCAGGAAATTTTCAGCACGGCGTTTCTTTTTTACCGCGCGGATCAAACGGTCGCCCAGAATATCCTGCTCGGCAATCACTGTAAGGCCGTTGCCTTCAAAGCCATGTTCCAGCGCCCAGACCGTTAGCCAGACACCGCCCTTGCCCGCAGGCACATCACGAAAATCGTCGATCAAAACCGCGCCGGTCAAACCCTGATCTTCCATCAGGCCTTGCAGGCGTTCACGAGACCCAGCCGAATAACTGGCGACGATCACCTGACCACCGACGCGTTTAGCCTCAACATGATCCTCAAGCGCGCCAAACAGGCTGACGCTTTCCAACTGGCGTTCAGGCGAAAAATTGCGCCCGATCCGCCCGCCTGCATCAATCACACCGGGGCCGGTTGGCTGGGACAGCGGGTTCATCTGGATCATCCGACGGCTGGCCAAAGCCTTGGACCACGCGTCATCGTCCAGATACAGCAAATCAGGCGCGGACGGTTTATAGACCGTGTCCATCCGGTTTTTCTGATCAAGCGCATGGCGACGGGTTTCGTACTGATCCTCGATGGATTCCCAACGTGACAGGCGCGATGGCGTGACCTGATCATCGACACAAACCGTGCCCTTGGGCAGATAGTCAAAAATCGTCTCAAGTTCTTCGTGGAAGAACGCCAGCCAGTGTTCAATACCCTGATGTTTGCGCCCGGCACTGACGGCCTCATATAGTGGATCATCAATGCCTACGGCGCCAAACTCGATCCGGTAATTCTGGCGGAACCGCGTGATCGCGGCCTCATCCAAAATAACCTCGCAAACCGGGGCCAGTTCGACGACCGACAGCTTTTCGATTGTGCGTTGGGTGGCCGGGTCAAAACGGCGCGCGCCGTCCAGAACGTCGCCAAACAGATCAAGGCGCACCGGGCCGGTGTCGCCGGGGGGATAGATGTCGATGATGCCGCCGCGAACCGCATAGTCGCCCGGTTCTGTGACGGTGGGAGCCTGCGTAAATCCCATTCGCGTCAGGAACCCTCGCAGCTCTTTTTCGTTAATCTGGTGGTTAACTGTCGCGGTAAATGACGCATCGCGCAGCACGGCGCGGGCCGGAATTTTCTGGGTCGCCGCGGCCAGTGTCGTCAGCAGGATGAACTGGCTGGGCATCTCGTGGCTTAATACGGCAAGGGTCGCCATCCGGGTTGCCGACACATCGGCATTTGGGGACACCCGGTCATAAGGCAGGCAATCCCATGCGGGAAAGTTGATGACGGGTATGTGAGGGGCAAAGAACGTCAGCGCGGCTTGCATTGCCGCCAGACGCTTGTCGTCGCGCGCCACATGGATCACCGGCGCGCCGGATTTTTCCAACTCGCGTAACAAAAACTGTGCGTCAAACCCTTCGGGCGCGCCGCCAGCAGTTATATGACCGGTTTCAGACATGAGCGTTCAGGTAAAGCCCCGGTGTGCAGTGTCAAGGACCAAGGGGGCCAACAGCCAAATTTTGGAACATCCCCCACATCGCAGTAACGAAGACCGATAACATGCCAATGATCTGCGTATACAGGCGATGCCGACCAAGACGTTTGTATAACAGATCGCCCGTTGCGCCTTCTTCATGGATCAGGCGGGCGGTGGACATGGACAAAAGACCGATGATCGAAAGTGGAAATGCAAACATGAATAACGCCTGCGCAAACTCAACTTTATACCAGAACCCCAGCACAATCAGGCCAGAAATGAATGCACAGCCAAACGCAAGCATCCAAAGCCCGGACACTTGGCCAATATATAACATCCGATTGCAGTTGATCCGCACCATGTCATGCAAATCGATCTCGGCTTGTCCGCCATTGCGGCGCGCCTTTAGAACCATATCATAGGGCACACCCAGCACCCAATGGCTAACCGTGGACCAAATAACTGCAAGTGCAATCCAATACCACAAATTCGAAAATGACCGCATGTCGATCACTTCAAATACGGTCTCATACCAGCCCAAAATCGGTATCCTTGTTCAAATCCCGCGCGACCCTAGCCTTCAGCTAGTCGAATGCCCACCCTTGAGATAATTTAAAAACCATGCCAAGCGGTTTTTGTATGACACGAGGATGACTTTCATGGCCAATATCACCGCCCCCTACCCCGCCAGCCGATTTCGCCGGATGCGTCAAAGCCCGACGCTGCGTGCCTTGCAGCGGGAAAATACGTTGACCACAGATGATCTGATCTGGCCGGTGTTCATTCGTGAGGGTGAAAATGCGGTGACGCCGATCACCTCGATGCCCGGTGTCGAGCGCCAAACAATCGACATTCTGGTGCGCAATGCCGCCAAGGCTGCCCAACTGGGTATTCGCGTGATTTGTCTGTTTCCTTACATCGAGCAATCCCTGAAGACCGAGGATTGCGCCGACGCATGGAACCCGGATAATCTGGCCAACCGGGCGATCCGCGCGCTCAAGGCCGAAGTGCCCGAAATTGCGGTGATGACCGATGTGGCGCTGGACCCTTATAACATCAACGGCCATGACGGTTTTGTGGTGGACGGTGAAATTCTGAATGACGAAACCGTTGCAGCACTTGTCAAAATGGCACTGGCGCAGGCTGACGCGGGCGCGGATATCATCGGCCCCTCAGATATGATGGACGGGCGTATCGGCGCGATCCGCACAGCGCTGGAAAGCGCGGGCCACCAAAAAACCTGCATCATGTCCTATGCGGCCAAATATGCATCAGCATTCTACGGCCCGTTCCGCGATGCGGTTGGGGCGTCGGGTGCACTGAAGGGCGACAAGAACACCTATCAAATGGATCCGGCCAATGGCGACGAAGCGATCCGCCTTGTCGGGCGAGATCTGGCCGAGGGCGCGGATTTGGTGATGGTGAAACCGGGCATGCCCTATCTCGATATCTGTCGGCGGGTAAAGGATACATATGGCGCGCCAACCTACGCCTATCAGGTGTCAGGTGAATACGCGATGTTGCGCGGGGCGATAGATCAGGGCTGGCTGGATCGTGACAAAGTGATTCTGGAAAGCCTGTTGGGTTTCAAACGTGCCGGGTGTGACGGCATTCTGACCTATTTTGCGCTTGATGCGGCGCGTTTACTGGCCTGACAGGCAACGGCGGAACCCTGCTTAGCCCACTATAGCTGGTGACAGCCCGCCTCGCATACACTATAGATGTGGCAGACCGGCCAAATAAGGCGGGCGACAGAGGCAACCGGCAGACAAAGGCGTAACCAATGAAAACTATTTCCCGGCGATTGATGATCGCAAGCGCATTCAGCGCGACACTTTTTGCGACGGCATGCGGCAACGGTATTGGCAGCAATGGCGCCGATACGATTGACGCACGCGTCGACAGCACGATGAATTACCTGTTCAGCACCGATCCGGGCGCACAGACCCTCAATGAAAAGGCCGTGGGCGTCTTGGTCATGCCATTGATCACCAAAGCCGGATTTGGCATCGGCGGATCATATGGGCGTGGCGCATTGCGGGTTGGCGGCGTGACGGTTGACTATTACTCGGCCGCGCAGGCCAGCTTTGGGCTGCAAATCGGCGCACAGCAATATGCACATACGCTGTTCTTCATGACCGAAGAAGCCTTGCAGGATTTCCGCTCTTCACCGGGTTGGGCTGCAGGCGCGGATCTGGAATATGCGCTGAATGATCGTGGTGAAAACATTTCCACCGACACGACGACGACATTGTCGCCAGTTGTGGCTGTGGTCTTTGGCCAAGCAGGCCTGATCGCCGGTGCAACAATTGAAGGCACCAAATACAGCCGTATTATCCCGTAAATTTCACCAAAAAACTGATAGAAACGCGCAGGGCATTGCCTTGCGCTTTTTCGTTGTCTTGACTGCATAGCGGTATTGCACTGGCCTTTCGGTGCGATCTTCGCTAGGTGGCGCGCAACCTCATAGAAAGAACACCCATGGAACTGCGCAATATCGCTATTATCGCCCACGTCGACCACGGCAAAACAACGCTTGTTGATGAACTGTTGAAACAATCCGGTGCTTTCCGGGAAAATCAGGCTGTCGCCGAACGGGCAATGGACAGCAATGATCTGGAACGCGAACGCGGTATTACAATTCTTGCAAAGGCCACCAGCGTCGAATGGAAAGGCACGCGGATCAACATCGTTGACACCCCGGGCCACGCCGATTTCGGTGGCGAGGTCGAGCGCATCCTGTCGATGGTGGATGGTGTTGTATTGTTGGTGGACGCCGCCGAAGGCCCAATGCCACAGACAAAATTCGTGACCTCCAAGGCGCTTGCACTGGGTTTGCGCCCGATTGTGGTTCTGAACAAAGTCGACAAACATGACGCAGACGCAGACCGCGCATTAGATGAATGTTTTGATCTGTTTTCAAACCTTGGTGCCGACGACGATCAACTTGATTTCCCGCATCTCTATGCCTCAGGCCGCTCTGGTTGGGCAGATACCAGCCTTGACGGGCCGCGCAAGGATCTGGACGCCCTGTTCAATCTGATCGTAAATCATGTTCCCCAACCACGTCAGATCACTCGACAGGACGAACCGTTCCGCATGTTGGCAACAACACTGGGATCGGACCCGTTTATTGGCCGTTTGCTGACCGGGCGCGTTGAATCCGGCATCCTGAAAACAGGTGCGACGGTTCAGGCACTCTCCCGCATCAGTCAAAAAGTAGAACAATTCCGCGTCACCAAAATTCAGGCGTTTCGCGGCTTGTCGCTGCAGCCAATCGACGAAGCACAGGCGGGCGACATCGTGACGCTTGCCGGAATGGCAAAGGCAACGGTGTCGGACACGATTTGCGCATTGGCCGTCGAAGAACCCCTGCAAGCCCAACCAATTGATCCGCCAACGATTTCTGTGACCTTTGGCATCAACTCCAGCCCACTTGCCGGGCGCGAAGGTAAAAAGGTGCAATCACGGGTCATCCGCGAACGCCTGATGAAAGAGGCCGAAAGCAACGTCGCAATCAAAATCACGGATGCACCCGGTGGGGATGCGTTCGAAGTTGCCGGACGTGGCGAATTGCAAATGGGTGTGTTGATCGAAAATATGCGCCGCGAAGGGTTCGAGCTGTCAATCTCGCGCCCGCAGGTGCTATTTCGCGAAGAAAACGGTGTCCGCCTGGAGCCGATTGAAGAAGTCACAATTGATGTGGACGACGATTATTCCGGTGCTGTGATTGAAAAAATCACGGGCACACGTCGGGGCGAATTGGCCGAAATGAAACCGGCTGGTGTTGGCAAAACGCGGATTGTGGCCCATGTGCCGTCGCGCGGCCTGATCGGCTACCACGGTGAGTTCATGACCGACACACGCGGAACCGGCGTTCTGAACCGGGTCTTTCATGAATGGGCACCCCACAAAGGCCCGATCCCGGGCCGCCGTGCTGGTGTGCTGATTTCAATGGAAAGCGGGCAATCCGTAGCATTTGCACTGTGGAACCTTGAAGACCGTGGGCGGATGTTTATCGGCGCGCAGGAACAGATTTATGAAGGCATGATTATCGGCGAACACAGCCGTGAAAATGATCTGGAAGTGAACCCGCTAAAAGGCAAAAAGCTGACAAACGTGCGCGCATCCGGAACGGATGAAGCGGTGCGGCTAACCACGCCGATCACCCTGTCGCTGGAACA
>JAHRVC010000076.1 GCA_019090885.1 Marinosulfonomonas sp.
CAGAGCCAGGGCCAGAGCCAGAGCCAGAGCCAGAGCCAGAGCCAGAGCCAGAGCCAGAGCCAGAGCCAGAGCCAGAGTTGCCGCCGCTTGAAGAACCGGCTCCCACACCGGTCAAAGAACCCGCGCCTGCCGATCCGCTGCCCGAACCGGCGCCGCTGGAGGAAGCCGTGGTTCCGGAACCGCTGCCCGAGCCTGCGCCGCTTGAGGAGCCGCAAATTGCCGATCCGCTGGCCGAGCCGACGCCAGTTGAAATTCCAACAACCGAACTGTCCGCTACATCTACCGCGACGCCAGCGGCCGTGTCGGATGCGCCGGGGGATTACAAAAGCAAGCCGGGTATTCTGGGCCGCCTGTTGGGGCGACGCGAAAAGAAAACCGTCCTGCGCCGCGAGCTGGACGACGATATGCTCGAAAGCCTCGAAGAGCTTTTGATCACCACCGATATGGGCGTGGACACCGCGTTGCGCGTCACTGCCAACATGGCCGAGGGGCGTTTTGGCAAGAAACTCTCAACCGACGAAATCAAATCGCTTTTGGCGGCCGAGATTACCCGGATCATGGAGCCCGTTGCCCGGCCGATGCCGCTTTATCCCAAAAAACCGCAGGTGGTGCTGGTTGTCGGCGTGAACGGGTCGGGAAAAACCACGACTATCGGCAAGCTTGCCAGCCAGTTCAAAGCCGCGGGCAAGAATGTGGTAATTGCCGCCGGTGATACATTTCGTGCGGCCGCCGTTGAGCAGCTTCAGGTTTGGGGCGAGCGGGCTGGTGTGCCGGTGCTGACGGCGCCTGAAGGCTCCGATCCGGCGTCGCTGGCCTATGACGCGATGGAACAAGCAAGCCGTGACGGGGCAGACCTTTTGATGATCGACACCGCCGGTCGTTTGCAAAACCGCGCTGATCTGATGGAAGAACTGTCTAAAATCGTCCGTGTCATCCGCAAACAGGATGAAACCGCGCCCCACAATACTCTGTTGGTGCTGGATGCGACGACAGGGCAGAACGCGCTTAATCAGGTTCAGGTCTTTCGCGATATTTCCGATGTTTCGGGGTTGGTGATGACCAAACTGGATGGCACCGCCAAGGGCGGCGTTCTGGTGGCGCTGGCTGATAAATTCGGCCTGCCGATCCATGCGATTGGCGTTGGTGAGCAGATCGACGACCTTGCCCCGTTTGATCCCGAGGAGTTTGCAAATGCGTTGACGGGTGCTGAAAACTAAGGATAATATGCGCGCGGGGGCATAGTATTGGGTAATAAAATGCACTTTTTTCGACTGCGTTTTTTCAAATTTATTGTCGCGACCTGTATTGTTCTTTCCGTGGCTGCGCCGAGTTTTGCGCAAAGCATCATCACTATGGATAGTGATAAATGTGGCAGCGGTATTGCAGCACTTTCTGCCTTATCCGACAGTGAAATCCATCCCTTGTCGCCCCCCCGTCGTTTGATGGGGAAATGTGGGGCCCAAAGCGTGGTTGTGAAAAACCTCCGCGCTGGGGTCACGCTGGAAATTGAGCAGATCGAATGGCAAAGTGGTGCGCTAAAACGTTTGGCAGACGGGCAGTTGCCCGAACATCTTAAAATATCTGTTCGGGGCGTCTCGGTTCGCAAGGCCCCGGCAAACGATCCAATCTGGAGTTTTTTGAAAGCACAGGGCGCTCTGGCTGCGGGCATTGACGGTGAACTGTCGCTTTCCTATTCGCAGAACGACAATGTTCTGGACCTGTCCCGGGTTTCTTTGGATTTTGCGGGCAATAACAGCCTGTCTGCGTCGGCCCGGTTTCACGGTGTCCGCCCCGATTTCATGACCAAACCAGAGCTGAAAATTATGACCGTATTTGCAGATCAGATGGTGCTGAACGTTACCGGTGGTGGGGGCTTTGGGGAAAGTCTGGTCAGCGCGGTTCTAAAACGGTATTCGATTGACATGAGCACCGACAAGCTAAAGAAATTTGCACGAAAATATGTGAGCGAAGCGGATTTGCCGCCGATTTCGGCGCAGGATCGCAGCGATTTACAACGCTTCATCACCCGATTGCCGCGCCCCTCGGGGAAATTATCTGTAGGCTTCCGTTCGGACACCGGGTTGTCCGCAGTTCGCGCAGCTGCTTTTGGGGCAGGTGCCAAAAATGTATGGCCAGATGACGGAATGGAGGCATTTTTTCATTATGGTCGGACTGGGAATTGACGCCAAACACGTGACGCCACCCGAGCCTGTCATTTAATGGGCGCTTGGTTCGTTTCTATTGAGGGCACCGAGTATGGCCATCAAGTTGCCGTAGCACTGGCGCTGTTCGCTGCTGTTTTGCACGCGTTTTTCGGTGTTTTGCAAAAAGGCCGGCATGACCCATGGTTGACGCGCGGCGCCGTTGATTTTTCCTATTGCGCTATGGCCGCACCGTTCGCTCTGTTCATCCTGCCCTGGCCCGAGCCGCATATGTGGGGCATCTACGCGATCGCTGTGGTCATTCACATTGTCTATAAATGCGCGCAGGCTTCGGCCTATTCGATGGGTGCATTTACGGTTGTATACCCGGTGGTTCGCGGCACCAGCCCGCTGTTTGCGGCCCTTGGTGCCTATCTGCTGTTCAGTGAGGTCTTCAATTTTACCCAATGGATCGGTGTTGCGACGCTGGTTGCGGGTATATTCGGGCTGGCAGTTTATAATCTTCGCCACATCCAAGTGGGGCGGGACACGCTGGTCTCGGCGATGTGGATGGCGGTTTTTACCGGCGCGATGGTGGCCGCTTATACCACGTGGGACGCCTATGGAATTCGCGCCACGGCCAATCCGTTTACCTTTCTTGCATGGTTTTTCTTCCTTGATGGACCCTTGATGGCGATCATCGCATTCCTGCGTTGGCGCGCCATGTCCGATCCACCAAAGGTCGGCCCACTGATGGCACGCGGCGTGCTGGGCGGGGTCGTCGCGTATCTTAGTTTTGGCGCGATCCTGCTGGCGACACGCATCGACAATGTCGGCCAAGCCGCGGTGTTGCGCGAAACATCAACGGTGTTTGCGGCACTTTTCGGCTGGCTGATCCTGAAAGAACGTGTTGGCCCGCGCCGCCTGTTGCTTATTTCATTGATCGCGCTTGGGGCTGTGATAGTTGAGTTGGGCGCGTAACAGGGGGCATCATGGCCGAAAAGAAAATTAACCCAATTACCAAACTGGTTCTGGAGCTGGCGCCAATCGTGGTGTTCTTTGCGCTCTATATCCGGCTGCGCGACCGCAGCTTTGATATCGGCGGCACCGAATATTCCGGCTTTATTCTGGTCACCGCAATCTTCATTCCGCTGATCGCAATAACCACTTTCGTGCTTTACCGGCTGACCGGCAAAATCGCGAAAATGCAGATTATGACGCTGATTTTGGTGGTTATTTTCGGCGGTTTGACGATTTATTTCAATGACGAACGCTTTTTTAAGATGAAGCCGACGATGATCTATCTGTTGTTTGGCGGCACGCTTGGGTTTGGGTTGCTGCGGGGCGAAAGCTATCTGAAATATATGATGGAAGATCTTATGCCGCTGGAACCGGAAGGCTGGATGAAGCTGACCCGGCGGATCACCGCGTTTTTCCTTGGGCTTGCGATTGCGAATGAGGTGATCTGGCGCACCATGTCGACCGATGCCTGGGTGAATTTCAAAACGTTTGGGCTGACCGGCGCGGTCTTTGTTTTCTTTATGAGCCAAAGCGGTCTTTTGACTAAATATGCGATTACCAATGACGACGAAGAAACAAGCTGACTTGCCGGGTTAACCCTTTGGCCGAACATATTTTTATGCGCCGCCGCGGGTGTTTCGTTGCAAAACTGGGCGGATAGTTGGCTTGACCTGCCAATTGAACAGCGCTATCCCAAATGCGTCGTGGCGATTTGTTTACCGGATTGCGGGCCACGTTAAATATTCCGCTAAAGAGGTCAGGGACGTTTGCGACCCTCGGCGCTCTTTTTTGCGGTGAGGGTTTTTTTATGCGCTGGAGGCGTGAGATGGCAAACGACTGGAAAACACGGACAAAACTGGTTCATTCGGGGGTGCGCCGCAGCCAATACGGTGAGGTGTCCGAGGCTATATTCCTGACGCAGGGGTTCGTTTACGAAACGGCGGAAGACGCCGAGGCGCGGTTTCTTGAGGCGGGTGATGACGAATTTATCTATGCCCGCTACGGCAACCCGACCGTGCGCATGTTTGAAGAACGCATCGCCACCCTTGAAGGGGCCGAAGATGCCTTTGCAACCGCTTCAGGTATGGCAGCGGTTAACGCGGCATTAATGTCGGTTCTGTCGGCAGGCGATCATGTGGTTTCTTCGCGGGCTTTGTTTGGCTCTTGCCTGTTTATCCTTGAGGATGTGTTGGGCCGTTTCGGTGTTGAAGTAACATTTGTCGATGGCCGGGATCTGGACGAATGGGAAAAGGCAATTCGGCCCGACACCAAGGCTGTGTTCCTTGAATCCATCAGCAACCCGACGCTGGAAATCATTGATCTTAAAGCGGTTTGTGACATTGCCCATAAGGTCGGTGCGCTGGTGATTTGTGACAATGCCTTTGCCACACCGATCTATTCCTATGCGCTGGAATGTGGTGTTGATCTGGTGGTTTATTCGACCACCAAACATGTGGACGGGCAGGGGCGCTGCCTTGGCGGCGTGGTTCTGGGCAGCAAAGAACTGATCCGCAAAACCATTGAACCCTATCTGAAACATTCCGGCGGCGCGATGAGCCCGTTTAACGCATGGGTGATGCTGAAATCACTGGAAACGCTGGATTTACGGGTGCGTGCGCAAACTGCGACGGCGGCCGCGATGACCCAAGCGCTTGAGGGGCACCCAAAGCTAAAGCGGGTGCTTTACCCGCATGGGAAAACCCATCCGCAGGTTGCACTTGGAAAGTCGCAGATGGAAGAAGGCGGAACCGTGATCGCCATAGATATCGACGGCGATAAGGCGGCCTGCTTTCGCTTTATCAACGCGTTGAAAATATTCATTATTTCCAACAATTTTGCCGACGCCAAAAGCATCGTCACCCATCCGGCGACGACCACGCATCAACGCCTGCCTGACGACCAAAAGGTTGAACTTGGGATCACGCCGGGGCTTGTTCGGGTGTCCTGCGGGTTGGAAGACCCGGACGACCTGATTGGCGATATTCTGGGCGCGCTGGACGCCATTTGACACGGAATTTGGATAAGCCGGTGATCTGCCCTACATAGGGGTGGCGAACAGTATCAGGGGTTCCCGATGAATATCCATTTGAGCGACGCCAACGACCAGCCCGACGCGGATGAGGCAAAAGCAGCGCTTGCTGTGCTAAAGGCATGGGCGGCAGGGGCGACAGCCACCGAGGTGGCCGAGTTGAACCCGCAGATTGCGCGGCTTTTGCCCGGCCAAGAGGTGTCAAATTATCCGGCACTGGCGCGTGCTTATCCGGAAGAATTTGAAATCGACGATGCCTATCGCGCTACGTTGCCTGATCTGCAAAATGGCCCCGCAAGCCTGATCAAAGGTGCCCGGCGTCATATTCAGCATGTGGGTATTTCAAATTTTCGTCTGCCGATCCGGTTTCATACCCGCGATGATGGTGATCTGACGCTGGAAACCTCGGTTACGGGCACGGTCAGTCTGGATGCAGGCAAGAAGGGCATCAATATGTCCCGGATCATGCGCAGCTTTTATAAACATGCAGAAAAAACGTTTAGTTTTACGGTGATAGAAGATGCTCTTGATGCTTACAAATCCGATCTGGACAGTTTTGATGCGCGTATCCAGATGCGGTTTTCATTTCCAATTCAAGTGGATAGCCTGCGGTCTGGCCTGCAGGGCTATCAGTATTACGACATCGCGCTGGAACTGGTTGAACAGGACGGTGTGCGCAAGAAAATCATGCATCTGGACTATGTTTATTCCTCGACCTGCCCCTGTTCGCTGGAACTAAGCGAACATGCCCGCCAGACGCGCGGTCAGTTGGCGACACCGCATTCGCAACGCTCGGTGGCGCGCATATCGGTTGAATCGATCTCGGGCGAGCCGTGCCTGTGGTTTGAAGATCTGGTTGATATTTGTCGCGCCGCTGTGCCCACGGAAACACAAGTGGTGGTGAAACGCGAAGATGAACAGGCGTTTGCTGAACTGAACGCCGCCAATCCGATTTTTGTTGAGGATGCGGCCCGGCTATTTTGCGAGGCCTTGCAAAACGATGCCCGTGTCGGGGATTTCCGGGTGATTGCCAGCCATCAGGAAAGCCTGCACAGCCATGACGCGGTCAGCATTTTGACCGAAGGCGAGACGTTTGCCGTAGAAAGCCTTGATCCCAAGCTGTTTAACACGCTGTTTCACGTCGGTTAGAACCACGGGTCGCCCAAGCTGGGCGGTGCAGAAAGGCCAGACGTAGATGATACTGATTTCGACCTAGTTGCAGATTTGACCGGTTCGGGTGCGTGTGCAGTTTTTCCCTTGTGTCGGGGTTGGCGCGGAAGACCGTTGTCTTGGTTGGATTTGCTGCAGCGTATTTGATGCAGGTGCGCGGCGTGCATTGGTACGGGCATTTTGTCTTTGCAATACTCTTTGCTGACGTGCGGCGTTTGCTGTGCCTGCGCGGTTGGCCGTGGCCTTGCTTTGGATCGCCGTGCCAGTGCCAGTGCCAGTGCCAGCGACAGTTGCACGGCGGCTCGCCGTTGGATTGGTCGCGACAGGGGCCATCGGAGCGATCGCAGGTATTTTGGCGAGGGTTCCGGTTCCGGCGCTGTTTGCAGGTTGGTTTCGTTGGGGTGCGACACCGCCACCGCTGACAGATTGGGTCGGCCTGTTGCGTTTCCGTGTTAGTGTGCCATCGACAACGCCGCCGATCAGGGCCGGTATGACTGGTGCCAGAACGTTTGCTGCGCCACCGCCAAGCAGGCGGTTTTTCTGGCCTGATGTCAGTTTGCCTGTGGGGTTAAATCCGTTGGCTGTCTGATAGCTTTTAATTGCCCGGCGCGAACGCGCGCCTAAAATTCCATCCGCAACCCCGGCATCATAGCCGTTGCTGTTCAGGGCCTCTTGAATGCGGCTGTTCGTTTGGCGCGATGAATTGGGGGCCTTGTTTGCTTTGGCTTGGCTGTTGGCGACGCCATTGGTAACGGCTTGGGTCGAGACATCCCGAATGACGTTGCGAAGAAGTCCGTTGATATCTGCCGTAGCCGGTAACGGGGCAAGGGCTGTGGCGATCAGGAAAGCGCAGGATACAAGCGGGTTTGGCGTTGGCATGTGGGATACTCCGGCAAGCTGAAATAAATGACTTGAAATTGATACTGCGTAGTAGGCCACAGATTTGGCCGAATGTTAAGTCACGCCACAGAGACGTGAAGCGTCACCAAATTGTGGCATGTGGTGTTGGCTCGGGCACCTGTCGGCTTGACACCCAACTGGCACGCGGCCAAGCCTTGCGCCTATGTTTGATCTGCGCCCCGTTGGATATGTAATCGGCCTGCTTGTCGCTGCTCTTGGGGCAACGATGGCGTTTCCGTTGCTGATTGACCTGGCCGAAGGCAACGGTAATTGGCAGGCATTTCTTGAGGCTGCGGTCATTACCATGACAATCGGCGGGCTGATGGCGCTGGCCTGCGCCAACTCGGTGCGTGATCGGCTGTCAATTCAACAGAACTTTTTGCTGACCACGGGCGTTTGGGTGGCATTGCCTATTTTCGGGGCATTGCCGTTTGTAATGGGCGCGACCGATGCACGTTTCATAGATGCATTTTTTGAGGCGATGTCCGGGCTGACAACGACTGGTTCGACCGTGTTTAGCGGGCTTGAAACGCTGCCAAAGGGGCTGCTGTTCTGGCGGGCGTTGCTGCAATGGTTTGGCGGCATCGGTATCATCGTTGTGGCAATGGTGTTTTTGCCGGAATTGCGGGTCGGCGGCATGCAGATATTCCGTTCCGAAGGGTTTGATACCCAAGGTAAAATCCTGCCCCGCGCGACTGAAATCGCGTCACGTATTTCGGTGATTTATTTTGGCGTCACGGTGGCGTGCGCCTTTACCTATCTGGGGTTCGGAATGGCGCCGTTTGATGCGGCGACCCATGCGATGACAACGGTCGCCACCGGTGGGTTTGCAAACTATGATGCCTCTTTTGCGGTATTCGGGCCGGGGGTCGAATATGCGGCCGTTGTGTTCATGATCCTTGCGGCATTGCCGTTCGTGCGGTTCGTTCAGCTGTCTGCGGGCAGTGCCGGCCCGCTGCTTAGTGACACCCAGATCAGGGGGTTCCTGATGACCCTTGCAACTGTGGCGCTGGTGATGGCGCTGTGGCAGTGGAACACGGCGGATGCAGGTGCTGAAACCAGCTTTCGCAAGTCGCTGTTCAATGTTGTATCGATCCTGACGGGCACGGGGTATGCCAGTGCGGATTACATGACATGGGGGGCCTTTCCGATTGCCCTGTTCTTTTTCATTGGTCTGATCGGCGGATGCGCGGGGTCAACCGCCTGTTCCGTCAAGATTTTCCGCTATCAGTTGCTGATCGCTTCGATCAAATCGCAGGTTCGCCGCATCCACTCGCCGCATGGGCTGTTTCCACCCCGCTATGCCGGGCGATCTGTTAGCGATGATGTGTTGTTTTCGGTCATGGCGTTTTTTGTGCTGTTTATCGTCACCCTTGGCGTCGTTGCGATCCTGCTGGCAATGACCGGGCTTGATTTTATCACGTCAATTTCCGGCGCGTCTGCGGCGCTGGCCAATATTGGGCCGGGCCTAGGCACAGTGATCGGGCCGTCAGGGAATTTCGCGCCCCTTAGTGACACGGCCAAATGGATATTGGCAGCAACCATGTTGGTTGGACGGCTCGAGTTGATGGCCGTTTACGTGTTGTTCACCGCGAAATTCTGGCGTGGCTAGGCTGACAGCCGCAGCCGGTCAGTTCCAACAGCTTACCAGCACAGTCATATCTTCGGCCTTTAAGGTCAAATCTTCGGGCGCGATTTGCCCGGTCAGGTCCGAGGCCGTGGGCGTCAGGCCGTTGCTGGCCAGAAAAACGGTGATTGCGCCCCGGTCGGCAGAAAAACTGACACCTTCGGGCAGGCGTTTTGCGCTGTCGGTCGCAGATGCAAGCAACATTCCCATCACCGACCCGCTGGTGTCAAACACCGGGCCGCCTGCGTCGCCGCTGGTAGCGGCCAGTGCCAGCCGGTTCAGCGATGTCTCGCCGCGCAAGCCTTTCAGGTCTGCCAAAGTGCCGTAGGTCAGGGTCGGTGCGCCCAACACGCCGCCAAAGGAATAGCCCGACACAGCGATTTCCGAGTTCAGGCGCGGCGTGCCGGTCTGAATGCGCGCATGGTCAAGCGGTTGCAACGTTTCGAGTGGTTTTAACAAAGCCAGTCCGGACGCGGTGTCAATTGCGGCCAATTCGGCCTCGGCCCCGCTGTCGATCGTGATCCTTGTGCATTGGTCGGCAAAATCGGCGGTTGTCAGAACCGCCCCGTCACCCGAGACATAAAAGCCAGAGCGCGTCAGGTCAGGGCGCCTGATTGCCAGCCCGGCCATAAGATCAATTGACTGGGCTGCATTCGGGTCGCCCCAGATGTCGGGCAGGACTGCTTCTGGAAAGGGGCGGAAACTGGCGCGCATTTGCTCGATCACCAGATCACGGCGTTTGTCCTGTCCAGCAGGCCAGATTAGGGTGAAACCTTTGACTTGCCCGTCTTTCAGGGCGGCAAATGTATGCGAAGCGATTTGGTCGTTTGATCCCGAAAGGGTAAAATTGTTGCGTCCAAATTTGCGTTCACCGTTCAGCGGAACAATTTCCAGCGTTTGCAGGATGTCGTATAGTCCGCGCAGGGTGGCATCATCGCCCGTCTGGCTGATTAACATCAGCTTAACACCACTGTCATCGCGCGATTTAAAATGGGCAAACGGCGGCTGATATCGGTCCAGCTCGACCATCGCCATTGGCAGGTCCATCTCAATTCCGGTTTGGGAATCCAGCACCGGTGTCATCCCAAGCGAGGCCAGAACCGCCTGATATCGCTCGATCAACAGCGCCCGTTGTTTGCTGGTCAAAACGCCGGTCTGTTCAAAATTCTCCTGCGCTTGCCAATCGGCCATCGAATTGCGTGTGCCCGGCCCGTAAGCGCCATCAATAGCGGCGTTATAGAACCCTTCCCAAGCCAGTGCGCGCTGGATCAACATGCGCTCGTCCCGGGTTAGCTGGCGTTCTGATGCGCGCGCTTGGGCGCGGGTTTCCTCGGCCGGAATAACCGGGGCCTGCGCGACTGGTTCGGGTTGTGTAACTGGTTGGGTTGGCAGCGCGGTTTGCACGACGCTTCCATCGGGCCAGAATTGACGGGCAAACTGGCGGCCATCAACAATATAGCTGTCGCCGGGAATTTGCCGGGTTATGCGCAACTGGCGCAGAACCTGCGTTGCCTCAACTGGGGCAAACGGGCCAAGGGCCACCGCGTGCCATCCCGAGCGCAGCGCGTGGCCGGTAACAAATTGCAGGGCTGCCGAATAGGCGCGTGCACGGGCCTGCGCTGCCTGTAGCGTGGGAAGGGCTTCGATTTGCACCCAGACTGATTGTTGCGCCAGTGCTGGCGTAATTGGCCCGGTTAAAATCATAAACAAAGCACTCAGAAATAATTTACGCATAGGTTTTCGCACGCCCCCAAAGACTTTCTATTCCGGGCTGCACACTAGCGGGGGGGCAAGCGGATTGCACGCCAAGAATGCGGGCGCGAACCGTGCTATGGGACCAATGCGGCCCTTATGGGTGGGCAAACAGAAAAAACGTGCCCTCCGACAGCTCATTTGCAAAGCGCAATTGACCCCTGCGATCCAGATGCCTATTGAGAACGCGCTTTTGAGCGAGGCGAAAGATGAGCGACACACCACGCAGTTTTCAGGAAATCATCCTAAGGCTTCAGGCCTATTGGGCAGCGCAGGGCTGCGCAATTTTGCAACCTTATGACATGGAGGTTGGGGCGGGCACGTTTCATCCGGCCACAACATTGCGCGCGCTTGGCAGCAAGCCGTGGGCTGCGGCCTATGTGCAGCCCTCGCGCCGTCCGACCGACGGGCGCTATGGTGAAAACCCGAACCGGTTGCAGCATTACTATCAGTTTCAGGTCATCATCAAACCCAGCCCGCCGGATTTGCAGGCGCTTTATCTTGGTTCACTTGCCGCAATTGGCATCGACATGGACCTGCACGACATCCGCTTTGTGGAAGACGACTGGGAAAGCCCGACGCTTGGCGCTTGGGGCCTTGGCTGGGAGGTTTGGTGTGACGGCATGGAAGTCAGCCAGTTCACCTATTTCCAGCAGGTCGGCGGCCATGATTGCCACCCGGTTTCGGGCGAGCTGACCTATGGTCTAGAGCGGTTGGCGATGTATGTGTTGGGCGTGGACCATGTGATGGACATGCCGTTCAACGCCCCGGATGCGCCGATCCCGCTGAAATATGGCGATGTATTTTTGCAGACGGAACAGGAATACAGCCGCTGGAATTTCGATCTGGCCGACACTGACACGTTGCTGAAGCATTTTGAGGATGCCGAGGCCGAATGCGCCCGTATCTTGGATGCACCACACGACGATCCGAAAACCGGCAAGCGCATTATCATGGCCCACCCGGCCTATGACCAATGCATAAAGGCGTCCCATTCCTTTAACTTGCTCGATGCGCGTGGGGTTATTTCGGTGACCGAGCGTCAGGCCTATATTGGTCGCGTTCGCAGCTTGGCCAAGGCCTGCGCTGATGCGTTTGTTCAAACCGAAGCCGGGGGGCTGGCCGCGCAATGACGGCAGGAAAGCTATTTGCAGGTGCGATTGTGATATCAGCGGCCATCGCCGGTGCGGCGCTCTATTATCTTCAGGTTTATGCCTATTATGATGAGGTTGCGGCTGACGCTCCCGAGGCGCAGATCATGCTGACTTCGCTGGCAAGCAAGCAGCCCGAAACCTTTTTGTTTGAGGATTTTCAAGGGATTGACGCCACCAGTTCACCGCTGCGCTTTCGCGCCTGTTTCACCACTCCGCAAAGTCAGGCGATGCTGACCGAAACCTATGTAACGATGGAAGATGCGGTTCCGCTGATGGGCCCAAATTGGTTTGACTGTTACGATGCTCGCGAAATCGGGGCGGCGCTGGAAACCGGCGACGCAATCGCCTTTCTTGGGCAAAAAGATATTCTTGATGGCATTGATCGCGTGATCGCTGTTTTTCCTGATGGTCGAGGCTTTGCCTGGCACCAGCTTAACGACAAATACAAAGAGTAATCCACTATGCCCGATCTGCTGATCGAACTGTTTAGCGAAGAAATTCCAGCCCGTATGCAGACGCGTGCGGCGGCGGACCTGAAGAAGCTGATAACAGATGGTCTGGTTGAGGCCGGGCTGACCTATGCCAGTGCCGGCGCGTTTTCCACGCCCCGCCGTTTGGCCCTGTCGGTTGAGGGGGTAAGTGTTGAAAGCCCCAATACCCGTGAAGAACGCAAAGGTCCGCGTGTCGATGCGCCGCAAAAGGCGGTTGAGGGGTTTTTGCGCGCAACCGGTCTGAATCGCGATCAGCTGGAAGCGCGCGACGACAAAAAGGGTCAGGTCTGGTTTGCAGTGATCGAACGGGCAGGGCGCCCGGCGGGCGATATCGTGGCCGAAGTTTTGGAACAGACGATCCGCAATTTCCCATGGCCAAAATCCATGCGCTGGGGGGCGGGCACGCTGAAATGGGTGCGCCCGTTGCACTCGATCTTGTGTATCCTTTCTGATGATGCGGGCACGCAGGTTGTGGCGCTGGACGTTGATGGCATCCCTTCGGGCGACACAACGCAGGGCCACCGGTTTCTGTCGCAGGGGGCGATTAAGGTCAGCGGGTTTGACGATTACGCCGCCAAGCTGAAAAAGGCCCATGTAGTGCTGGATGCAGTGGAACGGGCCGATCATATCTGGGCTGACGCCACCAATATGGCCTTTGCCCAAGGCCTGGAAGTCGTTGAAGATAAAGGGTTACTGGCCGAAGTCGCCGGGCTTGTGGAATGGCCAGTTGTGCTGATGGGTTCGATTGACGAAGCGTTCCTTGGCCTGCCGCCCGAGGTTTTGCAGACCAGCATGCGCGAACATCAAAAGTTTTTCTCAGTCCGCGATCCAAAATCCGGGCGGATCGAAAAATTCATCACCGTTGCCAATCGCGAGACAGCCGATCACGGCGCGATGATCCTTGCGGGCAACCAGAAAGTGCTGTTCGCGCGGCTGTCGGATGCCAAGTTCTTTTGGGAAAACGATCTGCGTACGGTGAAAGACATCGGGCTGGAAGGCATGGCAAAGCCACTGGCCGAAGTGACATTTCATAACAAGCTCGGTTCGCAAGCCGAGCGGATTAAACGGATTGAGGAACTGGCGCGTGAAATAGCACCACTGGTCGGGGCAAAACCCGATCTGGCGGCAGAGGCCGCACGGGTTGCCAAGGCTGATTTATGCTCGGAAATGGTCTATGAATTTCCGGAACTTCAGGGGTTGATGGGGCGCTATTATGCCGCCGCTGCGGGGCATGATGATGGCGTGCCCGAGGCTTGTCAGGAACATTATTCGCCGCTTGGCCCGTCGGACGCTGTGCCAAGCGCGCCGGTTTCAGTGGCGGTGGCCTTGGCGGATAAAATCGACACGTTGTGCGGGTTTTGGGCGATTGATGAGAAGCCGACAGGGTCAAAAGACCCGTTTGCGCTGCGCCGGGCGGCGTTGGGTGTTATTCGATTGATTTTGGAGAATTCGATAAAGCTCGAATTGCTGGAGGTTTTCGCCCGGCACCGGACTACCGCGTATTCTGGATTTTCTGGTGTGGCAGTGAGAAACATCAAAGGCCGAGATAAGGAAGTGCCGGTCGAATCGATTGACCTCCTCTCCTTCTTCCACGACCGTCTAAAGGTCTACCTACGCGACCAAGGCATCCGCCATGACGTCATCGACGCCTGCATTGCGATGCCAAACAACGACGATCTGACGCTGCTGGTCAAACGGGCAACGGCATTGGCGGCATTTCTGAAAACCGACGACGGGGAAAACCTGTTGCAGGGGTTCAAACGTGCCAACAACATTCTGACACAGGCCGAAGAGGCCGACGGCGTTGAATATTCCTATGGCGCGGACGTGAAATTTGCCGAGAATGATACTGAAAAGGCGTTGTTTGCAGCGCTTGCAGATCAGGGGAGCGCGATCTCTTCGGCCATCGAGGCCGAAGATTTCGCCGCCGCCATGACAGGCATGGCGGCCCTGCGCGCGCCGATAGATGCCTTCTTTGAAGCGGTGCAGGTTAACGCCGACAGCGCGATTGTGCGTCGCAACCGGCTGAACCTGCTGGGTGATATCCGCAAAATCTGCCTGTCCGTGGCCGATCTGACCCGGATCGACGGTTAAGTTACAAAACTTTTACCTTTCTGTTGCACCGAATCGCGCGCGCGATATGCTGCGTTTGCGACAAAAAGGTGCTGCAGTGCAGAAAATGGTGGACACATCTGGGTTCACCCGCATCCGGCGCGTTGCGCCGATTGCGACAGAAACCCATGGCGGGCGCGCAAAATGCCTGCAACGGCTGATCCGTCTGGATCTGCCGGTTCCCCAGACTGTTGCCCTGTCGTTTGACACCGTTCACCGCATTGCGGCAGGCGGCATGCCCAATATCGAGGCGTTGCTGAAAACCTTTGGCGAGCGGCCATTGGTTTCGGTGCGGCCAAGCTCGGAAGTGGCCGATTGGGGCGGGCCGGGCGCGATCCTGAATATCGGGATGAACGACGCACGCCACGCGGATTTGACCGCCAGCCACGGCAAAAAGGCGGCCAACGCGCTTTATCTTCGATTTGTGCAATCTTTCGCGATTAATGTGGCCCGGCTGGACCCGGAAATGTTCGAAAACGGCAAGAAAGGCGATGCTCTTGCGGCGGCTTTGAAGGCCTATGAGGATGAAACCGAGGACAGGTTTCCGCAAGATCCGGCGGTGCAGCTGAGTGAGGTTCTGCGGTCTATGGCGCGCGCCTGGGAAGGCACGTCGGCGCGTTTGTTGCGGCAAGCCAAGGGCGCGCCTGCAGATGCGGGGCTGGGCCTTGTGGTGCAACAAATGGCGCTTGGTGTTGGTCCGGGCGAAAGCGGTGCCGGGGTCATTCAGTTCATTGATGCGGCCACCGGGCGTGCCCAGATCACCGGGCGATACATGAGCCAGACGCAGGGGCGCGACGCGGTAAAGGTCAAGGCCGGCGCGATGTTTCTGACCCGCGATGAGCGCGGTCCGTCGCTGGAAGAAAAATGCCCTGAGGTATTTCAGGTATTGCAGGATCAGGGCGATCTATGTCGCAGAAAACTGCGCGAAGAAATGCAGATCGAATTCACGCTGGAAAATGGCGTGCTCCATATTCTGGACGCGGTGCGTGTTCAGCGCAGTTCGCGCGCCAATGTGCGGATCGCTGTCGATCTGGCGAACGATGAGGTTATTTCACGCGAGGATGCTGTTTTGCGGGTGGAACCGCACAGCCTGACCGAATTGCTGCATCCCCAGCTTGACGCGCAGGATGACCGCGCGCCGTTTGTGCGCGGCATTGCTGCCAGCCCCGGTGCAGCCTTTGGGCAGATCGTGTTTTCATCGGCTGCAGCGCAGGCCAGTGCGGCGCGGGGTGAGCATTGCATCATGGTTCGGCGCGAAACGACGCCCGAGGATATTCGCGGCATGCACGCGGCCAGCGGCGTGCTGACAGAACGGGGCGGGATTACCAGCCATGCGGCGGTTATTGCGCGTGGTCTTGGCTTGCCCTGTGTTGTTGGTGCATCTGATATGCAATTGAATACAAAAGATAAAACTGTCACGACGGCGGATGGATCGATTTTCCGCGAAGGCGATATTATCACCATCGACGGCAGCACCGGGCGGGCGTTTTCGGGCGCTACAGAGATGCGCGAACCGGCGCTGGATGATGCGTTTCAGTCCCTTCTTGGCTGGGCGGATGCGGTGCGCGACATCGGTATCCGCGCCAACGCCGACACTTTGGCCGAGGCGCATGTCGCGCGAAATTTTGCCGCCGAAGGCATCGGGCTTTGCCGGACTGAACATATGTTCTTTGAAGACGACCGACTGGTCGTGATGCGCGAAATGATTTTTGCCAAAGACCCGACCGACCGGGCCGCGGCACTTGACCGTCTGTTGCCGATGCAGCGCGCTGATTTCACGGCGCTTTTTCGGGTGATGGAAGGGCAACCAGTATGCATTCGTCTGCTTGATCCGCCGTTGCATGAGTTTTTGCCCCGTGATCGTGATGGCGTGCGCGAGTTGGCCGAGGCACTGAACATGCCGGTTTCCGACGTTAGCCGCCGGATTGCCGATATGTCCGAGATTAACCCGATGCTTGGCCTGCGCGGCGTGCGTCTGGGCATTACCGTGCCTGAGATTTACGACATGCAGGCGCGCGCGATATTTGAGGCGACGATTGAGGCCAGCAAACGCGGCGATCCTGTTGTGCCAGAGATTATGATCCCGCTGGTTTCAGCCAAGAAAGAAGTGGAGTTGGTCAAGTCGCGGGTTGATGCGGTTGCGGCCGCCGTTGCCTCGGAAAACGGTGCGGATTTCGATTTCCGTCTTGGTGTGATGGTCGAAACGCCACGCGCCGCCCTGCGCGCCGGTGAGATTGGCCAGAACGTCGCCTTTCTGTCGTTTGGCACCAATGACCTGACCCAGATGACCTATGGTTTGTCGCGTGATGATGCCGGGCGGTTTATGAACGATTACGTCCATAAGGGCGTTTTTGCCGAAGACCCGTTTCATATTCTGGACACGGACGGGGTTGGCGAATTGTTGATGCTGGGTGCGGAGCGCGGACGAGCCGCGCACCCGGATGTGGTGCTGTCAATTTGTGGCGAACACGGCGGAAACCCCGAATCTATTGCCTTTTGCCGGGCTGCTGGTTTTGACTATGTGTCCTGTTCTCCCTACCGGGTTCCGGTCGCCAGACTGGCCGCAGCGCATTTAGCTTTGAAACAGCCCGTTTCCAGCTAAGAAACGCCTAAACCTTTATTAAATAACGATATTAACCTTTCTTCAGGTTGGAATTATGCCCGAAAAACCGTCATTTTGGGGTGTGCAGATGCAGCCCTAAAATGGCGCAGGCTGGACTGTGCCACATAGTTGCCGTATTTCACCCCGGTCGCTGCCAAGAACTGCCATGGCGGCGCGGTTACTGGAGGGGGATCATGCGACAGCTTTGGCTGACATTTGTGATGTGTGCGACGACGATACTGGCTGGTGCCGGTTCGGCGAGCGCAGACGTGACTATCAGTAAGTCCAACAACCCCGATATTTTGCTGGATGTAGAGCTGATCGAATTGCTTGGGCAAGAGCGCGCGGCGCTGGGGGCCGTCAAGCCTGCGCGTCTTGAGCGATTGGAAAATGGTCCGAAAATCCGGGTTTCTACGCGTAATTCGCCTGATGCTCTGCTGAGCCACGAGTATTTGGCAGAGCTGCCCACAGCCAAAGGTGATGCCCACTGGCGTTGCCTGACAGAGGCGCTTTATTTTGAGGCCCGCGGCGAAAGCGTCAAAGGGCAATTTGCCGTGGCCGAGGTTATTTTGAACCGGGTCGATTCCGCGCGCTACCCCGCATCAGTTTGCCGGGTCGTCAATCAGGGAACAGGGCGTAAATTTCAGTGCCAGTTCAGCTACACTTGCGACGGTCACAAAGAGACGATCCATGACGCTGTTTCTTGGGTCAGTGTTGGTAAAATTGCCCGCCTGATGCTGGACGGCAGGGCGCGTAGCCTGACGGGTGGCGCTACGCATTATCACACAACTGCGGTTTCGCCCCGTTGGGCCCGGGTGTTTCCACTTACGACGACGATTGGTGTCCACCGCTTTTACCGCCAACCAGTGCGCACCGCGTCAAATAGCTGACGGTTTTTTTGCGGTTTCAGTCATGGCTGAACCGGTAAAACTGGGCTAAACCAATTACATTACCACAACGGGACGACCCAATGACGAGCGAAATCCGCCTGGCGTTTGAAAACCTTGAGGCCCGTGCTGCTGCAGACCCGGCGGCCCAGCCGTTTGATCGGATTTCCCTGCGCGATCACATCGTTGCGGTGGAAATTGGCGCTTTTCAAGCCGAGCGGGGGACAACGCAACGCATCTGTTTCAATGTGGTGGTCGAGGTTCGCCCGCCCCACAAACCTTTGCGCGATGATGTTGACCGAATTCTGTCTTATGACACGATCACCGAGGCGATTTCTTTTGAACTGGCGGCCGAACGGCTGAACCTGCTGGAAACACTGGCTGACCGTGTTGCCGAGCGAATATTGCTGGCCGAACAGGCCGAGCGGGTCTTTGTGCGGATCGAAAAGCTTGATCGTGGCTCTGGCGCGCTTGGCGTCGAGATCGTGCGCGAAAAAACATCCGGCGATCTGCAAAGCCCTGACGATGGCGAAGACCCGGCCCCACATCCGTTGATTGTACATCTTTCAAATGCTGCGATCGGCTCAGCTAACCTGTCGGGCTGGCTGGATCAGTTAGAGGCAACTGGTCGACCCGTGATTTTCAGCGTTGAAACGGCGGATTTGGCAGCCCCGGTGTCGGCCTCTGGTGCGGCGCAACGCCGGATTGAGCTGCTGGCGATCGAGCAGAACGCATGGGTGCTGGCCGGTCAAGATAAACGCTGCGTTGTGATGCGCAGCCGGACCGAACTGGACTGGGCCGCGCGCAATGAGCAGATGTCAGTCTGGGCGCCGTCAAAAATTGTGCTGGATTCGCGTGATGTGCCAACGTCGGATACGGCGGGCGAACTAGCGCTGGTATCGTGGTTTTGCGGCGCGATTGGCGGTTCCGAACTGATCGTGATCGGGGCACGCGCGCCGGATGGATTGCAAATTCCAACCCGCAGTGTGCCGGTCGATCAGGCAGATCTGCAAGTTGCGCACGATAGCCAGTAGCCCCTGAATGAGCGAATATTTCCGCCCCCTGACGCAGATCGGCCCGGCTCGCCCGCCCGAGGCATTGACCCTTGCCGGCGGCTGGTGCTGGTTTACCCATGTTGAGGTTCTTAGCCGCACGGACCGGCCCCGGATTTGCCCGGCAACTGATTTGCCCGCACCTGTCCGTGACATGCTGGCCGACCCAAGGCCACCATTCGCAGATGTGGCGATGGATCGCCCTGCGCTGATGGGCATCCTGAATGTGACCCCGGACAGTTTTAGTGATGGTGGGAATTTTAAGACCAATGCCGCCGCGGTCGCGCATGCTACGCAGATGGTGGCGGACGGTGCCGACATCATTGACGTGGGCGGTGAGTCTACCCGGCCGGGCGCAGAATTTGTTCCCGCGAATGTCGAGGTTCAGCGAACGGTTCCGGTCATTACTGCGATCCGTTGCGCGGCCAGTGTTCCGATTTCCATCGACACCAGAAAAGCCGCCGTCGCGCGAATGGCTTTTGATGTGGGCGCTCGGATTATCAATGATGTATCCGCTCTTAGCTTTGATCCGCATCTAATTGATATTGCTTATTCAACCGAGGCTTCACTTTGTTTGATGCACGCCGCCGGTGATCCCAAAACGATGCAGAAGAACCCGGAATACGACGATGTTCTGCTGGATGTTTTTGACTATCTGGGCGACCGAATTCGCGTGGCCGAAGCGGCAGGAATCCCGCGTAAAAATATCGTTGTCGATCCCGGCATCGGTTTTGGCAAAACGATTGAACATAACTTGATACTGCTGCGAAATATCAGCCTGTTTCACAGCTTGGGCTGCCCGATATTACTTGGCGCGTCGCGCAAAAAATTCATCGGCACGCTTACAGGTGCGCCGGATGCGGCCGATCGTTTGGCCGGCTCGGTTGCGGTAACCCTTGCAGCGGTTGCCCAAGGCGTGCAGATTCACCGCGTGCATGATGTAAAAGAGACCCGGCAGGCGCTGACCATGTGGTCAACAGCAACGGGCGAGGGGCAGTAACGATGGCAAAACGGCTTTTTGGCACGGATGGCGTGCGCGGGCAGGCAAATGAATACCCAATGACGGCAGAAGTCGCGCTGCGCCTTGGTGCGGCGGCTGGGCGGTATTTCCGCCAGAATGATACCGGCAGGCACCGGGTCGTGATCGGCAAAGACACGCGGCTGTCGGGCTATATGTTTGAAAACGCGCTGACGGCGGGGTTTGCCTCGACCGGGATGGATGTTTTCCTGCTTGGCCCGGTACCAACCCCGGCGGTTGGTATGCTGACCACATCGATGCGCGCCGATGTGGGGGTGATGATTTCCGCCAGTCACAACCCGCATCATGACAATGGCATCAAGTTTTTTGGCCCCGATGGTTTCAAACTGTCCGATGAGGCCGAGGTCGAAATTGACCGGCTGGTCGCCGAGGGCGTCGAGCCGGCGCAGGCGCAGAATATTGGTCGCGCCAAACGGATTGACGATGGCCGGTTCCGCTATAATGAGCGGGTGAAATCTACGCTTCCTTCGGGCCAAAGCCTGAACGGGCTAAAGGTGGTTATCGACTGCGCCAACGGCGCGGCATATCGCACCGCACCCGAGGTTTTGTGGGAACTTGGTGCCGAGGTGATCCCAATTGGCGTGGCCCCGGACGGCTTTAACATCAACGACAATTGCGGCTCGACCAGCACTGGCGTTGCGGCGGCGGCGGTTGTGGCGCATGGCGCCGATGTGGGGATTTGTCTGGATGGTGACGCAGACCGGCTGATGATTATCGACGAAACCGGCCATGTGGCCGATGGCGATCAGATCATGGCGCTATTTGCGACCCGTTGGAAAGAACTGGGCCGGTTGAACGGTGATGCACTGGTGTCCACGGTGATGTCCAACCTTGGGCTGGAACGCTATCTGGCCGGGCAGGGGATTGCGCTTGAACGCACCGCTGTTGGGGATCGTTACGTGGTCGAACGAATGCGCTCGGGTGGCTTCAATCTGGGCGGCGAACAGTCGGGCCATATTGTGATGACTGATTATTCCACCACCGGGGACGGGTTGCTGGCGGGCTTGCAGTTTTTGTCGGCGATGATTGAAACCGGGCAAAAGGCCTCGGCGCTGACGCGGAGCTTTGAAACCGTGCCGCAGCTTTTGGAAAATGTGCGCTTTAGCACTGGTCAGGACCCGCTTGCGGCAGCGTCGGTCAAATCTGCGATTAAGGCAGCCGAGGCTGATCTGATCGGAAACGGGCGCTTGCTGATCCGAAAATCGGGCACCGAACCGCTGATCCGGGTGATGGCCGAGGCCGAGGATGAAGCCGTGATGAAAGCGGCTGTTGAACAGGTGGTGGCTGCGGTCAAGGCAGCCACGGGGTGATCGCGGCTTCCATGTGAAATATGGATTAGGTGTCGCGGCTATCTATCGGAAATTCAGCAATTTATTTGCTGATTACCGGCGTGTTAACAGATTGCCAAACAGCCGTTTCAAGCTAAACCATTGCGATGTCAGCAAGCCAGCCAGGATCACAATAAGCGCCAGGAAAAACCGAAACGGCAGCGCTTCGGACAAGACAATCGCGCCAAGCAGCATTGACCACAATGGCACCTGATAGTTGACAAGGGTCATGAAAACCGAGCCAGCGGAAACGATGATGCGTGCGCGGATAACCATCGCAAGGCCTGTGGGTATAATACCCAGATATATCAAAGCGATGCTGGACCGGCCGCTCTGCCAAACCGGGGTGCCTTCAAAAACCAGCATTGCGGGAACCAGAAATACTGCGCTGATCCCCAGCGACAGGCCGGTCAGCAGGATCGGGTCGATGGGGGGGCATTGGCGCGTCATCACCGAAGACACCGCATAGCAAAAGGCCGCGCCGATGCAGGCCAGACCGGCCAGCACGGGAATATCCGCTTGGCCGGATGACACAAGGCCGGGGCCGATCAATATCACCGCGCCCATAAACCCCATGCATACGCCTATGAATTTGCGCAGATGGGCCTTTTCGTCGGAAAACATATGGGCCAGCGGGATAACAAACAGCGGCACAGACGACATTGAGATGCCAGCAAAAGCCGAAGGCACAAACTGCTGTCCCCATGACAATAGAAAGAAAGGAATAGCGCTGGAAAATATCCCGATCAACGTCAGGGCTTTCCATAAAGCCGGGTCCCGGCGCGGGAATCTACGCCCGGTCGCACGCGCCACGATCAATAATACGCTGGATGCCAACGCTGTGCGTAATGCGGCCACGGTCAGCGGGCCGTAGCCCTCTAATGCCATGGAAATGCTGAAAAAAGCGCCGCCCCAGATGACGCCTAGTGCAATTACCGATATCCAGTCTGTCCGGGTTGGTTGATCTACCATGTGGCTCAACAATCATATCGGGCGCTTGGCGTCCATCGCAAAGGCAGCGGCGGCTGCGAAAGGGCAAAATAACCTGCCCTTTCGCTGTTTTCGTATTGGGCTAGTTCTTGTCTTGATCGACCAGTTTGCCGGCTGATATCCACGGCATCATACCGCGCAGAGTTTCGCCAACCTGCTCGATCTGATGGGCGTCATTGTTGCGGCGCGTGGCCTTGAATGATGGTTGCCCGACCGCATTTTCCAGCATGAAATCACGCACGAATTTGCCGTTCTGAATATCGGTCAAAACCGCCTTCATCTTGGCTTTGGTTTCTTCATACGGCAGGATCCGTGGACCGCTGACATATTCACCGTATTCAGCCGTGTTGCTGATCGAGTAATTCATGTTGGCGATGCCGCCCTCATAGATCAGATCAACGATCAGCTTTACCTCATGCAGGCATTCGAAATAGGCCATTTCTGGTGCATAACCAGCCTCGACCAGCGTTTCAAAGCCCATGCGGATCAGTTCAACCAAGCCGCCGCAAAGCACGGCCTGTTCACCGAACAGATCGGTCTCGCATTCTTCCTTGAAGTTCGTCTCGATAACTCCGGATCGGCCGCCGCCGATGGCCGAGCAATAGGACAGGCCAATTTCCAGCGCCTTGCCGGACGCATCCTGATCCACCGCAACAAGGCAAGGAACGCCGCCACCTTTGGCATATTCGCCGCGCACCGTGTGGCCGGGGCCTTTGGGGGCCATCATGATGACATCGACGCCGGGTTTCGGGTCAATCAGGCCAAAGTGGATGTTCAGACCGTGCAAATGCAATCGCGGATCCTTCGCGGATATTGTCGCGAACGTATTTGTTGTATGTGTCGGCCTGCAGCTCGTCGGGCATGGTGAACATCATCAAATCACACCATGCAGCAGCTTCCGCGATGCCCATGACTTTCAGGCCCTCAGCCTGGGCCTTGGCGGCAGAGGCAGAGCCTTCGCGCAACGCAACCACAAGGTTCTTGGCGCCACTGTCGCGCAGGTTCAGCGCATGGGCGTGGCCCTGGCTGCCATAACCAAGGATGGCGACTTTTTTGTCTTTGATCAGGTTAATATCGCAATCGCGATCATAATATACGCGCATGTTGGCGGTCCTTTTGTTGGGTTTAATTGCGGACAGCATAGGTGTTTTGGCGTGATGTGGCAGATAAGATGGGATGATATATTCCATATTTATGGGTGTTTTAATTCGCTAAAACTCATGATAATGAACTAATCATGCTTAATGATGTTGACAGGCGCTTGTTGCGCAATTTGCAAAATGACCCGGCAATCCCGCTGGCTGAATTGGCGCAGCGCTGTCAAATCCGGGCGGCCACAGCGGCGCGGCGGTTGGATCGGCTGGGTGAGCAGGGCATTTTAAAGGGTCAGCGTGCGGTGATCGACTGGGCGGCTTTGGGCTATGCGGTCGAGGTGTCGCTGCGGTTCACGCTCGACAAAACCGATCCGCGCGCATTCGATGAATTTCTGGCCGCTGCCCGGCAAATCCCAGAGGTGGTCGAGGTGCAGACATTTTTGGGCCGTGTTGATGTGCGCCTGTCGGTGATTGCCCGCGACATGGGGCATTATCAGTCGATTTACCGGCGCAAAATTCTGTCGCTGCCCCATATCGCCGAACTTGAGGCGCTTATGCATGTGGCCACCATAAAAACCACCGAAGCGCTGCCCATATGATCGAGCTTGATGATATAGATCGCCAGATTTTGCGCGTCCTCGTTGCGGATGCCACCACCAGCGCGGGCGAGGTGGGGCGCAAAACCGGACTGTCGCAACCGGCGGCGTGGCGGCGGATCAAACGGCTGACCGAGGCTGGAATTCTGGCGGGTCGGCGGGTTGAACTTGATGCGCAAAAGCTGGGTTTTGGCGTGACGGTGTTTCTGGGCGTCAAACTGGCCACCAAAGGGCGGGTTAGTCTGGAAGATTTTGAACGCGCGGTGACGGCGATCCCCGAGGTGCAGACAGTGCAGCATGTTCTTGGGATGTATGATTATCGTCTGCGCGTGGTCGCCCGTGATCTGCCCGATTTTGAGCGCGTCTTGCGCCGCCGGATTATGACCCTGCCCGGTGTGGGCGATGTCGAGGCGAATGTGCTGCTTAGCGAAGAACGACTGATCGGTCCGATCTGATCGGCGATTGCGTTTCCCTGCCTGACAGGGCTAGCATTCGCCAAACGGCCCTACATGACGAATTAACAGGAAAGAACCACGCCCATGCCTGCTTTGCGCAAAGATATCGACCCCGACGGACTGCTGGAATATTCGGTCGTATTTACCGACCGGTCGCTGAACCACATGAGTGCAACTTTCGGGCAGGTGATGCGCGATATTCACGACACATTGTGCGAAGTTTATAACGCCGAAACCGCCGTTGTCGTGCCCGGTGGCGGCACCTACGCGATGGAGGCCGTGGCACGCCAACTGGCCACAGATCAGGACGCGCTGGTGATCCGCAATGGCTGGTTTTCCTACCGCTGGACCCAGATATTTGAGGCAGGCTCTATCCCGTCAAATGAGGTCGTGATGATAGCGCGCCGGGCAGGCAACGCCGCGGATGCGCCGTTTGCCCCGGCTGCAATCGAAGATGTTGTGGCACGTATCGCCGCCGAAAAACCGGCCGTGGTGTTCGCGCCGCATGTGGAAACATCCTCTGGCATGATCTTGCCGGATGATTATATCGCCAAAGTGACCGAGGCGGTTCACGCCGTGGGCGGACTGTTTGTTCTGGATTGCATCGCCTCGGGCTGTGCGTGGGTCGACATGAAGGCGCTTGGCGTCGATGTGCTGATTTCCGCGCCGCAAAAGGGCTGGTCAGCGCAGCCCTGTGCCGGGCTGGTGATGCTTAGCGAGGCTGCTTTGCAACGGATTCGCGCCACACAATCCAGCAGTTTTTCAATCGATCTGGGTAAATGGCTGACGATCATGGAGGCCTATACCGGCGGCGCTCATGCCTATCATGCGACCATGCCTACCGACGCCCTGCGGGCGTTTCGTGACACCATGCTGGAGACGCGAGAATATGGCTTTGACCGGTTGCGAACAGCCCAGTTGGAACAGGGCGAGCGGGTACGTGCAGCGCTTGCGGCACGTGGAATCAAATCGGTGGCCGCGGACGGCTTTGGTGCGCCGGGCGTTGTGGTCAGCTATACCAGTGACCCGGATGTTCAGAGCGGTCGGAAATTTGCCGATCTTGGTATGCAAATCGCTGCCGGTGTGCCGTTGCAATGCGATGAAGGGCCGGACTACAGCAGTTTCCGACTTGGGCTGTTTGGGCTGGATAAGCTTTATGATGTGGACGCGAGCGTTGCGCGCCTAGAGGCGGCTTTGGATACGGTTCTGGGAACGCCGTAGGCCTTCATCCCGTCCAAACTGGTGGTTGCTTGGGCGTAACTTAATCGGCCATCATATGGCAACGGAAAGCAAATGGACTATGACGCAGATTTCAGTTTGCGCGTTTACTTGTCAGCACAGCCAGTGGTTTCGCGATCGTTGGTGTATCGTTTAGTATTCGCAAATGGTGGCAACCAAGCTTCACGACGAACTGTCCAGCTTTCGTAAGTCGGCACCAATTGGTTCGCCGCATCCAGCGATCCCAAGTGCAGTTCGATTTCGTCGCCACTGTGCGCAAAAACAGACGAACCGCAACGCGGGCAGAAACATCTTCCAGCGTAGTCACGTGTTTCGCCGTTGATCGTAACCGCAACCAGAGGGAACACAGCGGAGGCATAAAATAACGCCCCGTGATGCTTGCGGCAATCAAGGCAGTGACAAATGCCAACCCGATGTGGCTGTCCCACAGCAGTAAACTTGATGTCGCCACACAGACAACTTCCTGTGAATTTATCCATCGGCGGGCTCCTAAATATCAACGATCAGGATATCTATTGCAGCACCTTTCAGCCGTCTGGGTCAAGGTAAACCCAACGGCGGACATCTGGCGCAACTTTTCAGTTTATTGCTGGGCTTTTAAACCGGCCCCATACCGGCGCGCATCAAGCCCTGCCGCAGCGGACGAAAATCGTGGGCGACTTTTAGACCCGCCAAGCGTAGTCCCTGCAAACCGATGTCGCCAGAGCGCGTGACGCGATTGAACAGGTCAATGACATGCGCTCGATTGGCTATATCGTGGTGCCTTGCGCGGGCATATGCGGTCAGCATCGCAGGGCTACCCATGGGATGCGCCCCGGCGGCCATTAACAATGCTGCAATATCATTCAGCGAAGTGTTCAGCCCCTGCGCGCCAATCGGTGGCAGCACATGGGCGGCCTCGGCGATGATGGCAATGCGCTCGCTGGTCAGCTGGTCGGCGGTTTGGGTGATAATCGGCCAGATCGTGCGCTTACTTGCCAGTTTCATCGGGCCAAAAAGGTTGGCTGAACGCTCGGTCATCGCCGCGTTGAAC
>JAHRVC010000077.1 GCA_019090885.1 Marinosulfonomonas sp.
GATGAGGCATTGGGCGAAAGCCTGTCATCGCTGATCTGGGAGGGTGAGCAGGACACGCTGACGCTGACCCAAAACGCACAGCCGGCTCTGATGGCAACATCGCTGGCAGCACTTGCAGCACTGAATGCCGAGGGCGTCGGGTTGGACACGGCAGACTATGTTGCCGGGCATTCGCTTGGGGAATATTCAGCACTGGCAGCGGCCGGTTCGCTAAGTATTGGCGACACCGCGCGTCTTTTGCGCACGCGCGGGCTGGCGATGCAGGATGCGGTGCCGGTCGGGGTTGGCGCGATGGCCGCCTTGTTGGGGCTGAACTTTGAACAGGCGGCGGAGGCGGCAGCGCAGGCCAGCCATGATCAGGTCTGTCAGGCCGCCAACGATAATGATCCCACCCAAGTTGTAATTTCGGGCCATAAAGAAGCGGTCGGGCGGGCGATGGAGATTGCTAAGGGCATGGGCGCACGGCGCGCAATGTTGTTGCCGGTTTCGGCCCCGTTCCACTGCGCGCTGATGGAACCGGCGGCGCAGGCAATGGCCGTGGCTTTGAGCGACGTGAATATCGAGCGACCGAAGGTGCCGCTGATCGCCAATGTTCTGGCCCATGACGTCAGTGATCCGGCCACGATCCGCTCGTTGCTGGTTGAGCAGATCACCCACTCGGTTCGCTGGCGTGAGTCGGTCGAATGGTTGGCGGCACATGAGGTAAGTGAAATCTGGGAAATCGGCGCGGGCAAGGCCTTGTGTGGAATGATCCGACGGATCGCGAAAGAGGTTGAAACCCGTGCAATTGGCGCGCCAGATGATGTGGTGTCCGCAGCGAACACATTGAAATAGGGGCGAATATGTTTGATCTAACAGGGAAATCGGCACTGATAACTGGTGCGTCTGGTGGCATCGGCGGTGCAATCGCGCGCGCGCTGCATGGCGCTGGGGCGACTGTGGGGCTTTCGGGCACCCGGATTGAGCCATTACAGGCACTGGCGGATGAATTGGGCGAGCGCGCACATGTCTTGCCCTGCAACCTGTCTGACCGCGAGGCGGTTGAAGCGCTGCCAAAGCAGGCCGCCGAGGCCTTGGGAAGCGTCGATATTCTGGTCAATAACGCCGGGATCACCCGTGACAATCTGTTTATGCGGATGTCGGATGAGGAATGGGACAGCGTTTTGGCGGTCAACCTGACCTCGACCATGAAGTTGTGCAAAGGTGTGATGCGGGGCATGATGAAGGCGCGCTGGGGCCGGATTGTGAATGTCTCGTCTATCGTTGGCGCGACCGGAAATCCGGGGCAGGCCAATTATGCGGCTTCCAAGGCGGGTGTCGTGGCGATGTCAAAATCGCTGGCCTATGAGGTTGCCAGCCGGGGTATCACGGTGAACTGTGTTGCACCGGGGTTCATCACCACGGCGATGACTGACAAGCTGACGGACGACCAGAAAAGCGCGATCCTGACGCAGGTTCCGGCCGGGCGAATGGGCGAGGGCGATGAAATCGGTGCGGCGGTGCTTTATCTGGCCAGTGGTGAGGCGGCCTATGTCACAGGCGCGACGCTGCATGTGAACGGCGGAATGGCAATGCTATAGATGCTGGCGCTGCGCATCTTTGCGTCGCGGCAATTAGGCCCGGACAAAGGATTTGCCCCGGCCAGAGTTTGTGCTATAGGCGGCGCAGATTGGCCGGGGGGCGGAAGTCTTCGCTAGGCTATATCCGCTTTTCTAAGGCGGGATCAGAGCGGCCCACGGGCCAAAAGTAAATGCGGGGAACACCCCGGAATAATGTGAGGAATTGACATGAGCGACATCGCAGATCGTGTGAAAAAGATTGTTGTCGAGCATCTTGGCGTCGAAGAAGACAAAGTGACCGAATCCGCTTCGTTCATCGACGATCTGGGCGCAGACAGCTTGGATACCGTTGAACTGGTGATGGCGTTTGAAGAAGAGTTTGGGATTGAAATTCCGGACGATGCTGCCGAAACCATCCAGACATTTGGCGACGCGACAAAATTTATTACAGCCGCTTCTTAAGGCTTTTCACGACACATTATTTCGGACGGCGCCCTTTGTGGCGCCGTTTTTGTTTTGATTGCCAAGTGATACTTGCGTGATCTGCTGGCTTGGCTTTTGCTCTGCCCGATTGATTGGGCTATCCTGATCTGAGAGTCAGGAGGCGAAATGCATTTACTTCGCAAACGCGAAATTATCGCAGGTCTTGTTGTGGCTATATTTTTGATAGGACTGGCGGCCAATGGCCTGACCAAGCAGTTGGGCGCGCATCCGTTCTGGTCTTTCAAAGTTGGCTATATCGGCGTCGGGGTTGGTATTTTTCTTTATATTTTGCAATCTTTCGCGGGTCTTCGCTGGGGCATCAAGGCTGCGTTTTACGTTGTTCTGATCTGGGCTGCAGCTGGCGTCACAGTGATTGGAAAGGGCCGGTTCGCCGCGTCATACGCCGAAGACTTCATCGCAGGGCGCATGTGGTATTTTGGCTGGATCGGTGGGGTCGCGCTGGGGTTTGTGCTAATCGTGCATTTGTTGGCAGGACGGCGCTGAAGCGCCTGTTTTCGGGCGGAAAGCTGCTGGATGGCCTTGCTCCCGCATGACAGGGCAGGGTATCAATGCCGGAAGCTTCGTTTCAAAGAGGGGGCCGCGCATGCGTCGGGTCGTTGTAACTGGTTTGGGAATGGTCACGCCACTGGCGTGTGGGGTTGAGAAAACCTGGGAACGTTTGTTGGCGGGTCAGTCAGGCGCTGGCGCGATCAGTCGGTTTGATGCAAGTCGTGTGGCCACCACATATGCTTGCGAAATACCGCTGGGTGACGGCAGCGACGGCACGTTCAATCCCGACGATTGGGTTGAGCCAAAAGAGCGGCGCAAGATAGACGATTTCATTTTATATGGGGTTACGGCGGCGGTTCAGGCGGTCACGGATTCTGGCTGGATGCCAGAAGACGAAGAAGATCGCGAAAGGACCGGTGTGATGATCGGGTCTGGCATTGGCGGCCTGTCTGCAATTGCTGACACTGCAATCATTCTGAAAGAACGCGGGCCACGGCGGGTTTCCCCGTTTTTCATTCCATCGGCGCTGATCAATCTGATCTCGGGCCATGTCTCGATCCGTTATGGGTTCAAGGGGCCGAACCATTCTGTGGTGACGGCCTGTTCAACCGGGGCGCATGCCATTGGTGACGCCAGCCGTTTGATTATGCTGGGCGATGCGGATGTAATGGTGGCCGGTGGTGCGGAAAGCCCGATCAGCGAGATCGGGATCGCCGGGTTTAATGCCTGCAAAGCGCTGAGCACGAAACGCGGTGATGACCCGCAGGCCGCCAGCCGACCCTATGATGCAGACCGCGACGGGTTCGTTATGGGTGAGGGTGCCGGGGTTGTCGTGCTAGAGGAATATGAGCACGCCAAGGCGCGCGGTGCGAAAATTTACGCCGAGGTGATCGGCTATGGCATGTCGGGCGACGCCTATCATATCACAGCACCTTCGAGTGATGGCAACGGAGGTTACCGCTCGATGAAGGCGGCGATTGAGCGGGCCGGGCTGGTGCCGGGGGATATTGATTATATCAATGCGCATGGCACCTCGACGATGGCCGACACGATTGAGCTTGGGGCAGTTGAGAAATTGTTAGGGGATGCCGCCAGCAAGGCGACGATGAGTTCGACGAAATCTGCTATCGGTCATCTGCTTGGGGCCGCAGGTGCTGTCGAGGCGATTTTCTGCATTCTGGCGCTGCGCGATCAGGTGGCACCGCCTACAATCAATCTGGATAATCCGGCGGTAACGCCCAAGCTTGATCTGGCGGCGAACGGCAAGGTCGAACGTCAGATTGATGTGGTGTTGTCCAATTCCTTTGGCTTTGGGGGCACCAATGCCTCGCTGGTGATGACGAAGGTTAAGGACTGATGTGGCGGCACATCGCCTCTAACGCATTTTCTTTGATCATTGTTATTCTAGTCGTCGCGGTCGGTGTGATTGCCTGGGGTAAGACGCAATATTCCGGGGCCGGTCCACTGACGCAGGCGATTTGTCTGCGGGTGCAGAGTGGTTCGAATTTCACCCGCGTTTCCGAAGGTCTGGCGGCCCAAGGGGCAATCAGCAATGCGTCGATCATGCGGATCGGGGCTGATTATGAAGATAAGGCCGGTGCATTGAAGGCTGGTAGTTTTCTGGTGCCTGAGGGTGCCAGCATGGCCGAGATTGTGGACATCGTAACGCGCGGCGGGGCCAGCAGTTGCGGCACCGAAGTGGTTTACCGGATCGGGATCAGCAAGGTTGAAGCACAGGTTCGCCAGCTTGATCCGGTAAGCAACCGGTTTGTTGAGGTCGTTGCATTCGAGCCCGGCGAGGGTGAGGCCCCGGCGAAATATACGGATGTGCGGGGGGATGCAGATACGCGGTATCGGGTTGCTCTGGCTGAGGGGGCGACAAGCTGGCAGATCGTCAATGCTTTGAAATCAGCGGATTTTCTGGCAGGTGAAGTGTCTGCATTGCCAGACGAGGGATCGCTTGCACCCGACAGTTACGAAGTGACGCTGGACATGAATCGGGATGCGCTAATTAGCCAGATGCAGGCCGCACAGGCGGAACGGCTGGCTGAGGCTTGGCGCAACCGGGCTGAGGATTTGCCGTTTTCGACGCCCGAGGAAGCGCTGGTTCTGGCCTCGATTGTTGAGAAGGAAACCGGTGTGGCAGAAGAGCGGCGGCAAGTGGCCTCGGTCTTTGTGAACCGATTGCGGTTGGGGATGAAACTGCAGACCGACCCGACGGTGATCTATGGAGTCACCAAGGGAAAAGGCACGCTAGGGCGTGGGTTGCGGCAAAGTGAGCTTCGCAATCGAAATGCCTATAATACATACATTATTAACGGGTTGCCGCCGGGTCCGATTGCGAACCCCGGTCTGGCCAGTATCGAGGCGGCACTGAACCCGGATGACACGCCGTATATATTCTTTGTGGCCGATGGCAGTGGCGGGCATGCGTTTGCGGAAACGCTGCGCGAACATAATGCCAATGTTGCAAAATGGCGGGCGATAGAGGCCGAACGAAACTAGGCTAGAGACCTTGGTTAGGTAGGAAATTGTTAACCCTACCGCACGCAACCTAGGATTGAGTGCGCTTGACATTGCGCACGCTCCAATGTATACCTTTGGGCAAGCTAGAAGAAGTGGGCAAGCAGTCACGGGGCAACCCGGCGGCTGCTTTTTCGTTTCGCTCGTGCGGTAAGGCATGAGAGGCGATTTTTGACATATGAATTTGATAACACCCGGCACTGACAACGGGGACTGCGACAAGGATTTGTTGCAGGCGAAAGAGCATTTTGGCCGCGC
>JAHRVC010000078.1 GCA_019090885.1 Marinosulfonomonas sp.
ACATCAAAATTGTCGCGCTGCTGCGTGACCCGGTAAAACGGGCCTACTCCAACCATCTGCACGAGATCATCAAGGGGCACATTCCCCGACAAAGCTTCGAAGAAGGGTTGCTTGGAAATCCGGCCTACATTGATCAGGGCCGTTATCACACGCATTTGAAACGTTGGTATCAGGCGTTTGGACCCGACCAGATGCTCGTACTAATTGCCGAAGAAATTTTTGCCGATCCGGCCACCGCGATGGCACAGCTTTACGATTTTGTCGGCGTTGACGCCGGTTTTGTCAGTGCTGTGGCCTCTGAAGCGCGCAACACCAGCGATCGGGCGCGCTTGCCGGTATTGCGTCGCACGCTGCGTGGCAGTGGCGATTTGTTGCGTCGGGTCGGGTTGGAAGAACAACTGACGCGCATAAAATCCAGCAAGCCGGTGGCAGGGTTGTTGCGTATGAACAGTGTCGATGTGCGCGCCGAAGTGCCCCCAATGACGCCTGCAACCGAACGTAAACTGACCAAGTTGTATGAACCTGAAATGCTGGCACTTGCTGAGCTATTGAACCGAACCAGTTTTCCGTGGGCGACATGGGATGCCCTTACAGCGGCCCCTAATCAGCCACGATTTTCGGTTTAACAGTATGGCGCAAGTTACGGAAATGACAGGAGTGTTTGAGTGAAACTGATTGAGCGGAGCATGTTGAACCCGCCACGCAGCGAGGCCCTTGAGGCGCCCACTGTGGCCGATGTTATGTCGACCGTCCTTAAGTCGCTTCGGCGGCATGTTTGGTTGGTGGTGATCTGCGTCGTAGTGAGCATGATGCTCGCCCTAATCAGTGTCGTGTCGATGACGCCGATTTATACAGCGTCTGCAACAATCTACATCGATCCGCGCGAAAGCCGTGGTTTTCAGGAAGCCGGTGGTATCCTTTTGAATTCGGATGCGCTGATTGTGGACTCTGAAGTCGAGATTTTGCTGTCCAGCACATTGGCCGAAAGGGTCGTTCAGCGGCTGGATTTGGCCGTCGTCGCAGAACCAGAGCCTGTCAAGCGATCCTTTACCACCCGCATTAAGGGTATTTTTTCATCCGACGATGCCGCTGAGGGAAACAACGGCTTGCTTACGCCCAAAGAGGCCGCAGTGCGAAATGCCGTGGCCAAGATTAAAAGCAATATCGATATTGGCAGACTTGGCGGCACCTATGTGATCGAAATCATTGTTCACAACACCGACAAGCAACTGGCCACCGCGATCGCGAATAGCTACGCAGAAGAATACCTGCTTAGCGGTCTTGAAATTCAGGCTGGAAAATTGGCACAGCTAAACAGTTGGTCCTCGCAAGCGCTACACGAGGCGATCGGTGCACTGCAAACTGCAGAGGCCGAAGTCAATCGTTTCAGGCTTATCAATCAGATTGATTCCGACGGTCGCCAAGTGGCTGGTTCGGAATTGGCGGAATTGAACACCGCACTTGTCGCTCTTCGCAGCGATAGGTTTCGCAACGAACTGGTGCTAGAGCGTGTCCGTAACTTTTTGATCGAGGGCAGCACGGACTCTGATGTGCCAGACGTGGGCGCCGAGGCGATTGCCCAAATCCGTTCACAGATATTGAAGGCGGAATTTGGATATGCACGCGCAATTGCAAACGGGAACAAAGACACGGTTCTAGCGGGTAGGCTCGCGCGCGAACTGCAGGTGATGAAGTTGCAATTGGTCGATCAGTATCAACGGATCGCGACGCAGTTTGAAAAACAGATCGAGTTTTCGATCAAAGAAGAGCAACGTCTTGCAGATCGGGCCGAAGAATTACGTCTCGATGTCGCGACTGTTTCGCAAAAAGAATCCAAGCTTCAGGAATTGCAGATGCGGGCGGATGGAAGTCGCGCAGTCTATCAGGTTCTTTTGGCCCGTTTCCACGAAACATCCGAGGCGTTTGCGCAAAAAACAAACACCGCTCGGATCCTGACGGCAGCCCATGTTCCGCGCGGGCCAAGCTCACCTAGGACGGCAAAAGTTCTTGCTTTGGGATTGATTGGTGGCCTGTTTGTCGGTCTGGTTTTGGTGTTCATTCGCGAACAACTGGACAATCGGATACGCCAGCCGCGCGAAATTGAGATGGCTGGCCTGCGGGTTCTTGGGGCGGTGCCGGCAATCCGCAGCGCGTGGTTTCCAAAAAACTTCAATCGTAACCGGATACGCAATGATCTTAACGCGCCGCTTTTAAGTGGTGGTCGTAGTGACCGCGAGTTAGCAAAGATGACGTTTGCAGTTGATCACCCGCTTTCAGAATTCTCCGAGACAGTTCGTTCAATTGTCTTTGACGCCGCCGCGAGCGATCCGGCCGCCAAACGGGCGCAGGTAATCGCCGTCACTTCAACTGTCTCAAGTGAGGGAAAATCCACGCTTGCGGCCAACTTGGCGGCCTACTTTGCCAAGCAAGGTAAGCGCGTGCATTTGATAGATCTCGACTTTAGAAATCCTGCATTGTCGCAGGTTTTTGCAACGCACCGCGTGAACTGGGGGGCTTCGAAAACCGGCGAAGCGCCGCCAAAAGTGGCCCCACTTCGGGACGGCAAAAAGGTGGCCGACTTTGACTTTTCGGGCCAGAGCGAACAAAATCGTATGTCGGACATGATCGAACTGGTCAGCCCAGGGGCCATCGCCACATACCTTGAATCGTCAAAAGAAAATTACGACGTTGTGGTTCTGGACATCGGCTCGCTCAGCGAAAGTTCGGATGCCCGTATGTGTGCCGATCTTGCGGACTATGTCGTTGTCGCCGTAAAATGGGGCATGACATCGGTCGAGCAATTTGAGCGTGCGATAAGCCGCGGCCTGAACAGAACCGCCAAGACGGTTGGGGCGGTTTTAACAATGGTGCCGTCGTCGGAAGTTCTTGAAAAATCGGCGAGAGATGAAGCCAGTCCAACGGCGATGGTGGCCTGACATGGTCACAAAACACCAAAAGCCGCCAGCCAGATCCATCGCTGTTTTTGCCCATAATGAAGCGGGTAATATTGCCAATTGCCTGGGCTCGATACAAGGGGCCGGTCTAGGCCCTAACGACCGGATTTATGTGCTCATCAATGGCACTACCGACGAAACTGAGGCCGTTGTCAGGGGGGTGTCCAAAGACGATCCACGTATTCAGACCGTAGTTATTGAGCTTGGCGACAAGGCCAATGCTTGGAGCTATTATGTGAACCATCTGGCGTCTCCGGCCACCCGGCTTCATGTCTTTGTTGATGGCGATGTTTTGGTTTCACCTGACGCTCTGGTCGAGATTGAAGCACGCCTGCGGGACCACCCCGAGGCGTTGGCTGCATCGACCCTTCCCAAAGGCGGTAGAACATCCGGCAATTGGTCCAAACGGATTTTGCGCGAGCACGGAATGCCGGGCAATTTTTATGCGCTGCGCGGTGAAACTTTGGCCCGTATCCGATCGCTTTCGATTAACATTCCGGTTGGAATGATTGGTGATGACCCGCTGTTACGCTGGCTCATTCTTCGCGACTTTGAACCAAACGGTTCAGTTGACCGGTCGCGTATCCGCCCAGTCCCCGAGGCGTATTTTGAATATGAGTCCGTCCCGATGACGAACTGGCGTGGTTTACGTGCATTATTTGCGCGCCAAATGCGCTATCAGTTGCGCGATCTGCAGATGAACCTGCTGCAACCCCACCTTCGAGCTTTCGGGATCGAGGCAATGCCCCGCCGAATTGACAGTCTATACGCCCAAGCTACGCCAAAGTTGGCCCTAAAAGGTCGGTTTCAAATGCGCAAATTGGCTTTCCTTTACACGTATTTTAGGGCCCGTGCGGATCAAGACCGCCCTTACAGTGGGGTGCCATGGTATGAGGTTTGAGTGTTCTGATTTGATCGGGGGTAAATTTGGCAATCTTGTTTTAAGCACCAATCAAGGTGTCTTTGGCCAACAACATGGGCCTAATTCCCGCAATGGGTTGCCCCACAGTACTGCGCACCAACGCCGATCACGCCAGAGCAACACGGCCTTTGCCCCCGACTTTTTTATTCTGGGCGCCATGAAGGCCGGAACGACGACGTTGTGTCATTATCTTGATCAGTTCGAAGATATCGGAATTTCACGAACCAAAGAAACAGATTACTTCATTCAGGAAAAGAACTTTCCCCTTGGTGAGGCTTGGTACGAGCGTCAGTTTGATCTCAGCCGTCGGCTGGTCGGTGAAGCGTCGCCAAATTATGCGAAACACGATATATTTCCCGGTGTCCCTGAACTGATCGCCAACTCGGTGCCGAACGCGAAATTTATGTTTATCGTTCGCGATCCGGTCGCGCGATTTGCATCGCATTACCGCCATTCCTGGACGCACGGACATATGCGGGTCAAACCTGCTGATCTGCTGGCCAGCGAGAACGGGCGTCACATGGTCGAGTGCAGCCGATACGGCGCGCAGATCGACAAATACTTGGCCCATTTTGATAGACGCCAGTTCCTGTTCTTGGATTTCGACGAGATGTGTGAAACTCCGCAAGTTGTGGCTGACCAGATTTCTGACTTTCTTGAAATCGACCACAAAGTTATGCATCCCGAATTTCCGGCTAATACCGCCGAGCAAATTGCCCAAGTCCCCGGTTTGATGAAGCGCGCCGCCCGTTTAAGAACTGTGCGCCGCGTAGATTATTTTATTCCCAAAGCCACCCGCAGACTGGTACGCGCGGCTTTTTCCTTTCGCAAACCTGAAAGGCCGCCGGTCTTGGGCGCTGACTTGTTGGATGAAGTTGCCGATCTGTTGCGGGTTGATGTCGACCGTTTTCGTGAAATTTCCGGTAAGGGATACAGCCAGTGGCGGATTTGATCGCTCAAACACTGCGCCGAAATTTGCCCTGTTGTCTCCAAACGAATGTATGTGAGCAATGGCTGGCGGATGCCTCCATTGGTGGCCGTAAATGACCCCCAGTATTGCGACCGTCGGATCAGCGCACTCAAGTCCGCGCCGCCTAAAAGACAAGGCGTCCTCGATGGTTGCCCTGTTTGCAAGTTACGACCTTATGTTGGCGACATTGATTATTATTGCCGGCAGTCAGGGGGTTTATCGTTTTGCACCGCCCTTGCTTTTATGGGTGATGATCTACGCAATGGTCGGCCTGAAAATTGCAACAAATCTGCGCTCTCTGTTGTCGGTGGTCCGCGATAATTTAACGATATTCGCGTTTCCAGCCATCGCGTTTGTTTCGGCAACCTGGTCGTTGGTGCCGTCCCATACTGCCTATTCGGCCGTTCAATTGACGGTGACCTATTTCGCCGGAATCTGGATCGGTTGGCGCTATCGTCCCCGTGACATTGCACTTGTCATTGTGCTTGGACTGTCACCGTTGATCGCATTATCTCTGGTCAACTGGGCTACCGGCATGTTCGGCGAGGCGTTCTCGTATGGGGGCGGGCTATTGGGTGTTTTTGGGAACAAAAACACGCTTGGGCGCATGTCACTTATGCTGGCCATTTCGGTGTTGGGCCTGATTGCAAGTCGACGCTCGCGCCTGTCGCGGGATGTGGTTTTGTGGAGTCTTTTTGGGTTGGCAGGGTTTGCGCTGTTGTTGTCAAAATCGGCGACGTCGATGCTTTTTTTGTTGGGTACAACTGGCTTGTTCATTGCCCTGACAATACATCGATACAGGGCGAGTTTCCGGTTGGTTCTGGGGACAGTTGGCGTAACGGCAGTTCTTTCTGGTATTGCGATAATGGCTTTTAGTAGTTTTGATCCCGTTGCTGCCGTGCTGGATGTGTTTGGCAAAAGTTCAAACTTGACTGGCCGGACATTCCTTTGGGAAGTTGCCATTCAACAGATCAACGGGCAACCGTGGCTGGGCGTTGGCTTTGATGCCTATTGGGACAGTGAGGGGTTTTTGGCGTTGGATCGTATCCAGCAAATATATGGAAGCGGTCTGATCAGCTTCCATAATTTTGTTCTGGATATCTGGGTCGGCATGGGGGTTCCGGGATTGGTCGCGATTGCGATTACGATTGGAACAATTGCCGTTGTCTATTTACGCTACTTTCTTGTCAGTAAAAGCGTTGAATCTGCGCTGATGATTGCCGTCTTTACTTTGGCGATCGGCGTTGCGATGTTCAATCCGTTGCTACACGGTCAGCACGGAAATATGATCGTGATCCTGATTGCATTCGCGGTTTCGGCGCGGATCGAAATGCGGCGCAAAATTATGCCTGACTAATTAGACGCGTCCAAACGGGCAGGGCGATCAGGCAAAATTAATATGCCGACGATGTCATAGATGACACGAGACAGGCGGTCCGGCACTTGGCCGACCAATCAATTGCACGGCCCATTCCCGGTGCCAGCAACCCTATCCATCACGTGGTAGAGACTGACGGGGTTTCACTGCCCGCTGAATATTGTTTCAAGTGTTTTTGCCGTCGGATTAATGCGCCCAGTAACGAGACGTCAATGCCGGTTCGTGACCAGCAGAGCACCCATCGATATGCTTGCAAGGTCGTCATTGTAACGGCGAATGACATTGCGGTAGCTATCAGCGGGTCGATCCCATATGCGACAATTATTGGGACGCCATAGACTCCGGCCACAACCAACATGATCAGCCCAAAAACACTGCTGTAAAAGAATGCACTGCGTTGGTCGAATATCTGCATCACAAGGGTGGTGTTGCCAAAAACCGCTGTGGACAATGGTATCAGCGCGAACCACCAGACAAGCGGAGTACTGGCGGAATATTCTGGCCCATAAAAGCTAATGAGTAGGGGCAGAATTAGCCACAACGCGATGACCCCTGCACCCAGCATGCCCACTTTCAGCACGCCCGAGATAGCGATGAAATGCGTGGCCCGCGTCATCTGGCGCGGGGCGACACCGTCTGCGAGGTTGCGGGTCAGGTTCTGTGCAAGCTTTGGTGCGAACGCGGTTTCTACTGCATTGATCGCAAAATTCAGAAAATTGATAATGCTCAGTGCCACGGCCATTTTAGCGACTCCGACCGCCCCCAATGGAACGGCAGTAACCAACAATAGAACGTCCTTTAATCGGTCATTTAAAAGTCTGTTAGGTGCCAACAACAGCCCTGATCCGACCCATCGTGCCCAACCGGATAAATCGGGTTTTACCGATTTTATAAAATTGAAAAAGCGCCAAATCAGTACATGTTGCACGGTGGCTATCATAATCGCAGCCGTGAAGAAGATTGCCAGAACAGTCTCGAGGCTTAGAGAATATCCGAATGCCCAAATAGCGCCAAACGCAACAATGAAAATCAGAGGTCGAACTAATGTACTTGGTAATTGGCTGCGTAGCACCTTGTCCAAGGCCGTCGCTTGCGCGGCATTGATCGCATCCCAGCCCATGACTGGAATAGTGGCGGCTGCAAGAAAAACTGCAACAGGGTAGTCTGCCAATATGCTTGGGTGTTGCCACCAGATAAAACCAATAAACACTGAAATAGCTGGAATTGACACGATGAACAGGATCCAGCGGCTGACAATGATAAACCCAGCAGCCGAGGCGTCATCGCCAGAAGCGCGGGCGCGCACGACTTCGCGGATTGCTGTCGCCCCAATATTGAGTGTGACAAGGTAGCCCGCGATATACACTATCGACCACAGTGTCCACGCGATCCCAAAGTTTTCCGGCGTCATCATTCGGGCCATCAAAACTGTATATAATAAGGTGCCAAACGTCCCAATAATCCGCGCGGCAACTATTATGCCTGCAGCTCCTCCGGTGCGCAGCGTTTCCGATGCCATCATCGTTGTTTTAAGTTTGCTGATCATGGTTGCAATCCTGTGTGCGTCATCCTGAACAGTCTTTACCTTGGCGCGGCTATAGGTGCCCCGAATTGGATTGGTTCTGCTGTTTCGTTTTTAGGTGTGAATTGCGGCTGAATTGGGGAGCGCAGGGTGGGTATGCAAAACGAAATGTCGTGGTGACAAAAATCATCACAAAATTCAAACAGTGACTGAAACCGGAATTTTTTAAGGCGTTATTGCGCCGAGTGAAGCAAAAATTGGGCGAAAGTTCGCCAAAATTGTAGGCCTTCAATAAAGTTAACGGCTGCCACGCCTCCTGCCATATTTTCGCCTTTTTCCCCTGCATTTTGTGCAACACAATATTAACCATCCGGGGGGATGAATAAATGCCAGCCTTTCAACCCGAAGCCGATGTTTGCGAAGCGACATATTCAGTCGCTTCCCAAAAAGCCGGAATTTTACCGGTCGGTGGAGGCGTTAAACGCTTGTTCGATGTTGCCTTTAGTACGATTGCCCTAGTTAGCGCTCTTCCGTTTTTTCTTATTGTCCCAATAATTATCTATTTCGTTTCACCGGGTCAGGTGTTTTTCTCGCACACACGTGTCGGATTTCGCGGAAAAGAATTCCGCTGTTTTAAGCTTAGAACGATGGTTCTAGACGCTGATCGGGTGTTGGAAGATCACTTTGCCGAATTTCCTGAAGCCCGAATGGAATTTGAAGAAACCCGCAAGCTAAAGAATGACCCGCGTGTCATTCCCGTGGTCGGCTCATTCCTGCGTAAAACCAGCCTGGATGAGTTGCCGCAATTTTTGAATGTTCTGCGCGGAGACATGAGTGTCGTTGGCCCGCGGCCTGTTACGCAGCTTGAACTGCACGGTTATGGCGAAGCAAGTGGACGATACAAATCTGCGCGTCCCGGTATTACCGGCCTGTGGCAGGTTTCCGGGCGAAGTGATCTGCCTTTTAGCAAAAGGGTGGAACTTGACAGCCGTTATGTATCCAACTGCACCCTTCCGCGGGATTTGGTGCTGATAAGCAGAACGATTGGTGTGCTGCTTAATCGGCAGGGTGCCTACTGAAATTCGGCCCTTATAGACATGAGTTTCATATGGTTCCACGGATTGCAGCCCTGCTGCAGACCATGGGACCGGGGAAAATCAAAATGGTGATTACAATTCCCGATCTTCCCATTATAGTTCTGCTCCTATGGTTTGGGGGGGCAGGCTTTGAAAGGGTTACTGCTACTGGTGCCGGTACTAAGCTGCGTTTTCGCGGTGCTTGCATATGTTTTCGACGGTCGTTTGGGGATCGTCCTTGCCGCATTTTTCATAGCTGGGCCTTTGGTTGTCACGCTAATCGGCCTGCTGCTGGCGCGTGGGGCTGACGATGCAGGTGACACAAAGTAAGACGGCGGCCGAAACAGATAAGTCAGGGACGCTTGGCGTTCATTCAGCCGAAATCCTGGTCGTGCTTCCAGCATTGAATGAGGCCGGGTATATTGAGGCCTGTGTCCACTCTCTTATGCTCTCACCCGGCTGGATGGCTGGTTGCCGGGTCGTTGTGGCGGACGGAGGTAGTACTGATGGCACACAGGAAATTGTCCAGCGGTTGAACAAAACTTATCCAAACTTGACGCTGATCAACAATCCCCAACGCCTGCAGTCAGCGGGCGTCAACAATGCGGTCGCGAGCGCTGCCCAACCCCAGCACAAAATTCTAGTTAGGTGCGATGTACACGCCACGTATCCGCGTAACTTCGTGCAAACATTGGCGCAGGAATTTAGGCGTGTCGGCGCGGCGTCTGTCGTGACTTCGATGGATGCCACAGGCCGTAGCGGTTTCCAAAGGGCGGCCGCATGGATCGTTGACACACCGCTTGGCTCAGGTGGGTCAGCGCATCGGGGCGGCACAAGGGCGCAATTTGTGGATCACGGGCACCACGCGGCATTTGATCTGGACTGGTTTCGCCGTATCGGCGGATATGACCCGACTATCAGCCATAATGAAGATGCCGAATACGATTTTCGACTGGTGCAGGCTGGCGGTAAAATTTGGCTGACCAACAAAACCCGCATTTCCTATACAATGCGGACCAGTTTGGCGGGCCTGTGGTGGCAATATTGGAACTATGGAAGGGGCAGGGCGAACACGCTGACCAAGCATGGTATTGTGCCACGGCTGCGGCAGGTCGTGCCAGTGGCCAATGTCTGGTTATTGGCAATCTCGGCTGCTTTGATGTTTGTGACACCGCTGGCCCTGATTTGGCCAGCAATCTACGCAAGCGCTTTGATTGCGGTCTCGGCCATTGCGGCGGCTTCGTTGCGCAGCGCTGCTGGCCTTTGGGCTGGCCCGGCACTGGGGGCGATGCATCTGGGCTGGGGGCTGGGGTTCATGCAGCGGATTTTGCAGGGCACGCGCAAGGGGCATGCCCCAAAGGCGCAGGTGCAAAATGGGTGATGCGATGATACAAGCTCCGCCCAAAAGCATTGATATATGCGTCTGCACATTTCGCCGCCCACAACTGGCAACGACGCTGGATTCGTTGGTGCAGCTTGTTCTTCCGGATGCAATCAAAGTTCGTATTCTGGTCGCCGACAATGACGCCAGCCCAAGTGCGCAGACCCTTGTCGAAAATTACAAAAATGCAGCTGTTCCGGTGCAGTATATTCATGCGCCAAAGCAAAATATTTCGATGGCTCGCAATGCCTGTCTGGATCATGCGACCGGTGATCTGATCGCTTGGATTGATGACGATGAAACCGCGGCCAAGGATTGGTTGATCCAGCTATTGGACAGGTTGCAGGATGGTGACTTTGCCGCCGTGTTTGGACCGGCGATTGCGATATATCCACCCGATGCCCCGGCACATATCGTGCGCGCAGATTTTCATTCGAACCGAGCGGTTGTTCGCGGCGGGCAGGTGCGTACCGGCCATTCCTGCAACGCGCTGGTCGATATGCGAGACCCGACAACCCGCGCCCTTCGCTTTGATATAGCCAAGGGACGAACGGGGGGCGAAGATACCGATTATTTTCACCGGATGTGGGCGGCGGGGGCTACGCTTGGCGTCTGCGAAACAGCGCAGGTTTTTGAAAAAGTCGCGCCGGGCCGGTTGCGGCTGAGCTGGTTGATCCGCCGTAGTTTCAATTCGGGCAATATTTTTGGTGAACTTTCGCGCCGTGGGGTTGCAATGATCGCAGTGCCCGGGCTGGTTGCGGCGGCTTTGGCCAAGGCGAGCTATTGTTTTGCGGTCGCATTGGTGAATTGCGCGTCAGCGATGAAACGGCTCTGGTGGCTGCGCCGCGGCGTGATGCATCTGGGCGTGATTGCCGGTTTGGCGCGGATCAGGCCGAAGGCGCAATACTAACGCGAGGGGCGGTTTTCCCACCGGGGCGATGGCTTAGCCCGGTGCCCACGGCATCCTGCACAAGGTTTGCCAGCAGGCCTGCTGGCTCTATGAACACATCATCCGGAAGTGCTAACAGGCCTTCGCGTAATTTGGAAATTGGCGCAGGATCATCGAGCAGGGATGATATCAACGCAGGCAGCGTTTGGTCCAATGGTTCATCTAGCGTAAAACCGCAGCCATGCCCGGCGATCCATTTGCCGGTTTGGGAGCTGGCCGGTGCGATAGGCGGGCAGCCGAACCATCCCCCCTCATACAGCCGATTGGGCAGCAGCCAGTCAGAGTTTTTACCCGCATCCATAAAGTCACCCGCCCAGACCACATCAACGCTGTGATAGATTGCCCCAAGGTCGTCGGGATATTGATACCGGCCACCGAAACTCAAGCCCGGTTGCGCCGCTACAATTTCATGAAAATCTGGGATTTCGGCGTCTGCCGGATAGCCGCGCAGAACGATTTCGACAGCACCCTGATGGTCCGCTGCAATTTGGCGCAAAAGCGATAGGGACCGCACGCAGCGCAGATTGCCGAACCACCCGATCCGAAGGGGCGAAGATGTGCGATCCCGGTGCTCTTTGGAAGGCCGGGGGGCAGGGGCATCCTGAAGGCGATTTTCAAGCAGGTCAGCATTGTAGTCACCCGGATGCTGAATTTCAAAATACTCACTAAGAAAGGACGGCGAAGAGACCCAAAGACCGGCGCATTTGCGCAAAGCCTGACGTTCGAGCGTTCGAAATACTGTGCCGATCGCGTCATCGCGGGCAACCAGCCGGTGAATGTCTAGGCATTCGTATACGACAGGCGTCTTTAGTCCGGCGCGGCGACGCGACTGAAGGGCGACCAGCAACATATCCAGATTGCGCGCAACGATAAGGTCTGCCTGCTCAAGCACGTGGCCTTGGGCAAGTTTTGCGCCACGGGGAATGGATAAGGCGCGGTGCAGGTATTTATTGTCATGTGTTTGCCCCAGATCGGTGACAACCCAATCGGGTTGTGCATCATTCGCCCGGTGCATCGCGAAGCCCGCAACGTTAAGTCCGTCACGCTGAAAGCCGGCGACACGCCGTTTTATCGCAGCATCGCCCCAATCGTGGGCGAAATATGCAATCCGGTAGGTGCCCGAACTGCTATCCCTGCGCACGGGCGTTGCCTTTCATGTCACGCGCCCGTTCATAGATAGCAAGGTCGGGCGCACACATGTCGCGCAGTTTTGCCAGTTGGCTAGCGCTTAGTTGAACTTCCGGCCCTTGGGCTGTGTTGTATTTTTTTAGGCGCAGGCTTGTGTTGAACATCTGTTCAAACTCGCGCGCAAACGTCGGAGTATCATCCAGAAAACCGATCAAAGAGAACATATCCAATGTGCTCAGTGCTTGTTCAAGGCTTGCGGCCTCTTGCTTTGGGTCGACACTATTTTTTCCAGACAGATAGCGAAGAAAGGTCGTGGAATGTGACCGAGCAATCGGGCTTTCCAGCCACTCATCCGCATCCGGGCTGGCAATTCCCGCCTTAACCGCCATCCGATAATTTGAGATTGTGCGCGCAATTGGTTCGCGCATTATCGTCAGAAATTTGTAACGCTGTTGGCAATGCGCCCGTATCCGGTCGCTGATCAAAACATGCCCATGCACCAATTGGCTGTCCCAGCAACAATGCGTGATGAGCAATTGTTCGCGCAGATCAAATGTCTGGTCGCCAAACTCAAGGTCGTCATGGCATTTCCAGGCGTCATCAACGCCAAAATTCAAAACCGATGCCGCGCGCCGGGTCGAAACCGCGTCCACCACACCCAGACGCTTGTGGATCGGAACCGTTGCATAAAGAGCTTCGGACAAGGATGTTCCGCCGCATTTAGGCAAGTGCACGAATATACACGGGTGGTTCAGACCAGAACCAAACACGGATCGCCGTATTCGGCCCGAATAAATTCTTGAACGGCGGGTGTTTTTCCCCGACTCCACATCCCGCATCTTCATATCCGTTTTCTCCGGAAACCCAAAAAACCCTCAAAATGCGATATATTTCAAGAACGTGGCAACTTTAGGTCATTTTATCGAGGCACCAGTCGGCGGATGTTCTGCCGTCTGATGCAGAGTTTTGCACGGGGTTGGCTTTTGGGACTGTCCAATTCGGTCGTGCCAACCTCAATGTCTCAAGGCCGGAATATTAATTTCCGCAAGAAGGATTTATCGTTCCGTTTCTGATTGGTGACCGGCTCCAACACTCTCAAGTAAGTTCCCCAGCGCAATGAAGTTTTGTTTTGGGGCGAATTTTGGCGATTTCCGTCTGAAGGTCGAGATGAAAATGGCGTAGCCTGAACTCGTTTGATGGGTTCGAATGGAGTGGACTTCCGTAGGAAACACTAATTCAGCGAAATTGTTGGGCGGAACCTTGTCGCTTGTGAACAAAATGGCGGAGAGACAGGGATTCGAACCCTGGGTGGGCTTGCACCCACAACGGTTTTCGAGACCGCCCCGTTCGACCACTCCGGCACCTCTCCG
>JAHRVC010000079.1 GCA_019090885.1 Marinosulfonomonas sp.
GACAGGCCTTCCCCCCCTTACTGCGCCCCTTACCCTTAACCGCACTCTCACTCGCCGCCTCAACCGCAGATTGGCGCGCCAGCGGATCGTCCGCCACGGCCAGTTCCACGGCCTCAAGCCGCTTCACTTCATCCCTTAGGCGCGCGGCTTCCTCAAACTCCAGATTCTCCGCCGCTTTGCGCATTTGCACCCGCAAATGATCCAGATGCGTCGCAAGGTTTGCGCCCATCAACGGCGTGTCGATCTTGGCGGTGACGCGGTTCATGTCCACATCGCCCTTATACAAACCGCTTAGAACATCATCGACGTTCTTTTTGATCGTTTGGGGCGTGATCCCGTGTTCCGTATTATAAGCAACCTGCTTTTCTCGCCGCCGGTCCGTTTCGGCCAGCGCGCGTTCCATGCTGCCGGTGATCCGGTCGGCATACATTATTACGCGCCCATCCGCGTTGCGCGCTGCCCGCCCGATCGTCTGGATCAGCGAGGTTTCAGAGCGCAGGAACCCTTCCTTGTCCGCGTCCAGAATGGCGACCAGACCACATTCAGGAATATCCAGCCCCTCGCGCAGCAGGTTGATGCCGATCAGCACGTCAAAGGTTCCAAGGCGCAAATCGCGCAGGATTTCGATGCGTTCCAGCGTGTCGATATCGGAATGCATATAGCGCACCCGGATACCCTGTTCATGCATGTATTCGGTCAGATCCTCGGCCATGCGTTTGGTCAGGGTTGTGACCAGCGTTCGATAGCCATCGGCGGCGACGCGGCGCACCTCATCCAGCAGATCGTCGACCTGCATGTCTACCGGGCGGATCTCGATTATCGGGTCGATCAGGCCGGTTGGGCGGATCACCTGTTCGGTGAATATACCACCGGTTTGTTCCATTTCCCAGTTTGACGGGGTGGCGGACACGAACACTGATTGCGGGCGCATCGCGTCCCATTCCTCAAATTTCAGTGGGCGGTTATCCATGCAGGATGGCAGGCGGAAACCATGTTCCGCAAGGGTGAATTTACGTCGGTAATCGCCTTTATACATGCCGCCGATTTGGGGCACGGACACGTGGCTTTCATCGGCAAAAACGATGGCGTTGTCGGGGATGAATTCAAACAGGGTCGGGGGCGGCTCGCCCGGCGCGCGGCCCGTCAGGTAACGGGAATAGTTTTCGATGCCGTTGCAGAACCCCGCCGCCTCGAGCATTTCCAGATCAAAAGTGGTGCGTTGTTCCAGCCGCTGTGCTTCCAGCAATTTGCCATCGCCAACCAATTGGTCCAGCCGTGTGCGCAGTTCCTTTTGGATGTTGATGATTGCCTGCTTCATCGTCGGTTTGGGCGTGACGTAGTGGGAATTGGCGTAAATCCGGATATGGTCAAACGTGTCGGTTTTTTCGCCCGTTAGGGGATCAAATTCGGTTACGGTTTCAAGTTCCTGACCAAAGAACGACAGGCGCCATGCGCGATCATCCAAATGCGCCGGCCAGATTTCCAGCGCGTCACCGCGCACCCGAAAGCTGCCGCGCTGAAAGGCGGCGTCGTTGCGCCGGTATTGCTGGGCCACCAAATCGGCCATGACAGCGCGCTGATCGTATTCCTTGCCCGCCACCAGATCGAGCGTCATCGCGCCATATGTTTCCACCGAGCCGATGCCATAGATACAGCTGACCGAGGCCACGATAATCACGTCGTCACGTTCCAGCAGCGCGCGGGTTGCCGAGTGGCGCATCCGGTCGATCTGTTCGTTAATCTGGCTTTCTTTTTCAATGTAGGTGTCAGAGCGAGCGACATAGGCCTCGGGCTGGTAATAGTCGTAGAAGGATACGAAATATTCGACCGAATTGTCGGGAAAGAAACCTTTCATCTCGCCGTATAACTGCGCTGCCAGCGTTTTGTTGGGGGCAAGGATGATCGCCGGGCGCTGGGTTTCCTCGATCAGTTTGGCCATGGTGAATGTCTTGCCCGTGCCGGTTGCGCCCAGCAGCACTTGGTTTCGCTCGCCTTCGTTAAGCCCTTTGGTAAGCTCTGCGATTGCGGTTGGTTGGTCGCCTGCGGCAGTGAACTCGGTTTGCATGACAAACCGCTTTCCGCCTTCCAGTTTTGGGCGGGTTTTCACATCCGGTGGTGTTGTGTGAAATATTTGTTCAGACATTGGCGGTTATTCCTAAGATTTCTACCTACAATGGTCCCTTTTTGTTCTCATTCAAGTCTATAATCTGGTCAAAGCCCCAATCGAGCCAATTCATTTTAGGTTTGCCAGAAAGTGTGACTGCGAGTGCCGGGTCTCTGCCGAAAAGTAAACACCCGCTAAAGGGTTGTGATGTAATTTAATACAACTTAAGGTGTAAATTGTCTTGCGGTTGCACCGTTCCCTCCCTACGGTGTCACTGCAAACAGTAAAATAGCTGTCGACCGGAACACAACACCCACCCCACCCCACGCTCCCTTGTATTCCGGTCGGCAGCACCATTCCTGACACAATAGATTCAATCGCGACTATTGGGCACTTGCTTTGCAGCGCAAATTTTTAGATAACTTTGCCAGTCAACAAAGGACCTATTCAGATGCGCGCCCGAATTTTTCAACCAGCCCGTACCGCAATGTCTTCGGGCAGTGCCAAGACCAAGGGCTGGGTTCTTGAATATGGCGCCGCAACGTCGCGGCGCGTTGATCCGCTGATGGGGTGGACGTCATCAGATGACACGCAATCGCAGGTCAGATTGCGCTTTGATAGCAAAGAGGCGGCGCTGGATTATGCCGCGGACCATGGGATTGAAGCCGTGGTCAGCGATCCGCATAACCGCAAGCCGAACATTCGTCAGGGCGGTTACGGGGCTAATTTTGCGACCGACCGGCGCACCGTCTGGACCCATTAGGGCGTAAATTTCCACAGGCGGCTATTCTGTGGCTTTCGTGCAACCACAGTGTTTGTTGTAAATGCAGCGATATTGTTGTGAGTGGTCTTTGTGTAAACTGCTTAACATAATCCGCAAATAATAATCAGCGGAACGTCCGAGCAGGATATAGAAATGGTCGCAACAGAAGATCCAGTGATGGAGTCTGGGGCCAGTGACGAACATTTTTTGTCACTGGGGCGGCTTGCGTTTCTTGCGTCCCATTGTCCGCTGCATAAACAATTCCCGGCACAAGCTGTAAACCGTATTTTCATACCTGCGGTAAACAATGAATGTGTTCGGTTTTTTGAAAACTCGAACGGTGATGTCTGTGCGGCACTGATTTGGGCGCGTTTGTCCGATAGTGTAAGCGAACGCATGATTTTTGATGCAAAGCCGCCCGATGAAAGTGAATGGATCAGCGGCAATAACCTGTGGTTTCTTGATATTTTGGCACCGTTCAAACATGGGCACCAAATTGCACGACTGATTGCACGGAAGCCGCCAGAGGAGCCATTTTTCTTTGCTCGGATGGGCAAGGATGGCCGTGTGCGTAAAGTGGTGCGCGGGGATTCAACGGCGCAAAAGAACGGGCGTGTGCAATCATTTTTGATCGACCCAAACGCTCGAAAGCTATTCTAGAATGGGTTTCCCGATACCAGATACAGGCGCTGTCACCGAAGACGTCGGTGTGGTTGGTGGATTCCTGACAGCAAGTGGTGATATCGATTTTGGGCCATTTACTAACAATGACGCGGGGGAATGGACTGCGGAAACTATCACCGGCAGTTATGGTAGCCAACTTGTAATCGATGATGACGGTGTCTGGGTCTACACGGCGAATAATTCCAATGCAGCGATCCAGGCGTTGAATACCGGCGATACGCTGACCGAGGTGTTCACGGTTTCCTCAACCAGCGGCGATACTACAATCACAATTACAATCAACGGGGCAGATGAGCCGCCGTGTTTTGTGGCCGGAACGCTGATTAATACACCGCAGGGGCCACGTCCGGTGGAAACTCTTAGGGCCGGGGATAAAGTTCTGACGCGTGACAATGGCGTGCAGGAAATTCGCTGGGCCGGGCGAAGGCGGCTTGCGCTGAACAACGGGGCTGCCGGGAATTTGCAACCCGTCCGGTTGCGCAAGGATAGTCTTGGGCCGGGTGTGCCCGAGCATGATTTGTTGCTATCACCCATGCACCGCGTTCTTGTTGCCGGGGCGCAGGTGCAGATGCTGACCGGTGCGACCGAGGTTCTTTGTCCTGTCAAACATTTATTGAACGGCCAGACGATCGTGCAGGAACAGTTGGAAGAGGTTCACTATCACCATCTGCTGTTTGATGCCCATCAGGTGCTTATTTCCAGTGGTTGCGCTAGCGAGAGCTTTTTTCCCGGCCGGGTTGGGCTTGGTGGCTTTGAGGATGAAACACGCGACGAAGTGTTCGGCATCTTTCCCGAATTGCGCAGCTTGCCTGAAACTTACGGCGATACGGCGCGCTATGTCACGCGGCGTCACGAAGGCGCGCTATTAAAGCAGTGTTTTCGGCCAGTTCAGACATTTCTTGCTGGCTTGCGTGAACGGGGGGCAAAAACTAGCCCCTTGCCAATGGCGACGGCATTCCGCAAATAGTGCTCAGCGGTCCCTTAGCTCAACTGGATAGAGCGGCCGACTTCTAATCGGCAGGCTGAGGGTTCGAGTCCTTCAGGGACCGCCAGACGCTATTCCCAGCGATTTTAAGAAGTCAAAACAGTTTTTCAGACAGATCGGGTGAGTATGGCGAATGCCCGCGCCTCATCAGGGGCAGTGCCAAGGTTGCTTGCCGGTGTGAACAGGGTTTCCAGCCCCGCGTCCGGCCATTTTTCACAGGCAAGATCGGCAAGCGGTTTTTGGGTGTCCTGCGCTTCGCGGCACAGCGTTTTTACGGCTGATTGTGCATCTGGGCGTCGCATCTGTTTGGCAAGTGCAAAGGACAGCGCTTCGGCATAGATCAGCCCCAGACCGTCGTCGATACCATCGGTCATTGCGCGCGGATTTGGTGTGATCGAGGACGCCAAACCTTGTGCGACGCTCAAGCTGCGTGCCATGCCAAGGCATATCTGGGGCAGGGACATCCATTCGGTGAACCAGGCTGCCCCGTCCCGTTGCTGGCGGTGCAGTGTTGCGCCCTGAATGGCGGTGTTAAGTGCGATGATCTGGCGCGATAACGCAACCAGCAGCGTTGGCTGCACCGGGTTGGTTTTTTGCGGCATGGTGGAAGAGCCACCTGCTTTGGCCAGACGGACCTCGACAATGCCTGACTGGGTCAGAAGCAGCAAGTCCTCGCCAAACTTTCCAAGCGAGCCAGCTACCAGCGTTGCCCAAGCGGAAAACTCGGCGATTGTGTCGCGGGTGCTGTGCCAGCTACCTTGCGGGTAGTTCAGGCCAAGCGTTTTGGCCAGGGCTGCGCGCACCGCCGGGCCGTCATTTCCCATGGCCGACAGGGTTCCCGCCGCACCAGACAGGGACACTTGCAGCAGGCGCGGCTTTAACTGTTCCAGACGCTCAAGGTGGCGGATCAGCGGCGTGCCCCACATGGCCAGAACAGCACCAAAACTGGTCGGTGTCGCCACCTGACCATAGGTGCGCCCGGCCATTGGAAGGTCAGCGTGTTGATCTGCCAGAGCGCCCAATCTGTGGATCACGTCCTTGAGCCGGTCCTCATAGATCGCCACGACCTGACGCAGCCGCAATATCAGCGCCGTGTCCATAATGTCCTGCGATGTCGCACCCCAGTGAATGAACTGTGCGTGTTCCGGGGCCTGCATCGCCTTGCGAAAAGCGGCGACAAGTGCGGGAATGACAACCGCGCTTTGGCCGGTTTCGGACGCCAGACCAGCCGGATCAATCTGCACTTCCAGTGACGCGCGGTGGATTGCGGCGGCGCTGTCTTTTGGAATCATGCCGATGTCACCCTGCACCTTTGCAAGCGAGCCTTCGACCAGCAGCATTGCGCGCACGTCGGCGCTGTCGCTGAACAGTTTGGCAACCTCGGCGTCGCCCATCAGGTCGCGGTAAATTGCGCTATCAAGCGGGGATGCAGGCATCAGGCAGGCATTCGCAAGCCAAGGATTTCACGCGCCTGTTGCCATGTGGCGACCGGGCGGGCGTATTTTTCGCACAGCTCTGCGGCGCGGCTGACCAGATGCGCGTTGGAACGCGCCAGCGTGTTGCGGTCGATGCGCACGTTGTCTTCCATGCCGGTTCTGGTGTGGCCGCCGGCGGCAATACACCACTCATTAACCGTGATTTGGTCGGCCCCAATTCCGGCAGCGCACCATTGGGCGTCGGGGGCCACCCGATTAAGGGTCTCGATATAAAAATCAAAGACCGCTTTGTCCGTTGGCATGGCGTTTTTAACGCCCATGACGAATTGCACATAAAGCGGGCCCTTCAGACGCCCGTCGGCTTGCATTTTTTGGGCTTGAAGAATGTGCGACAGATCAAATGCCTCAATTTCCGGCATGACTTCGTATTTCAGCATTTTACCGGCCAGCCAGTCGACCAGATCCGGTGGGTTTTCGTACACACGGGTCGGAAAGTTGTTCGAGCCGACAGTCAGCGAAGCCATGTCGGGGCGCAGAGGCAGCATGCCACCGCGCTCCTCACCGGCACCAGAACGGCCGCCGGTTGAAAGCTGCACAATCATGCCGGGGCAGTGCTTTTCCAGCCCCTCCTTGAGGGCTGCGAATTTATCCGGGTCCGAGGTTGGCGATTGATCGTCGTTGCGCACATGGCAATGGGCGATGGCGGCACCTGCCTCAAAGGATTCATGGGTGCTTTCGATCTGTTCGCTTATAGTAATCGGCACGGCTGGGTTATGGCTTTTGTTGGAGACAGAGCCAGTGATAGCAACGCAGATGATGCAGGGTTCGGTCATAAATCCTCGGCAATCTGAAACAATATATCGGCCAGTTTACCCGGTTGGGCGAAAAAGGGCGAGTGAGCACAGTCCATGGTGTAGATATTCTTTTGCGGCCAATCCAGTGACATTTCCACCTGATATTCCGGCGGAATGGCGCGGTCGTTCATGCACCGGATATAGCTGCGTGGAACCAAATCGTAGTTGCGCCCCAGATTTACCGGCTCATTGGAGGGGGCAATTTGCTCGGGGCACAGGTTTACTTTGGCGTATTCCAGCGTTGGGGGCGGGCAATCGTGATAAAACAGGTCGTTCAGTTTTTCCGGCTCAATCGTGGTCGCCATTCCATCTTGCGAGCGTTTCATTGCCGCTAGCAATGGCTGGCGCCTACTGCCTTTGCGCATGTCGGCGGCACTCTGGCCGTCTTTTGGTGCCCATGCTGCCAGATATACCAGTCGATCAATTCTATCGGGGGCCCGTTGGGCGGCTTGCGAAATTGACATGCCAGCCAGCGAATGGCCGACAAGGATCGTCGGCCCTTCAACCGCGTCCAAAATAGCATCCACATAGTCGTTCAAAGTCAGCGCTGTCGTTGATGCGCTATCGTCCCCATGCCCCGGCAGGTCAATGGCGCGGGCGCGATGGTAGCCGATGTTGAGCAGGGGCAGCAGATCGCGCCAACACCATGCACCGTGTCCCGATCCGTGGATCAACAAAAATTCTGCCATTACATATCCAGAAACACCGTCTCGCCGTCGCCCTGCAGGCGGATATCAAAGCGATATTCGCCTTCACCGGTCTTTTTGGCGATCAGCGTCTGAACGCGGTCGCGCTGTTCAATCCGGTTTAGCAGCGGGTCGTTGGTGTTGTCTTCATCCTCAAAATAAATCCGGGTTTGCAGGCCGATATTGATGCCCCGCGCCACGACCCACAGTGCGATATGGGGCGCCTGAGCTTTGCCATCATTTGTGGTGATCGCGCCGGGTTTAACGGTGTTTAGGGTGAATTCACCCGTCTCGTTATCTGCGGCGAACCGGCAAAAGCCGTTAACCTTGGGGTCTGCCCCGTCTTGGCCGGGGAATAATCCCGCGCCATCGGGTTGCCAGCTTTCCATCATTGCATCACGCATCCGCCAACCGGTTCCGTCATAAACCGCGCCTTGGATGGTGATCTTTTGACCCTTTGCACCGGCTTCAATAGCGCGCCGCCCTAGATCTTCTGGATAGATCGTCTCAATCCCGGTGAAAAACGGGATGCAGCCGATATGCACATAGGGGCCAGCTGTTTGTGACGGGGTTTCCCGCAATAATTCAAGTTTCTGCGTCATCTTACATCCCCTCCAACTTGTTTTCGAACATCGTCTGGCGGCGTCCACGCAAGACGATGTCAAACTTATAGGCAAGCGCATCCATTGGCAGCGCTTTTGACATATCAAGCGGTGCGACAAGCCGATCGATCTGGCTTTTGTCCGGGATTGTCTGCACGATTGGGCAGCGGTCAATCAGCGGATCGCCCTCAAAATACATCTGGGTAATCAGACGCTGGCCAAAGCCCGACCCGAAAACCGAGTAATGGATATGCATCGGGCGCCAGTCGTTCACGCCATTGGGCCAAGGGTAGGCACCGGGGCGCACCGTCAGGAATTCATAATATCCGTTTTCGTCAGTGATCGTGCGCCCACAGCCGCCAAAAGCCGGATCAAGCGGTGCCAGATAGCCGTCGTTCTTGTGGCGATAGCGCCCGCCCGCATTGGCCTGCCAGATTTCCACCAGCGTATGGGGAACGGGGCGGGCATTTTCATCAAGCACGCGGCCGTGCACGATAATCCGCTCACCGATTGCCTTTTGGGCCCCTTGGGTAAAGTTTTCGATCAGATTGTTGTCCAGTTTGCCAATCAGGTTCTGGCCAAAAACCGGCCCGGACTGCTCGCTTGGGGTGCTGGGCATCGACAAAAGCGGCAGTTTGGGCGAGCGGGCCACCGAAGTTTTATAGCCCGGATCATACGGCAGCGGATGCGCCGACCGGTCCCGTTGAATAAGGGGGGTCGTGTTAGGCATGGCCAATCTCCTTAAGGAATGCGTTTAGGATTTTGCTGTATTCATCAGGTTTCTCGACGCAGGGCAGGTGGCCCACGCCATGGATCAGCTGGAACCGCGCCCCCTTTACCAAGTCGGCCGTTTCGCGCATCAGATCGGGCGGTGTTGATCCGTCTTCGTCACCTGCGATGAACAGGCTGGGCAAGCTAAGTGTTGCGGTGGTCGCCAAAAAATCAGTGTTTGAAATTGCTGCCGAACAGCCCATATAGCCCTGGGCCGGGGTGCAGGTTAGCATGTTCCGCCACGCGGCCATTTCGTCGGTTTTGCGAAACGCGCGGCCAAACCAGCGTTCCATGACAGCGTCGGCCAACACCTCGATCCCGCCCGCCTTGATGGCGTCGATACGTTCCTGCCACATGTCTGGCGTGCCGATTTTGGCGGCAGAATTTGACACCACCATTGCCCGAACCAGATCCAGCCGTTTGACCGCCAGCCCTTGGGCAATCATCCCGCCGATCGACAGGCCGACAAAGACGCAATCCTTGACCATCAGGTGATCCAGCAGGCGCTCAACATCGCTGATCAGTGCCCCCATCGAATAGGGCGCATCCGGGCTGGAGGACAGGCCGTGGCCGCGCTTGTCATAGCGGATGATCCGCAGCCCGGCTGGCAAAAGCGGAATAAGTTTGTCCCACAGCCGGTAGTCGGTTCCAAGCGAGTTGGCGAACACAATCGGCGCGCCGTTTGGATCGCCTTCGTCACGATAGTTCAGTTTCACATCACCAAGATCGAGGATGTTCATTAAGTCGCCTTTCTAAAATGGCAGGCCGATGTAATTTTCTGCCAATGCTGTTTGTGCCGCGCGCGAGCTTGCCAAATAGGCCAGTTCGCTTTCCTGAATACGTTTGTCAAATGGGCTTTGATCGGGGGTGCGGTGCAGCAGGGTTGTCATCGACCAACTGAAGCGTTCAGATTTCCAGACCCGCGCCAGTGCACGTTCTGAATAGAGTTCCAGCCCGTCGTCATCGCCACCGTAATGTTGCAACAGGCCCTGATAAAGATAATGCACATCGCTGACCGCAAGGTTCAGCCCCTTGGCCCCGGTTGGTGGCACGATATGGGCCGCATCCCCGACCAGAAACAACCGGCCCCAGCGCATCGGTTCGGCCACAAAGCTGCGCAGCGGTGCCAGAGATTTCTCAATCGATGGGCCGGTAACAATTGTGTCGGCGACCTCATCGGGAACACGTTTGCGCAACTCGTCCCAAAACTTCTGATCGGTCCATTTTTCAAGCGGATCATCCAGCGGGGTTTGCAGGTAATAGCGGCTAAGGTTGGCGTTTCGCATCGAGCAAAGCGCAAACCCCCGTTCGTGTTGGGCATAGATCAACTCATCCCTTGCGGGCGGTGTCTGTGACAGAATTCCGAGCCATCCAAACGGGTAGACCCGCTCAAACTCTTTCAGCACGTTGGTCGGGATGCAGCCCCGGCTGACCCCGTGAAATCCGTCGCATCCGGCGACGAAATCACAGTCGATCCGTTGTTCGGTGCCGTCCTTGATGTAGGTGACGTAAGGGGCGTCGGTTTCCAGATCATTCGGCGTGACGCCTTGCGCATCATGGATCACCACGCCGTCCAGTTTTTCGCGTGCCTCGTATAGATCTGCCGTTACTTCGGTCTGACCATAGATCATCACCTGTTTGCCGGTCAGTTCCTTGAAATCAATGTGAAATTCTTGGTTTTGGGCGGACAGATAAACGCCATCATGGGCGAACCCCTCGGCGTCCATGCGTGCGCCGACTTTGGCGTCGCGCAGCACCTCGACGCTGCCCCATTCCAGAACCCCGGCGCGAATGCGCGACAAAACGTAATCACGGCTGCGCTGTTCCAGCACGACCGTGTCAATTCCGTTCAGATGTAGCAGTTGCGACAGCAACAGTCCCGATGGACCGCCGCCTATAATGCAAACCTGTGTGCGCATGGCGTTCCCTTCGCTTCAAACCTGCCCAAAGTAGTTGGCAATGTCAATTACCTGTGCCGAACCGTTGCAATACCTGCGCGAATATTTCGGCGTCGACATTTCCGCCCGTGGCGACGGCAATCACCGCATCGCCCGGAATGTCCTGTGGGTGATACAAGGCTGCGGCCAGCGCCACCGCGCCGCCCGGTTCCAGCACAATTTTAAGTCGGGTAAAGGCCGCTGCCATTGCGCGCAGGGTGTCATCTTCGGATAAGATCAGTCCCGGCCCGCAAAGTTTTTGCATAATGGGAAAAGTTATCTGTCCCGGCGAAGGCGTGATGATCGCATCGCAAATGGAACCGCTGGTGGTGGCGTTTACCTCAATCTGGCCGGAAGTAAGCGAACGGGCGGTGTCGTCAAACCCGCTGGGTTCCGCCGGTCGCACGCGCAAACCGGGGGCCTTGGCCGCAAGCGCCAATGCTATCCCGGACGTCAGCCCGCCACCGCCGCAGCACACCAGCACATCGGCGTTTTCAACGTTATTTTCCTCGGCTTGCGCAGCAATCTCCAGTCCGGTTGTGCCCTGACCGGCGATCACCTGCGGTTCGTCAAAGGGCTTGATCAGGGTCAACCCGCGTTCGCGCGACAAAGCGGTTCCGATTGCATCGCGATCCTCGGTTGCGCGGTCATAAAACACCACCTCGGCACCAAGGGCGCGGGTGTTGTCAATTTTCAACTTTGGCGCGTCGGCGGGCATTATGATTAGCGCCGAGACCCCGTGTTCGCGCGCCGCGTAAGCCACGCCTTGGGCGTGGTTGCCCGATGAAAATGCGATGACGCCGCCCTGTTTTTGTTCCGGCGTCAGCGCCGATATTGCCGACCAGCCGCCTCGAAACTTGAACGATCCGGTGTGTTGCAAACATTCAGCTTTCACCAGAACCCGCCGCCCGGCGATGTCATCAAGAAACGGCGAGGACAACATCGGTGTGCGGCGCACGTGGCCATCCAGACGCGCGTTTGCGGCTTGAATCATTTCAAAGTTCACAGGCAGTTCTCCAACCATTTGGTCACGACGGCGACGGATTCAGGTTCATCCAGAAACGGGATATGGGCGCGGTCGGGAACCTGCCCAAAAATCATGCCCGGTTGCCGCCTTTGCATTTCTTTTACCGTTTCCGGCGAAAGCAGGTCCGAGTTTGCGCCGCGGATCAGCGCCACAGGCAGCCCTTTCAGCGCATCAAACATCGGCCAAAGGTCGGGTGCGGGCTGGTGGCCCAAATCCATGACCGCGTCGCGCAGTCGGGGGTCGTAATTGATCGTCAGCCCATCTGCGGTTTCAATCGTATGATGGGCAACCTCATCGGCCCATCTTTCGGGTGGCACATTGGCAAACCCCACCATCGCGCCGGGCAAGGCCGCAGCCATCTCGGCCCGGGTTTTGAAGCGCGGGTTGCGGCCAACATAGCTCATGATGACTTCTAGCCCGTCGGTTTTTATGTCTGGGCCAATGTCGTTCAGGCAGACACCAATCAGGCGTTGGCGCGCAATCGCCGCCAGAACCATTGCAATCAAACCACCGCGCGAGGTGCCCAGAATAGCCGCCTTTTCCAAGCCCAGATGGTCCAGCAGTTCCAAAGCATCCCGCGCTTCTATCGGAATCGTATAGCTCATTGGATCATCCGCCCAAGCCGACTGGCCGCGCCCGCGATAATCCATGCGGATCATTCGAACGCCAGACAGATGCGGTGCGACATAGTCAAAATCACTTGAATTGCGGGTTAGCCCGGCCAGACATAGCACTGGCAAGCCTGCACCTTCGTCGTGATAGGCCAGTTGTAGACCGTCCGAAGTGGTGAAATATTCCATCAGAATTGTGCCGCAATTTCTGGTATCTGGATCAGATCGCTTAGCACCTTGTCCGGCGTCCACGGCAGCCGGTCCATTGGCTCGGCTGATCTGTTGGCCCAGACACAGCGAAAGCCAAACCCGGCGGCGGCGGCGGCGTCCCAGCCGTTTGACGACACGAACAGGATTTCTTCAGGCGCGCAATCAAACCGGTCCGGAACCATTTGGTAGACTGATTTGTGCGGCTTAAATATTCCGACATCCTGAACCGACAACACGTCGTCCAGCACGTCGCCCAGACCCGCCGATGTGACGGCCCCGGCCAGCATATCGGGTGAACCGTTGGACAGGATCGCAGTCCCAAACCCGGCAGATTTAAGGGACGCCAGCATTTCGGGCACCTCCGGATAGGCGGATAATTCCCAATAAAGCGCCAACAGGCGTTCGCGCAATTCGCGGTCCTCCAGCCCGGATGCTTCAAGCGCCCAGTCCAGCCCGTTTTGCGTGACTTCCCAGAAATCGGTATGGGCATCGGCCAAAGCGCGCAGCCATGTGTATTGCAGCTGTTTTAGGCGCCAGTCCGTGGCAACGGTTTGCCAGACGGCGGCAAAGGCTTCTTGTCCCGGTTCTGCAGCGGCCTCTCGGGCAGCGGCGGCGACATCGAACAAGGTGCCGTAAGCATCGAAAACACAGGCTTTAATTGTCATTGGGAAGCCCCTTTCGTGCGCGACATTGGCACGCAGGCGGGGGCGAGGGAAGGGCGGTTTAGGCTAAAAGTAAATTTGCAGCAGCAACCAACCGCTGGTGAAATGGGCGGCGAACGTAAAGGCATAGGCTGCCAGCGCAATCAGCGCATGGTTTGCGGACATTGGTTCGGCCAGCGGTTCGTTTTTACGCCACAGGCTTTGGGCGCCGATCGCTGCCAGTATCAGTAACGCGATAGAGCCACTGCGCAGCCCTGCCATGGCCATTGCAGAGCACATGAATATGGTCATTCCCGGCGCAAGCGCTGGCCAGAAACTGGCCGCCGCCAGCCGGGCGCAGCGACCGCCATCCAGCGGCCAGATCGGCAACAGGTTGACGAAATTGAGCGCGCCACAGGTCACCGAAAACACCCGCATCGCGACAGAGAACTCGGGGGCGGTTTGGGCAAATGCTGCCGACAAGGCCAAGGCCAAAACCATTGGCGCAAGGCTTAGGCCCGACCCCATTATCGCAACGAAAAATGCCTGGCCTTCGCTGGTTAAGGGACGGTCTGATATTTCAGATCCGCGCAACAGGGGCACCATACGGATACGCGTGTTGGTATGGCCAAGCATCCTGTAAGCCAGCACATGCCCGAGCTCATGAATGAACAGGGAAATCAGCAGTGAAATCCCGAATGCCGGGCCAAGCAGAGCTGCGGAAAATACAAATGCAACGAAAACCACAACGACACCGATGCCGTTAAAGCCGGAAAAGGAAACCGGCCCGCCAGCGGTCACGCCGCCACGAAGCGCATAGAGCAATGCCCCACACAGAATTGTCGCCGTAAATACTGAAATCACAAAAAACCACCACCCAGTTTGTCTTTAGGTGGCCAAAACAGCGGCCACCTGACCCAATACTAGCCGGATTTGCGGAGCAGTTAGTAGTTAAACAATGTTAACAGACTGTTTCGCGTTCAGAGGTTTTCGGCAGCAGGCATTCCCATGATGTGATAGCCCCCATCAACGTGCAAAATTTCGCCCGTCGTGTCTGCGCCATAGTCGGATGCAAGGAAGACCGACGCTCCGCCAACCGAATTCAGTGTCGCGTTGGTGCGCATCGGGGCCTGTCTCTTATAC
>JAHRVC010000080.1 GCA_019090885.1 Marinosulfonomonas sp.
AGTCGTCTGCGCCGGTTTCAAGGCCGCGCACCCGGTCGACATCTTCAGAGCGTGCCGACAGCATGATAATCGGAATGTTGCGGGTTTCGCTGCGCGCCTTCAGGCGGCGGCAAATCTCGATGCCGGACACGCCGGGCAACATCCAGTCCAGCACAATCAAATCGGGGGCATCTTCTGATACCAGCGTCAACGCCTCATCCCCGGTGTCGGCCTTTTCTATCGTAAAACCTTCGGCCTCCAGATTATAGGCCAGAACCTCGCGTTGCGCCGGTTCATCCTCGACGACAAGAATTTTTGGGGCGGTATCGGCCATCATTCAACGTCCTTGTCTGGATTGGCAAAGGCAGTTTGGTCGTCTTTTGGGCGGCTTTCTTCGGGCATTTGGCCGGTCACCAGATAGATCACCTGCTCGGCAATACTGGTTATATGATCGCCGGTCCGTTCAATGTTCTTGGCGATGAAATGCAAATGCATGCAGGCGGTGATATTGCGCGGGTCTTCCATCATATGGGTCAGAAACTCACGAAACAGCGCGTTATACATTTGATCGACGTCTTGGTCGCGCTGGCGAACGTCCTCGGCCAGATCGACATCACGGCGAACGTAAGCATCCAGCACATCCTTAAGCATCAGTTCAACTTCGCGCGCCATCCGCCGCACCGATTTGGCAGTGCCGCCGACGGGCTGTGTCTGCACCAGAACGGTTGTGCGTTTAGCAAGGTTTTTTGCGTAATCACCACAACGTTCCAGATTGCCGCTGATTTTCATGACCGTCAAAACGGTGCGCAAATCTGATGCCGTTGGGGCACGCAGGGCGATCAGCCGGGCGGCTTCCTGATTTACCTGTTCTTCCAGATCATCAATCTGACGATCAGCGCTGCGCACCTCATTTGCCAGTTCCTCGTCGCGCGTTACCAGCGCGCGCGAGGCATGGCGGATCGAGGTTTCAACCAGCCCGCCCATTTTCATGATAAGGGCCTGAATTGCTTCAAGGTCCCGGTCAAATGCGGATGCGATATGTTGTTCGTTCACGCTCATCTCCTTATCCAATCCGCCCGGTTATGTAGCTTTCGGTGCGCGGGTCGGTCGGGTTGGTAAAAATTTGCCCGGTCTCGCCGAATTCTACCAGATTTCCTAAATGGAAGAACGCGGTTTTCTGACTGACGCGCGCGGCCTGCTGCATCGAGTGGGTCACGATCACGACCGAGTAATTCTGTTTCAACTCATCAATCAGTTCCTCGACCTGCGCGGTGGCAATCGGATCAAGCGCTGAACAGGGTTCGTCCATCAACAACACCTCGGGTGATGTCGCGATTGCGCGGGCAATGCACAGGCGTTGTTGCTGACCACCCGACAGGCTGGTGCCCGGCTCATCAAGGCGGTCCTTGACCTCATCCCAGATCGCCCCGCGACGCAGGGATTTTTCGACAATCTCATCCAGTGCGGCCTTGTTTTTCGCCAGCCCATGGATGCGCGGACCATAGGCGACGTTGTCATAAATCGACTTGGGGAACGGATTGGGTTTCTGAAACACCATGCCAACCTTGGCGCGCAGTTGCACCGGGTCGACCTTGGGGTGATAGATGTCCTCTTCGTCCAGCAGGATTTCGCCCGTAATGCGGCAAATGTCGATGGTGTCGTTCATTCGGTTCAGACAGCGCAGAAAGGTCGACTTTCCACAGCCAGACGGGCCGATAAACGCGGTGACGGTCTTGTCACGAATTTCGACATTGACGTCTTTGATCGCGTGGTTGTTGCCATAGTATACCTGAACGTCGCTGGCACGGAATTTGACATCATCCATCTGGATCGCTCTCTTTTCAATTCTCATGTCGTTCATCTGTTTAACCTTCCTACCAGCGCCGTTCAAACCGTCGCCGCAGGATGATCGCCAAGGCGTTCATTACGACAAGGAATGTGAGCAAGACACAGATTGCAGCGGATGTGCGGGCCTCAAAGGCGCGTTCGGGGAAATCAGACCACAGGAATACCTGCACCGGTAAAACGGTGGCGCTGTCGGTAATCGAGGTCGGGATGTCGACGATAAAGGCCACCATGCCGATCATGATCAGCGGGGCCGTTTCGCCAAGTGCCTGCGCCATACCAAGGATCGTGCCGGTCAGAATGCCGGGCATCGCCAGCGGTAGGACGTGATGGAATGAGGCTTGCAGGTTCGACGCCCCGACCCCCAAGGCTGCATCCCGGATTGACGGCGGAACCGCCCGGATAGCTGCACGCGCCGCGATGATGATCGTCGGCAAAGTCATCAAGGCCAGTACCATACCACCTGCCAGCGGCGCGGATCTTGGCACCCCAAAAAAGCCCAGAAATACCGAAAGCCCGAGCAAGCCGAACACGATAGAGGGCACGGCGGCAAGGTTGTTGATGTTCACCTCGATAAAATTGGTCAGGCGGTTCTTGGGCGCGAATTCTTCCAGATAGATCGCCGACAAAACGCCGATTGGAAAGGCCAGCGCGAAGGTGACCAGCATCGTCCAGATGGTTCCAATTGCCGCCCCCTTGATGCCCGCCAGCTCCGGCTCTCGCGAGTCGCTTGAGGTGAAAAACCGCGTGTTAAATACTTGCGAGATTGCGCCCGCGTCGCGCAAAACTTCGATCCAGACGATCTGATTATCGCTGACCTTGCGGGCCTCTTCGGGTAGTTCGGTGGTGAAAAGCGACCAGTCGGCGGTGCTGTCTGCGGTGCCCGTCAGGGGCTGCAAAACCACGCCCGTTGCGACGTTAGCGTCCAGACTGGTGATTTTAATCCAGCCCCCTGCAACCTTTATCAGCAAGGATTGATTGGTGCGGTCCAATGCTTCGGCCCCATGGTTGCCCGCGGCCCGGCTTTCCATATCTTCGGCCTGTGCGATCAACATATCCCGCTGTTTGATGCGCGCGATTGCCTGCGCTTCATTCTCGGTTCGGCTCGCCTCATCCGTAGCTGCCGCCGCGCGTCGGGTGAATTCCTGTGCCCCTGCTTCCTGCAGGGCCGCCTGAGTGCGGATCGCCTGCGCCCGGACAATCAACTGGGATTTGACCTGTGCTAAGGCCGTCGAAAAATCGTTGGATGAGGTTGAAATCTGCGCCTTGTTCCCATCAACCACGACCGACAATTGCCCACTCACCGGCGTGTCGATCAACGCGCCATATTCGCCTTTGAGGTATAGGTCGGTGACGTCCGAAGCGAGAAACCGGTTATCAATGATCTGCCCGACCAATGAGGGATCAGCAGATACACGTTCGGCCAGCTCAAAGCTCGCACCACTTGAAACTAGATCATAAAGCTGCCGTTTAACCTTGCGCGCCTTCACCTGCGGGAAGGTGGCCTTGAGCAGATCCTTGGTCAGCCCGCCAAAATTGGCCGTGCGGATTGCTTTGGGATCGCGTGCACCGCTTGGGTCAATTTTGTCGGCCAGAATTTCAACCGGCAAAGTGACATAGCTTTCGCGCATCGCCCCGCCTGCCTTGAACACCACCGAGCCAAGCAACGCCACCAGCGCCAATGCCGCCAGCGCGATCGCGCCAATGCCATAGGCACGCAGGCGAAACTCTGCCCGGCGCCGTTTGCGGGTGCGCGCGTCGGTCGCATAAAGGCTGGGGCGGTTTGCAGGAATATCAACCATCAGTGGGCCCTAATCATAAAGTTCACGGTAACGCCGCACGATGCGCTGCGCGATGATGTTCATCAGCAGCGTCAGGCAGAACAGCGTGAAGCCAAGTGAAAAGGCTGGACCGGCGGCGGTCGATGCCTCGGTATCACCCGTAATCAGCATGACAATTTGCACGGTGACGGTTGTAACGGCCTCTAGCGGGTTGGCCGTCAGATTGGCGCCCTGCCCGGCGGCCATGACCACGATCATCGTTTCACCAACGGCGCGCGATACGCCCAGCAACACGGCCGATACGATCCCCGGCAATGCAGCGGGTAACACCACCTGCCGAATGGTTTCGGCCTTGGTTGCGCCCAACCCATAAGAGCCGTCGCGCAGGGATTGCGGCACCGCGTTGATAACGTCATCTGACAGCGATGAGATGAACGGAATAATCATGATCCCCATCACAACCCCGGCGGCCAGCGCGGATTCCGAGGCGATCTGAATGCCAAACGCTTCGCCGGTCGTGCGAAAAAACGGGGCGACAGTTATGGCGGCAAAGAACCCGTAAACAACCGTTGGAATGCCCGCCAGAACCTCGAGCATCGGCTTGACGACCGAGCGGGTTTTGGGGCCGGCGAAATCTGACAGGTAGATCGCAGCAAACAGCCCGATTGGCACCGCGACCAGCATGGCAATCAGGGTAATCAGGAACGTTCCGGCAAACAGCGGGATCGCGCCCACCCGGTCCGGGTCCATTTCACCGCTATGCACGCCCGACAGCGGGCTCCAGTTTGTGCCAAACAGGAATTTATCCAGCCGCCAGCCGATCTTTTGAAAAAACCCGAAGGTTTCAAAAATCAGCGACAGGATGATCCCAAGCGTGGTCAGCACAGCGATTGCCGCCATCGCCACAAGGATCAGCCGGATGATCTTTTCCGAACGGTTGCGGGCGCGCCAATCCAGTGTGATTTGCGTCAAACAGCGGTATCCGACGCCAAGTGCAACCCCGAGTGTCAGGACAATCGTTATCCAGAACCGCGCTGTAGAAAACTTGCCAAAATCCGTGGCAATGACCTGGCGCAATTCGTCAGTGCGCGATGCTATCCGGGATTGGGCAATCGCTTTGGCGTCCGACAGGACCAGTTGATGTTCGATCAATGGCGCGTCCGGCAAGGCCGATCTGATGTCGCGCAAAAGCGTGGTGTTGATATAGGCCGAGCCGATGATGGTGAGCAGGATCAGTATTGCCCAACCGCTCAGCACAATGCACAGAAAACTGTATAGCCCGTGGTAGGTTGGTCGTGAATGCAGGCCCGACGGGTTGTCACCGGCAATCAGACCCGCTTTTTGCCAGGACAGGGCAAAGCCGGTCAATCCCAGCAGCAACACCAAGAAAAACAACGTCGTCGTCATTAGGCCCCCGTGCCCTACAGCCATGCCCTGCCATCATGGCAAAGCAGTATTCAAATTCGGGCCGTTCGTTTGCCCGATAATGGTTCCCGCGGCAGGGACAGCCCCGCCGCGGGATGATTGATTAAGAGTTCCAGTCGTTGGCAGTCATCGCCTTGAGCGACCCGACGTTGCCTGAAATCATCTCAAATGTTTCCGCCTGCAGCGGGATCAGGCCTTTGTCGACCAGATAGCCCTCTTCACCGGCAGCCGCGTCGGACATGAATTCATTGGCATACTCCTGAATGCCCGGAACCACGCCCACATGGGCCGCTTTGATGTAGAAATACAGCGAGCGGGACACCGGATAATCGCCAGCGGCGATATTTTCAAATGTCGGCTCGATGCCGTCCACGACCGCGCCTTTGATTGCGTCCGAGTTTTGGTCAAGAAACGAAAAGCCAAAGATGCCGAGCGCATTTGGATTTGCTTCCAACTTGGAAACGATCAGGTTGTCGTTTTCGCCCGCTTCAACATAGGCCCCGTCCTGACGGATCGTAACGCCATCACATTCAACCAACTCGGTGCTTTTGCAGCCCTTTTCCATCACCAGTTCTTCAAACGCGTCGCGTGTGCCGGATGATGGCGGCGGTCCAAGCACTTCGATCTTGATCGCTGGCAGCGATGGATCAACGTCATTCCACATCATCGGCTTGGGGCCGTTTTCGGCGAGCGCCACAACCAACTGTTCGCGGGTCAGCGAAAACATCGGACCGGAATTGGCATTGGCGACAACGATACCGTCATAACCGATAACTGCCTCGGTGATCTCGCTTACGCCATTGTCGTTGCACAGTTTGAATTCTTTGGCCTTCATCCGACGCGAGGCATTTGTGATGTCGGGATGTTCGGTGCCAACACCGGCACAGAAAAGTTTCAGCCCGCCACCCGAGCCGGTGGATTCAACGACCGGTGTCGAAAAATCCGTGCTTTTGCCAAATTGTTCGGCAACTGCTGTTGAAAATGGAAAGACTGTCGAGGATCCGACGATGCGGATCTGATCGCGGGCAACACCTGGTGTTGCGCAAAGCGCAACAAGGGCAAGTCCCGAGGCGGTCAGTTTGAAGAAAGACATATATTTGCTCCTGGTTTCATAGCATCAGGGGCACGTTCATTTTTCAGCCCCCGCAGCCAGACCAATAAGGATGGCGCACAATGCTTTTGTGACAGGGACGTAACAGTTTAATGACAGATCGCAGGTTTCCGTGGGGTAATGTTTAATTAAATTGTCCCAATACCCACGGCGGGTCAGTCTGCGCTGTCAGGCGTTGGTAAAACCACCGCGAAAGTGCTGCCGGTCCCGGGCTCGCTGGCCACGCGGAACCGACCACGATGACGGCTGATGATATGTTTCACGATCGCCAGCCCCAACCCGGTTCCCCCCATTTCACGTGAGCGGTGGTTGTCGACCCGATAAAATCGTTCGGTCAGGCGGGGGATGTGAAGCGGGTTGATCCCCTCGCCCTGATCACGCAGCAGCACCCGCACGGCGGCAGAGCGCAAGCTTGGATCCATCTCTATCAATTCAAAACCGACGCTCACCTGCCCCGGTTTTGAGCCATATTTGATGCTGTTTTCAATGAGATTGGAAAACACTTGAATAAGCTGATCAGAATCCCCGATGACATAGACCGGATAATCGTTTGCGATGATATTTACCGTCACTTCATTGGTGTCAGCCAGTGGTTCCAGACTGCGCGACGCTGTGCGGACAACCTCGACAATATCGACCAGACCAGTCGGGCGAATGCGTTCGTTGCTTTCGACCCGCGACAGCGACAACAGATCACCGATCAGGCGGTTCATCCGTTCGGCCTCGGCCTGCATGGTGGTCAAAAACCGCTCTTGTGCAGCTGGGTCATTGCGGGCAGCGCCGCGCAAGGTTTCGATGAACCCCAAAAGTGCGGTCAGTGGGGTGCGCAACTCGTGGCTGACATTTGCTACGAAATCGCGACGCATTTCGTCGATTTGGCGAACCTGCGAATTATCTTGGAAACTGACGATCACGCCGCGCCCCGCGCCCAGATTAACGGGATTGGCGCACGCGCGATAGCTGCCCTCGCCAGTGGAATGGGGCGCAACATAATCCACCTCACCGGGTTTTCCGCTTTTCAGGGTGCCCTCGATACAGGCGATCAGTGCAGGTTGGCGGATCACGGCCACGTAATGGCGCCCCACCAATCCCGGGCCGGTCAGTGCAATTGCACCCGCATTCATCGCAATAATACGCTCGTCTTGTGCAATAGCGACGACAGGAAAGGCCAGCGCCGCCAGAATATCATTAAGTTGTGGCTCAGCCATTTTTTTATCCACTAAGATTGGGGGCCAGATACCGGGTATGGCAACAAAATGTAAATCCCACATCATATCTATTGCTTCCGATCTGCAACTTTAAGCTGAGTCTTGCAATTATAGATTCAATTTGGCAGGTTGTCTTTACGCCGGATTCGGAGCCGGCAATGTCGAGGGATGACGGCATGGCAATAATGGATGATACCAAACTGGCGCAGAAATGGCGTCGGGCTGAATCTATCAGAAACAACGACACAGGTCCGTTTGTTTTGGTTGTCGGCGAAGTGGACTACTGGAAAAAAACCGGCCGGGATCTGCCGACTGGGGCGGAAATTGCCTTTATGAATTTTTCCGAAGTGACAGCAGAGCTACTTGCTATCATTCGACCAAATGTAATCCTGTCGCCATTGCTCTGTCTGTCATTTGATTGTCTTGACCTCGCACACATCTTGCAGTCTGGCGGCTTTAGGGGAAGTTATCGGGTATTGGCACCCGACCTACCCGATCCAACTGTTATCAAGGCCGAAGTGCGCTCAATTGGCCCTGATCTGGATTTCGATGTTTTTACGACGCAGTTTTCCGACGGTGACTTTCGCCACTAGCAATTTCCGGTGTTTAAGCCGTAATTAATCACCGCAAAGACAACAAGATCAGTCGATGCGCCGCCATGTTTGATCAGGTTTCCCAACATGGGCCAGGTGTTGGGTTCAAAACTTGACACCCCATTAAAGCACCCGCATCTCTGCTTTGAAACGACGCATATTCGCCTGATATTTGGCCGCCGATCTGGTGATGATATCGATCGCTTCATCATCCATCTGGCGCACGACTTTGCCCGGCGCACCCATCACCAGCGAGCCGTCCGGTATTTCCTTACCCTCGGTAATCAGCGCCCCGGCCCCGATCAGACACCCTGCGCCAATTTTCGCGCCATTAAGAATGGTCGCGCCCATGCCAATCAGGCTGCCATCGCCAATCGTGCAGCCATGCAGCATCGCTTTATGTCCAATCGTGCAGTTTTTCCCGATCGTTAACGGACAGCCGGGATCTGTGTGCAGCACGCTGTTTTCCTGAATGTTGCTGCCCTGCCCCAACACGATCACCTCGTTATCGCCGCGCAGCGTTGCGCCAAACCAGACAGAGCTGCCGCTTTCCATCACGATCCCGCCAATCAGATTGGCATCCGGAGCAACCCAGAAATCACCATCCTCGGGAAACTGCGGTTCAATATCACCTAATGCATAAATCATGTTCTGTCTGAAAACTCCTGATCCAGTCCGGCGACAAAGTCGGATAGGTTTGGTTGACGTTCCCGGCGCATCCGCTCGGCGGTAACAATTGCCCGCAGCTCGGCCTCGGCCTGATCTATATCGTTGTTGACCAGCACATATTGGTATTCTGCCCAATGGCTGATCTCGGCTTGCGATTTTGCCATCCGTCCGGCGATCACGGCGTCACTGTCTTGCCCACGGTTGCGCAGCCGCTGTTCCAGCTCTGCCATTGAGGGCGGTAAGACAAAGACCGACACCACATCCCCCGCAAGGGCCGAGTTGTTGATCTGTCGCCCGCCCTGCCAGTCGATATCAAACAGTGTGTCGCACCCGTCGGTGATGGCTTGTTCCACTGGTGCCTTGGGTGATCCGTAAAGATTGCCGAACACTTCGGCATGCTCCAGCATCTCGCCGGCCTTCACCATTCCTTCAAATTCTGAGCGGCCGGAAAACAGGTAATCTTTGCCGTCCACTTCGCCCTTGCGCGCAGCGCGGGTGGTGGCGGAAACCGAAAACCGGATGCTTGGATCCCAAGCTTGCAGCCGCCGTGCCAAAGTCGACTTGCCAGCCCCTGAGGGCGACGAAATAATCAGCAATAATCCGCGACGGTTCGCCATCTCTACTCCACGTTCTGAACTTGTTCGCGCATCTGATCAATCACCGCCTTCAGGTCAAGCCCGATTGCCGTCAGATCGCTCGACTGCGCCTTAGAACACAAAGTATTGGCCTCGCGGTTGAATTCCTGCGTGAGGAAATCGAGCTTGCGCCCCACCGCACCTTTTGATGCCAGCAAATCGCGCGCCGCTTTGACATGCGCGCCAAGGCGGTCGATTTCTTCGGTCACATCTGATTTCACCGCGATCAGCGCCAATTCCTGTGCGACCCTGTCAGCATCCGCGCCATCGGCATTATCCAAAACCCGCGCCAGATTTTCGCGCAAATTCGCCTGCATTTGTTTAAGGCGTTCCAATGCCATTTTTCCAGCAGCATCGGTCAGTGTTTCAATCCGGTCGATTTGCCCGGACAACACCCCGTGCAGCACTTTGCCCTCGGCCCGGCGCATCGCGTTGAAGGCGTCCAGCAAGCCGGGCAATTCTGCTTTCAGGGCTGCACTTAGCGGCGCGGTATCGGTGGCGTCACCCACAGAACTTTCCAAGACACCCCGCACCATCAACACATCCGCCGCCGTCGCCGGGGTCAGCGAAACGCCGCGGCCCTGTGCAGTGGCCTCGACATCGCCGATCATCGTAAGGGCGCGTTCAAGCGCATCCGGGTTAATCTGAACCGCACCATCAGAGCGCACCGACTGCACCCGCAACGACAGGCTGACATTGCCGCGCGCGACGGATTTTTGCACCATCGGGCGCAGCGATTGTTCCAGCCCTTCGATCCAATCCGGCAGGCGCAGGCGCACATCCAAACCGCGCGCATTCACGGCGCGAATGTCCCATCCCCAGCTCCAGTCGCCGCTCTCGCCTTTGGCCGCGGCAAAGCCTGTCATCGAATTTATCATGATTTAGAATGCTCTCGAAGGTTAACCATTTAAGACTTTTTTACCCCGCATTTGAAACGAACCGTGCCATATTAAGGAACGCTTAATGAGTATTTCGATCACGATTAACAGACGGTGAAGATCAGGACAACAAA
>JAHRVC010000081.1 GCA_019090885.1 Marinosulfonomonas sp.
AACCGCCAAAAGCGTACCCCATGATGCTGGCAACAGAGACCCATCCCAAACATCGCGGCAAATGCGTCTCTGAGTGGCGTTATAGTCAGCGCGACAGCCGCGTAAGTCGCGGAAATTCGGGCAGGATTTACACTGTATTATTGGTTAATATCACATACTTAGGTGGCTGGCGGACAGACAGGGATTCGAACCCTGGAGACGGTTTCCCGCCTACACGCTTTCCAAGCGTGCGCCTTCGACCACTCGGCCACCTGTCCACGCCGCGCGTCTTAGCCCGTCCGGTGGTGGGCCTGCAAGCAAATTCACATCGACTATGCAGGCTTTTTAGGGGCCTTCTTGCGAGCCGTTGGCTTGGGTTGCAAAACTTCCGGGTTTCGTAGCCAGACATCGCGCTGCGCAAATGGAATTTCGATGCCCTCTTCGACGAACCGTTTTGCAATTTCGTGGTTCAATGCGGTCTTTACCGACAAGCCGAAATTCACGTCACGCAGGATTGCCCGGATTTCAAAATCCAGACTGTCAGCGCCAAAGCCCCTGAAATGCACCGATGGGGGTGGGTTCAGTGACACCATTGGATGTGCGGTGGCGATTTCTTTCAGGAGTGCCTCGACCTTATGGGTATCGGTGCCATAGGCTACCCCAACGGGCAAAATCGCCCGCCCGATCAGATTACCGCGGGTGTAGTTGGTCACCGTGCCTGAAACCAAGTCCGAGTTTGGGACGATGACATCGGTGCGGTCAAACGTCTCAATCCGGGTCGAGCGAACGGATATATCGCGCACATACCCCATGTTGCCGCCAACCTCGATCCAGTCGCCTTCGGCGATCGGGCGCTCTATCAACAAGATAATTCCAGACACAAAGTTAGAAACGATGTTCTGCAAGCCAAAGCCGATACCGACCGACAGCGCACCGGCGACGATTGCCAGCGAAGAAAGGTCAATGCCAGCGGTCGATATCCCGATAATAGCAGCAAGGAAAATTCCGACGTAGCCAAGGCCTGATACAATCGCATTCTGGCCGCCCGGATCAATTTTAGTCTTGGGCAGGACAGAGGTTTTTAACGCCGCCTGCAGCATCCGCGTCAGCATGTAGCCAACGGCAAACACAATCGCAAACGTCAAAAAGTCGGTTGGAGAAATACGCGAGTCCCCGACCTGAAAACCGTTGCGGAACCGGGCCCAAAGCTCGGTCAGATCTGAAAGGCGGGCCCCCCAGATCAGCGCTGCGACAGGAATAGCTGCCAGCGTCAAAACCAAGCTAAGCAAAACAGGTATCAGGGCGTCGCGGGTCGCTTGTTCGTCGCGCCCACTAGCAAAGCCATAGGCATCACGCATAACCCCGGACAGAACGACAATCAGGGCAAGTAAAGCGACTGTTCCCATTGCCGGAAAAATAAGCCCCAATGCGCCAGTCAGATAACCGATGGCGCCGAGCAAAACCCCCGCAACAGCGATGATCGTCAGCCCTTTGGATAGCAGGTTAATTATTCGCAACCGAAACGGCAGTTCGGCGGGAGCATTGGCGTTGTCATCCTGGGACGAACCGCGCAGTACTTTTGCAAGGCGGAACAGAAAAAATCCACCAAGCAGGATTATCGGAAAATGCAGAACCGCGCTTGTTTCGGCAGAGTAGTCTTCATATACGGCCATTCGCGTCAGAAGATGGTTCAATCCCCAAACGGCCCCCAACCAGCCGCTAAGACGCCGCCCCCGCAAGGCCAGGGGCGCCGACATTTCTTGCAAAAAACCGCCTGTTTGGCCGGGCTGGAACAAACGTGTCCCCAGCCAAAGCGCCACCAGAATTCCAAGCCCGAAAACTGGCAATTCAGAAACGAGAATCTGCCCCCGAAACCCCAGCAGTCCGGGCGAAAATAACGCCGCTGTTAGTGCCAATATTCCGATCATTGGCAATATAATTTGCCCGATGGATACAATGAATGAGATCAGGCGATCCGGGATGAACTTTGATACTTTGGCCAGCCAGCCGCCAAGGCGCTGGCTCCAACGGCGGCCACGAAAAATCAACACCAGTGCAACTACCAAATAGATCAGCGTCAGCGGTAGGCGTTCGCGCACAATTTTTTTCTGGGCTTCAGACTGCCATGCAGTTTTTACTTCTGCCGCTATTTGACTGGAGGTTCCGGAAATTCCGTGCACCGCGTGTATCCACAGCGTCGGGTTAAGTGGCGAGGGGCCCAACGCCAGCAGAAGGGCGGTCTGGCGTTCGCGAATAATAACGTCGGCCTCTCGGATCAGGCCATCGGCCCGGCTATAGGCCTCTTCTGCGCTCAGCTTTGGGGCTTGCAGGGTCGCAAGTTGCATATTAAGCGCCGCGCGCCGGTCAACGATTTCCTTAGGTTCGCCACCGCCATCAAGCGGGATTGGCCCCAAAACGCTGATTTGCTGTTGCAACGTGAGGATCCTGGCCGAGTTTGTCGATTGCGCGGCCTGAAACAGCGCCCGCCAGCCCGCCAGTTCGGCACGCAACCCTTCCAGCGCGGCACTTGAGGCACGCTGATCTTCCAATGCGGTTTCGGCACGTTCGGCGACTTTTTCCCAATCTGCAAACTCAGCAATCGTAGGCGAAGTTTGCGCCCATGCAGCGCTGTGATTGGTGCCGACAAAAAACCCGGTTCCACAGATCAAAACAAGCACCAGAACCAAAGGCCGCAACATAGCAATCATCCTTCAAACACCGTGGGCAGGATACGCGCGGCATCGACCAGCCAATCAGGGGCAGGCAGGCCTTTATCGGCCAGAAACTGCGGGTTGAACAATTTTGACTGGTAGCGTGTGCCAAAGTCACAAAGCACGGTCACGATCGTATGTCCGGGGCCCAGATCGCGCGCCATGCGGATTGCCCCGGCCACGTTGATGCCGGATGAGCCGCCAAGGCACAGGCCCTCTTGCGCCAGCAAATCAAACACCACCGGCAGGGCTTCTTCGTCGGGCACCTGATAGGCCAGATCGGGTGTGAACCCTTCCAGATTGGCGGTGATCCGCCCCTGCCCGATACCTTCGGTGATCGAGCTACCTTCGGCTTTGAATTCGCCGTTTGTGTAATAGCCATACAGCGCCGAACCCATCGGGTCTGCTATCGCGATTTTAACACCTTTTGGCTGCAGAACATCGGCCACACCGGCCAGCGTGCCGCCCGAGCCAACAGCGCACACGAAGCCATCGACCTTGCCATCCGTCTGCGCCCAGATTTCCGGGCCGGTTCCCTCGGTATGGGCGCGCCGGTTGGCGACATTATCAAACTGATTGGCCCAAACCGCGCCGTTTGGCTCGCTTTCAGCCAGCCTTAGCGCCAGTCGTTCAGAGTAGCGCACATAATTATTGGGGTTATTATAGGGGACAGCGGGCACCTGAACCAGTTCAGCACCGGCCAGACGCAGCATGTCTTTCTTTTCCTGACTTTGCGTTTCAGGAATGACGATCACAGTGCGAAACCCCAACGAAGCGCCCACCAGCGCCAGCCCGATCCCGGTGTTGCCTGCTGTGCCCTCGACGATTGTGCCACCGGGTTTCAGCGCGCCCGATGCAACCGCATCGCGGATCATAAAAAGTGCGGCGCGATCCTTGACCGACTGACCGGGGTTCATGAATTCCGCCTTGCCGAGAATCTCGCAACCGGTCGCCTCGCTTGCGCCATGAAGGCGGATCAGCGGGGTATTCCCGATACTGTCAGAAAGGTCTTTTTTAACCTGCATTCGGTGGATCTCCCGGCCTGTTGTTGCACACTTTGTAGGCCGCACCAAATGGGAACTCAAGCGTCGCGACGCAATGGGTGACGGTGTTTGCGTAACCGCTGTAAAGTCAGAACAACTGGCTCGTTTTCCGCCCGGTTGCCGAACAGCTAATCAAATATTGCCCCGCCTGCCAGAACGGCACAGTGACCTCATTGGACTTGGCTCTCTTGTTCCGCCGCGACGGCGGATTATTGGAACCTTCGGCCCGATCAAGACCAGCGTTTTGCTGTCCCCTCAACCAACCACCCCCCAAACAAACCACCGACGAACAGTGTTCCAACAATATTCTTTGTCGAAATCAAAACAGCATAGTCGATCATAAAGCCGATCATGCCGCGGATGGCCTCCATCGGTCCGTGGTAGCGCCGAGAAACGGATAGTTCCAACGCTTCATATCCCGCAAAAAAGAAAATTCCCCACCCTGCGATCAGCACTGACGTTGTCAGCCCATAGCCAAACCCGGCACGCATCCCGTCACCTGCCCGTTTGCCCGACATGTTCCAACCGCACAATATGCCAAGGAACACCAATACCTCATTCAACAGCCCGGCCCGGGTGCCTTCGGGTAAAAGTGGTTTAACAAGATCGGCGCAAAAATATGCCAAAGCGGCAAAATACACTGCGGCGACGAATTTGGATGCTGTGGGCATAAAACTATCCTGCCGGTTTGGTTATCGTAATCTGCGTTACGTCACAGCTTCCGCTGTGGAAGGCCGAAGCGCAAGAGGTCAGATAAAAATTCCACATTCTG
>JAHRVC010000082.1 GCA_019090885.1 Marinosulfonomonas sp.
ACCTTAAGCCCGTATGCGCCAACTACCCGAGTTGAGTCGCAAAAGGCCCGTTTATTCGTTAATATGAGATTATATGACAGGCGGCAGGACCGTCAAGGGGATCAAATTGGGATGTTTCGTCATTTTAGAATATTTGATTGGCAGAAATTTCTAATTTCAACGAACAATGTGGGCCATTCTTTCGCCAAATGCTGGCAATGGGTGCCAAGGCCAATTATCAGCGCAAAAGCAGTCGCAAACATGCCACCGGATGTCGAAAATGGTCCGGCCAAATCCGTAATAGCCGCGCATGGTGGCACCAGAGACAGGAACAAGAAAAACATGGCAGATGTAACGATCGTTTATTGGCGCGACATACCGGCGCAGGTGATTGTCGGACGCGGCCGGCGCGCGGCCAAGGTGCAACTGAGCGAACGGTTCGAACAGGCTATCGACCGGGCCGCAATGAAGACCGGCGCTGCCGGAACTGACGCCTATCTGGCCGAATGGCGCAAGGGCGATCCCGCGCCAACAGACAATACTGGCAGCGATATGGACGTCGCACAGGCCGAGGCTGATCGCCTTGAAACAGATTATGACCCGGCGCGCATTAAGGTGCTGATTGAAAATGACGGATGGGCCTGAATAGACGGGCTTTATGGGAGGCTGCGATGGCTCTTTTGCCATTTAGAAAGAAACAAAGTGAACCGCAGGTGCCTTTCAATGGCGCAGTTGAGGCCTTGTTGCGCGGCTATTCGATCGAGGTCATGCCCCGCACCGCCGCCAAGGTCGATGATTTTCGCGCCCTGTTTCCGGCGGGCACGCGGGTTTACCTTGCCCATATCGACGGAACAACGATTGACGAAATGACCGCAACCGCCCGACGTCTGGCCGACGCCGGGATGCATGTCATGCCCCATTTCCCAGCGCGCATCATTCGCGACAGCGCGATGCTGGGCGACTGGATTGCACGGTATCAGGGCGAGGCCGGGGTCGATCAGGGCCTGATACTGGCGGGCAATCCGGCGCGCCAGACGGGTGATTTTGTAAGTTCCATGCAATTGCTGGATACCGGGCTGTTTGACAAGGCTGGTTTCACACGGTTGCACGTCGCGGGGCACCCGGAAGGCAACCGTGACATTGATCCCGATGGCTCGGACACAAACGTAATGGCGGCGCTGCGTTGGAAACAGGCGTTTTCAGAGCGTAGTGATGCCAATATGGCCCTTGCAACGCAGTTTTGTTTTGAAGCCAAGCCGGTGATCGACTGGGTGAATGCGCTTAGCGATGCGGGCATTAACCTGCCGGTGCATATTGGCGTGGCGGGCCCTGCCCGTCTGCAAACATTGATCAAATTCGCGATTGCCTGCGGTGTTGGCCCGTCACTGAAGGTGTTGCAAAAACGCGCGATGGATGTGACCCGGCTGATCCAGCCCTATGAACCAACCGTTGTCATTGCAGAGCTGGCTGCTTACAAAGCCGCCAATCCTGCCTGCAACATTGAACAGGTTCACTTTTTCCCGCTCGGCGGCATCAAAACCAACGCCAACTGGGCCATCGCCCACGGCGGCGCGGCAACTGCCCCGGCCAACAATTCCTGAAAGACGCATCCATGACCCGCACTGTGCTTGAATCCAAATCCAAAACCGTTGTTATCGGTTTTGACGAACCCTTTTGCGTGATCGGTGAGCGTATCAATCCGACCGGGCGTAAAAAGCTGGCCGCAGAACTGGAAGCGGGCGATTTTTCGACCGTTCAAAAGGATGCGCTGGAACAGGTTGCTTGTGGCGCGATGGTGCTGGATGTGAATGCGGGCGTTGTCTATAATTCCAACCCCAATCCGAATGAAACTGAACCACCCTTGATGACCAAAGTTATTGAGGTAGTTCAGGGGCTTGTGGACGTGCCTTTATGTATCGATAGCTCAGTTCCGGGCGCACTTGAGGCCGGTCTGGCCGTGGCCGAGGGGCGGCCATTGTTGAACTCGGTCACTGGCGAAGAGGATCGGCTGGAAGCGATCCTGCCGCTGGTCAAGAAATACAATGTGCCGGTTGTGGCGATCTCAAATGACGACAGCGGTATTTCCGAGGATCCGGACGTGCGCTTTGCGGTCGCCAAAAAGATCGTTGAGCGTGCCGCCGACTTTGGCATTCCGGCCCATGACATCGTGGTTGATCCGCTGGCGATGCCGGTTGGCGCGATGGCAACCGCCGGGCAGCAGCTGTTTGCGCTGGTGCGTCGTTTGCGTGATGAACTGGGCGTTAACACGACCTGCGGTGCCTCCAATATCTCGTTTGGGCTGCCACACCGGCATGGCATCAATGCGGCGTTTTTGCCGATGGCAATCGGTGCAGGCATGACCAGCGCGATTATGAACCCGATCCGGCCCGTTGAAATGGAAGCGATCCGCGCGGCCAATTTCCTGATGAATCATGATGCCCACGGCAGCGAATGGATCGGTTTCAGCCGGGTTCTGGACGCGGTGAACGAAGGCACGCCGTTTGCAGAGGCCAGTCAGGCTGCCGCTGCAAGCGGGCGTGGGCGCGGTGGGCGTCGGCGTCGTCGCGACTAAGCCACTCAGGTTTCGACACCCAAAAAGCAAACGGGCGACCAAACAGGCCGCCCATTTTCAACCAATTCGTTCGCGCTTTATTGCGTGATGTGGTCTGTGGTGAACAGATAGTCATCCTCGTTTGAATGACACGCAATGCAACCGGCATCAGCCCCTTTGGCAACCCGCCCGGCCAGACGCATGCCCTTGGGGTTTTTGTCGAGCGAGCCATCGGGCAGGAATTTGATCCAGAACCAGTTGGCGTTGTCATCGTCATAACCAGCCTCGCGACGGAACATCACCGTCACAGCACCAAGGTGTTTGGATGGGTCGGCCATGATCATCGAACCATCAACCCCCTCGGGGCCATAGTTGCGCTTAATCACCAGATCGCCGGTATGCCCTTTGATGGTGGCCTTGGTATAATAGGTTTCAAGCATCATACCATGGGGCGGCGCACCATCATACGGCACTGTCATCACCGCACCATCGCCAGCAAACCCCGACGATACCATCACATCCCACACAAGGGCCGCATAATCTGCATCAGCGTCAGTGCCAAAAGGCGCGTCCTGTGCAATTGCAGGTGCACCAAGCATCCCCAGCGCCAAAGCACCTGCGGCAAGTATTTTCTTCATTGGTCAGTCTCCCATTTCATTTTTGGTCATTTGTTCTTGCCCAGACTAACCCTGAACCGATCGCAACTGCGGTCACTTCCGACTGACAAATTGGTGAGTGGATCGTGTCTTTAAGTGATTAGACAGGCGCGCCTGCGCACGGGAAAGTTACACAACCCCGGAGGACATGATGAAGAACACTCTGATACTTGCCGCCATAACGGCCCTTTTGACCGGCCCATTGTTCGCCCAAAGCGCTCAAGACGGTGAAAAGATTTTCAAGAAATGCAAAGCCTGCCATCAGGTCGGCGAGGGCGCCAAAAACAAAATCGGCCCAATCCTGACTGACGTGATTGGCCGCCCGGCGGGCAGCGTGGGCGGCTTCAAATACTCCAAATCCATGTTTGAAGCGAATGCCGCCGGACTGGTCTGGACGTCAGAAACCATATTCGAATACCTGCAGGACCCGACCAAATACCTGCGCGCCCTGCTCGATGATCCAAAGGCCCGCGCAAAGATGACGCTCAAGCTGAAGAAATCCGAGGACCGGCGGGCGGTGATTGCCTATCTGGCCAGTTTTTCAACCGCGGCGGCAGAGGTTCCCCAAGACGGGTTTTGCATCGTCAACGCGTCGGACAAATCCCATTTCTTCGTGACTGAAACCCGAGAGGGCGCGCGCCAGTTAAGCGAACTTGCGCCAAGCGAGCGGCTTTGCGCACAAGGGACAGCAGCCAGCGACGGGATCGTCAGCGTGTATGAAGACCTTGACGGGCTTGAGGGGTGTTCGCGCATTATCCCCACCGGAACGGCCGAGGAAATGCTGGTCTACGCCGAATTTGACCGCTGCGGCTGGAGTTCACACAAGTCCTGAACCCGGGCGGCTCTAAATTCGTTATTGCGTCACGCGCCATCTGGCCCCCATAAAAGGATGGGATTGGGGGCCAGCGCGTGACACAGCATCAACATCCGCCGCCACTGCTGCGATCCCTGCCCCGAATTCTGTTTCGCGTCGCTGTAATTTTGGCCATCGCATACGGCGTTCATCTGTTGATGGGCTGGGTGATGGTGAAATCACAGGTCCTGTCACCGGCATCCCAGTCGATCATGCTAACGTCGCTGATCGCCCTTTTGTTGTTATCTTACGCTGTCTTAATCGCCGTGCCGTTCGTGCCGGGCATCGAGTTGGGCCTGTCGCTACTACTGCTTCGCGGCGCACCGATTGCACCCTATGTGTATATTGCCACGGTTCTTGGTCTGACGCTGGCCTATTTAATCGGCCGCTACATGCCGCGCAATTGGCTGCACCAGACGCTGCTGGATCTGCGGTTAAAATCAGCAGCGGCATTTGCAACCTCGATCCAGGCGATGACACCGCAACAAAGGATCGAGTTGATGCGCAGCCGCCTGCCCGATTGGCTCGGCCACCGTTTGGTCAAATGGCGATATCTCGGATTGGCGGCGGCGATCAACATTCCCGGTAATTCAGTTGTTGGCGGCGGTGGCGGCATTTGCATGGTGGCCGGGCTTAGCCGCATATTCACCCCAAAGGCTACGCTGGTCACAATCGCGCTGGCGGTGTCGCCGGTGCCACTGTTGATCTGGTTTTTCGGTATCGAGCTTTTTACCTGATCCACACCCTTTCGCACGGGCTGGTTTTCGCTATGGTTGCCGCAATATTGTTTTGAGGCACCCATGAGCGATCCCCTTGTAATCTTTACCCCCTCCGGCCAGCGCGGCCGGTTCCCCGTTGGCACGCCCATTCTGACGGCGGCCCGCCAGCTTGGCGTCGATCTGGACAGCGTTTGTGGTGGGCGGGGCATTTGCAGCAAATGCCAGATCACGCCGTCTTTCGGCGACTTTCCCAAACACGGGGTGCAGGTGGGCAAGGATGCTTTGTCGCCGATCAACGAGGTTGAGCAACGCTATGACAATATTCGTGGGCTAAAAACCGGGCGTCGGCTGGGGTGTCAGGCCACGGTGCAGGGCGATGTAGTGATCGACGTGCCGCCCGAAAGCCAGTTGCACAAGCAAGTGGTGCGCAAACGTGTCGAGGCGCGCGACATCACCATGGCCCCCGCTGTCCGGCTTTATTACGTTGAGGTCGCAGAACCCGACATGCATGATCCGTCGGGTGATCTTGAACGGCTGTTGGCCGCGCTGCACGATCAGTGGCAGGTGCAAGATATCAGCGCCGATCTGCATATCCTGCGCGCCTTGCAACCCGTGCTGCGCAAGGGGAACTGGAAAGTGACCTGCGCGGTGCATCAGGGTGACGGTGATACCGGCGCGCGCATTACACAAATCTGGCCGGGATTTCACGAAGGCTCGATCTACGGCGTCGCGATTGACCTTGGCTCGACCACGATTGCCGCACACCTGTGTGATCTGCAAAGCGGCGATGTTGTTGCCACCTCGGGCATCATGAACCCGCAAATCCGCTTTGGCGAAGACCTGATGAGCCGGGTCAGCTATTCGATGATGAATGCGGGCGGGGCCGATGAAATGACCGCGGCCGTGCGTCAGGCGATGGCCGACCTGATTGGCCAAGTCGCGGCAGAGGCACAGATCAACGCCGATCTGATCCTTGACTCTGTGATCGTGTGCAACCCGGTGATGCACCACCTGCTGCTTGGGATTGACCCGTTTGAACTGGGTCAGGCGCCATTTGCGTTGGCCACCTCGGACGCGCTGAACCTGAATGCTGCATCTTTGGACCTAGGACTGCATGCCGGTGCCCGCACCTATATCCTGCCCTGCATCGCGGGGCATGTGGGGGCTGACGCCGCCGCCGTTGCCCTGTCCGAAGCACCCCATAAATCGCGCGACCTGATGCTGGTTGTCGATGTGGGCACCAACGCCGAAATTCTGCTGGGCAACACCGACAAGGTGCTGGCCTGCTCGTCCCCCACTGGCCCTGCTTTTGAAGGCGCACAGATTTCCAGCGGCCAGCGCGCCGCGCCCGGTGCGATTGAACGCGCCCGGATTGACCCGGAAACCAAAGCCCCGCGCCTGCAGGTTATCGGCTCTGACATCTGGTCAGACGAACCCGGTTTTGATCAGGCAATCGCTGCCACCGGCATCACCGGCATCTGCGGCTCTGGAATTATCGAGATGGTCGCCGAAATGCGCATCGCCGGTATCGTCGATGCCGCGGGGCTGATCGGCTCGCCCGAACAGACCGGCACAGATCGTTGTTTTCTGGATGGGCGCACCTATTCCTATCTGGTCTGGGAGGCCAGCAAAGATGGCGGCCCCAAGATCACCGTCACCAACCGCGACATCCGTGAAATCCAAATGGCTAAGGCCGCGCTTTATTCCGGCGCGCGGCTGTTGATGGATAAATTCGAGGTCGATCAGGTGGATCGCGTGGTGCTGGCGGGCGCGTTTGGCGCGCATATCTCGCCCCTGCATGCGATGGTGCTGGGGATGATCCCGGATGTAGCACTGGACAAGGTCAGCTCGGCTGGCAACGCCGCAGGCACCGGTGCACGCATTGCATTGCTGAACCGGGATGCGCGCGGCGAGATTGAACAGGTCGTGCGTCAAATCCACAAAATCGAAACCGCGATCGAGCCGCGCTTTCAGGAACATTTTGTCAATGCCTCTGCCATACCGAACGCAGTCGAGCCATTTGCTATTTTGAATGCTACGGTTACCCTGCCCGACCTCAGCTTTAATACGGGTGGCGTCGGGGATGGCAGCGGCCGGCGCCGTCGCAAGGGCCGCTGAATACAGATCGCACCCGGCAGGATTGAGCCTGATGCCCGACGATAGAACCGCCCGCCAACTCATTGGCTATTTGCTATTTGCAGGTGCGGCCACCCTTGCAACTTTCGTCGTTGGCCTGACAGGGAATGCGCCATTTCAACGCTTTTTCGGCACGTTGCCGCCGCTAACCACGGTCGCGGCACTAGCGGTGCTGGGCGGCGGCGCGCTTTTCTGGCTGGCAAAGAATAGCTGGATCGCCCGACGCCCATTTCCGCGCCCGCGCCTCTGGCCGCAAATAGCAACGGTTGCGGCGCTACTGGCAGTGCCAACAATCCTTGTTGATACCGCCGTACCATTTGCCAGAGACATCAATGTCGCGCCCCCGGCAGGGGTGCTTTTTTATCTCGCCATAGCGCAGGTGGTTGAGATTCTGTTTCACCTGCTCCCGCTCGTGGCCCTTTTGTGGATCGGTTCCCGGCTGAACCCTGCAACCGCCGCACCTCAAAGGATTTACTGGATCATGGCCATTGTCGTCGCCTCGCTGGAGCCGGGTTTTCAACTGATGGCGGACCAGCAGGCCGATATCCCGGCATGGCGAAACACCTATCTGGTCCTGCACCTGTTTGCCTTTAACCTTGTGCAACTGGCTTTGTTGCGGCGCGATGGTTTCGCAGCCACCATCACTTTTCGGCTAAGCTATTACCTGGTGTGGCATATCCTCTGGGGCACATTTCGGTTGGAAATGTCGTTTCTGCCACTGGCTTGACGTAAACCGGGTGAATGGCTAGGTCAGCCAAGTGCGCGGGTGTAGCTCAATGGTAGAGCAGCAGCTTCCCAAGCTGAATACGAGGGTTCGATTCCCTTCACCCGCTCCAACATCACTGATTTTTCAGGCGCACCAAATCGAATTCCCAGCCAGGAATTCATATCTAATGCGGGCATAGCCCGCCCATTTTAAATGCTTTGCAGAAACGCGACCAGCATCTGGGTCGATCCGTCTTTTCCCGCAGCGCTTTCCTGGCCGCCAACAACCGGCTCCAGCGCCACGGCCAGTTCTTTGCCCAGCTCAACCCCCCATTGATCGAAAGAATTGATACCGAAAACCACGCCTTCAACAAACACGCGGTGTTCGTAAAGCGCGATGATCTGGCCCAGCACGAAGGGAGTCAGTTTTGGGTAAAGCAGGGTGGTTGAGGGGCGGTTGCCGGGGAAAACACGGTGGCGGGCCTGACGTTCCAGCGCGTCACCTTCAAACCCTTTCGTGGCCATGATTTCACGGGCTTCATCCAGCGAGCGGCCTTTTAGCAAAGCTTCAGACTGGGCCAGACAATTGGCTGCCAGCAGGCGGTGTTGATCGGCAAGGTCGGGTTCATGACCTTGTGCTGCCAACATGAAATCGCAGGGCACGACGCGGGTTCCCTGATGGATCAGCTGGTAAAACGCGTGCTGCCCGTTGGTGCCCGGTTCGCCCCAGACAATTGGGCCGGAATCGATGCTCAGGTCGCTGCCATCCATCGCCACCCGCTTACCGTTGCTTTCCATTTCCAACTGCTGAAAATAGGCAGGCAAGCGCGACAGGCGCTGGTCATAGGGCAAAACCGCCCGGCTGGCGTAGCCGCAAACCTGATTGTGCCACAAGCCGACGGCTGCCAGCATCACCGGCATGTTTTGCGCCAGCGGTGCCGTCTGAAAATGCCGGTCCATCGCTTGCGCGCCGCGCAGGAAGTCGCGAAAATTTTCATCCCCGATGGCAATCATCAGCGACAGCCCAATCGGCCCCCACAGTGAATAGCGCCCGCCAACCCAATCTTCAAATCCAAAAACACGGTCCGAATCAATGCCATAGGCGGTTGTCTTAACTAAATCAGATGACACCGCCGCCATATGCCCCCCGACCTGATCAGCCCCGATCCGCTTTGCCAGCCAGTTGCGCGCGTGGGTCGCATTGGTCATCGTTTCGATGGTGGAAAAGGTCTTGGACGCGATGATCACCAGCGTTGAAACCGGATCAAGCCCAGCCAGAACATCGTGAATATGCGCGCCATCCACGTTGGACACAAAATGGCAGCTCGGCCCGTCATGGTAAGGGGCCAGCGCCAGCGTCGCCATAGCCGGCCCCAGATCAGAGCCGCCGATGCCGATATTGACCACATCGGTGAAGCGCCCGCCACCGCCGGGATGAATGGCACCCGAACGTATCCCCTCGGCAAACTTTGCCATCCGGTCCAGGGTGTTCAGCACCCCCGGCATAACATCGTTGTCGTCAACCTTTACCGGTCCGCCATCCAGATTACGCAGGGCAGTGTGCAGCACTTCTCGATCTTCAGTTTCGTTTATTTTTTCTCCGGAAAACATTGCCTTACGGCGCTCAGTTAATCCGGTTTCGTCGATAAGCTCCAGCAGCATGTCACGCGCCGTGATATCCAGACTGGTCTTGGAGTAATCAAACAGAATTCCGTCAGCGCGAACAGAAAACGCAGCCGCCCGGTCGGCGTCAAACAGGTCAAGTATTTGCCTGTCTTCATTTGCAACTTGATAAGTTTTCAGCGCACGCCAGCCCATTATAGCGCCCAATGCACGGTTGCGCCCCCCAGAACGGCACAGATCGGTGCGGCGAGCGGATCGTTGATTTCCACCGCGCGCTCCAATGCGGCGCGCTTTTGTGGACCGGTAATGACAACATGTTTGGCCAGCGCGTTATCGAGCACACGGGCCGACAGGGTAACACGGGGCTCTGGCGCGCCGGGCGCGCGCATTGCCAAAAGCGGTGGTGCATCCGGGGCAAGTGCTTGGGCCAACTTGTCAGCTTGCGGAAATATTGAAGCCGTGTGCATATCGTCCCCCATCCCAAGCAACAAAACTGATATCGGTAATTTGGGGGCAAGACCCGCCGCCAATTCACTTAGCTTTTCCTCAGGTTTTTCCGCCTCGGAATAAAGCGGCAGGTATCGCGCCGCACCAGCCCTCTCGATCAACAAACGCTCGCGCAGAAGGCGTGTGTTGGAACGGGGCGAGACCTCTGGCACCCATCTTTCATCGCTTAGCATCACGGAAATCTGCGCCCAATCCAAATCAACCGCACACAGCACATCAAAAATCGGGCCCGGAGTCGTTCCACCCGGCACCACCAATAAGGCCTGATCTTCATGCATCAATGTTGACGTCAACTCTGCTGCCAGAATATTCGCCAGATCAATCATCATCATCTCGCGGTCGGCGTATTCAATAAAGTTCATTCTCGGATCTCCCGCCATTCACGACCATCCCGCTTCAACAACAGGTTTGCGTCATCGGGGCCGGAAGTGCCAACCTTATAGGGCTTGGGCACATCATGGCGCTCGGCGATCCCCTGAACAATCGGGTCCGTCCACTTCCACGCAGCCTCGACTTCATCCCCACGCATAAACAGCGTTTGATCGCCGCGGACCACATCCATGATCAGGCGTTCATAAGCATCCGGTGCCTCGGCGGCCTCTGGGCCAAGTGCGTCGGCAAACGTCATGTCCAGCGGAACGTCGACCAACCGCATCCCGCCCGGGCCTGGCTCTTTAATGGTCACCCCAAGCGTCATGCCCTCGTTTGGTTGCAAACGAATTATCAGAATATTGCGATGGCGGCCTGCTTCTTGCCCAAAAATTGCGTGCGGGGCATCCTTGAAGACGACGGCAATTTCGCTGGCGCGTGCCTTTAGCTTTTTCCCGGTGCGCAGATAGAACGGCGTGCCCGCCCATCTCCAGTTTGAAATCTCACACTTGAGCGCCACAAAGCTTTCGGTGCGGCTTTTGGGGTCGCCGGCATCGTCGCGATAGGACGGTTCAGTTTGTGTCGCATCATATTGGCCGCGCACTATATGATGAGGAACAACCGGCTCCAAAGCCCTGATAACTTTTAATTTTTCGTCCCGAACACTGTTGGGGTCAAAACGACTGGGCGGTTCCATCGCAATCAGACACAGCAGTTGCATCAAGTGGTTCTGGATCATATCCCGGATCGCGCCGGATTTATCGTAATAGCCACCGCGCCCGCCGACACCAACAGTTTCGGCCACTGTAATCTGAATGTGGTCCACATACTGACTATTCCAAAGCGGCTCGAACAGAATATTGCCAAAGCGCACGGCCATCAGGTTTTGAACCGTTTCCTTACCAAGGTAGTGATCAATTCGGTAAATCTGCTCTTCATCAAAATGAAGCGCCAGAATTGCGTTCAATTCTTTGGCGCTTTTCAGATCACGACCAAATGGTTTTTCCACCACGATCCGGCTGGTTTGATCGGCTAAGTTATGCGCATGCAGCCGCTCTGCAAGAGGGCCAAACAGACTGGGCGCAACTGAAAAATAGAAGGCATTTACCAGATCTTTGCGGACCATCCCCGCTAATTCAGACCAGCCGTTCGTTCCTTTGGCGTCGATGGTAACATAGTCCAGATTATCCAGGAACTCTTTGAGTTTATTGTCAATTTGCGCTGCGGCCCCGCCAAACTCGCGGATCGCTTGGCCAATGAGCGCGCGAAATTCAAGTGCGTTGTGGTCAGACCGGGCAGCGCCAATGATACGGGAACCTTCGGGCATCTGGCCAGATATAAAGCGCCGATACAACGCTGGGAAAATCTTGCGCCGCGCAAGATCACCCGTGCCGCCAAAGATCACCAGATCAAAACTATCCACCGGGATAACGCGAGACACCATAAGATCAGTTCCAATTACTGTTAGCGCAAACAGATTGTAAGTACGGCCTACGCCTGTCGAAGTCTAGCACTCACACCAAGCATCACAACCGCGTCAGGGCGAAGTCTTGGGGTTTTCAGCGCAATTTCTGCACTATAGCTATAGCGCACGACAGGCAAGGACCCCGGATTGATATGAATAATCAAGTATTTGACCTTAAAGCGCTGGCAAAGTTCGAACATCCAGAGATAACTGCGGATGGCCAGGAACGTGCGCATGTGGCGCTGAGTAATCCACAAACACTGTGGTTCAACACCGGGACGCTGTGCAATATTACCTGTGAAAATTGCTATATTGAGTCTTCGCCAAGCAACGACCGGCTGGTTTACATAACTGCCGACGAGGTTCGCGACTTTTTAGGTCAGTTAAAAGAACGTAACTGGGGCGTGAGCGAAATTGGGTTTACCGGCGGCGAGCCGTTTATGAACCCGGAAATTATCACCATGACCGAGGCTTGCCTGAGTGCGGGATACGAGGTTTTGATCCTGACGAATGCTATGCAACCGATGATGCGCCCCAAAATGCGGCAAGGGTTGGCACAACTGCATGCGACCTATGGGCCCCAGTTGACGCTGCGGATGTCGGTCGATCACTGGTCAGCCGCACTGCACGACAAAGAACGCGGCATTGGCGCATTTGAACGCACGTTAGAGGGCATGAAATGGCTGCGCGACACCGGTATTTCGATGACCGTTGCCGGGCGCACGATGTGGGACGAAACCCAAGACCAGTCGCGCGCCGGTTTTGATGCGCTTTATCGCGCCAACGGGTTTGAAATTGACGCCTTTGATCCCGGCCAGACTGTGCTGTTCCCTGAGATGGATGAAAAGGCTGATGTTCCCGAAATAACAACGGCTTGTTGGGATATATTAAACAAGAAACCAGATCAGGTTATGTGTTCGTCATCCCGTATGGTGGTAAAGCGCAAAGGGGCCGATACGCCAACGGTTCTTGCCTGCACTTTATTGGCCTATTCAGCGGAATTTGAGCTTGGCGAAACTTTGGAACAGGCCGAGCGCCCGGTCCATCTGAACCATCCACATTGCGCAAAATTCTGCGTTCTTGGTGGTGCCAGCTGCACCGCCTGACCCCTTAGTCAGTTAAGCGGCAGTCTTCTGCGGTTTTTTGCGGACCGGTTCGACCGGCGGGGCAGCTTTTTTCTTACGACCGGCGCGATGCATCATCCATGTCGGTATCAGCGCAACCAGAAACACGACCGTCAAAATCAGGAACCCGTCCCTGAAGGCGGCGGTGCTGGCCTGAATGATCACCGTACGTGCAAGAAACCCTGCCGCCACCGGGAAAAGCTGAATATCAGGCAGACCCGCACCGTGCAGCATTCGCGCGACCTCGGCCAACAGCGCCATTGAGGACGAGTTATCACTGGTTTGGGTCGCCGCCAAAGCATCCGCATGCATGATCGTGCGCCGCTCCATTATCACCACAAGCAGGTTGACGCCAAAGGCCCCCCCAAGCTGACGGATAAAGTTCATCGCCCCCGATCCCTGCCCGACCTGATCGGGTCGCAACACCGCAAGCGAGCCGGCCGAGATTGCCGGAAACACCAGCCCCAGCCCGACGCGTGACAGGATCGTCCACCATGCCAGCGCCCAGAAACCTGTATTCACGTCGACCGAGGCCGTAAGCCACGACGACCATGCAAATACTGCCATCCCGACGCCGATCAGCAGCGGTGCGGGCATGGCATCCGACATCCGCCCGGCGATCGGGAACACCAAGACCAGCACAAACCCCGCAGGCATCAGCAGCAGGCCCGCCTGCGTCGGCGTCATGCCCTGAATTGTCTGCACGAATACCGGCAACAGGTAGGTTGAGCCAAACATCCCCGCGCCCATGATGAAGGACACCACCGACGCGGCCACAAACGGCACGTTCTTGAACAGGTGCATATCAAGCATCGGCTTGTCTGTGCGCAGTTCCCAATAAACAAAGCCGACCGCCGCAATAGCCGCGATGACGAACTGAAACAGGATCGGGTCAGACGTCCAACCCATCCTCTGCGCGTTTGTCAGCGCGTTTAACAACACCGCAAGGAACAGCGAAAGTATCCCCATCCCGGTCCAGTCAAATGCCGGGCGCGGGCCGCTTTCGGCGCGCCCCGGCAGGAACAGGTTCGACATGACCATCGCCAGTCCCGCCGGTGGCAGGCCAAGATAAAACACATAGCGCCAGTCAAACGCATCAATCAGCAAGCCACCGACCCATGGCCCGATTGCCGGGGCAAGAACCACGCCGATGCCGAAAATTCCCATCGCCGCGCCACGCTTGTTGGGCGGGAAAACGCTGAATAACAGGATCATCGAAAGCGGCTGGGTTACACCGGCCGCAGCCCCCTGAATGACGCGCGCAAGGGTTAACACGGTTTCATTGGGCGCAAGCCCGCCCAGCACCGAACCGAACATAAACACCGCCATCGCGATATTCATCGTCAGCCGTTGGCCGATTGCCTTGTCAGCCCAGTCGCCAAGCAGCATTGTCGCCGTCATCGCCGCCAGAAACCCGGTGGAAATCCACTGCGCCTGAACCGAGCTGACCCCGAATGCCCCCATCACGGCCGGAATTGCCACGTTCACGATGGTTGTCGACAACACGACCGAGATCGTTGCCAGCATCACCGTCAGTGTGGCCCACCAGCGATAGGCTGGGCCATAGCGCTTAAACAGAACTTCAATCGGTGACATCGATGCTCAGCTCTACCATCATGCCGGGACGCAATTTGACACCTTCAGTCTCAATCGAAAGACGGATCGGCAGGCGCTGCGTGACCTTGGTGAAGTTGCCGCTTGGGTTCGGGCTAGGCAGCAGCGCAAACTGGCTGGTTGCAGCCCCACCAAGACGGGTTACTTCACCACGAAATTCCTGCCCCGGATAGGCATCCACCGTGATCTTTGCAGGGGCCCCGATGGCGATCTTGCGAAACTCGGTTTCTTTAACGTTGGCATCGATCCAGACCTCGCCCGGATTGTGATAAAGCAACAGCCGCGTGCCGGGTGAAACATATTCGCCGGGATCAACAAAGGTGCGATCAACCACGCCATCAAAGGCCGCGCTGATTTCACGGCGTGACAGGTCGATCTGACGCTGTGCCCGCTCGGCCATTAAAGCTGCGCGTTCGGCGTCCAGTGTGGCGTATTGCTGGTCGAGCACGCTTATGCGCGCCTCTTCGGACTGAATGACCGCCAAATTGGCCGTCGCAGTCGCAATCGCCGCATTGGCCGATATTTCTTTTTGCAGCGCGGTATCAAGGGCTGTCTGCGCCGATTCAAGAACCTGCGCCGAGGTGATCGCGCGGGCCGCCAATTCGTTGACCCGGTCAAACCGGCTTTGCGTATTGCGCAAGGCGGCAATGCTGGCTTCGTGGTTGGCTTTTGCAGCATCAAGCTGCGCGCGACCGGCGGCAAGACGACTGGCCACCTGTGTGCGGATCATATCCTGTTGCGTGCGTAACTGTGCCTGATGGGCTGTTAGGCCGGTCAGCCGGGCATCTAAACCCTGCAACAGCAACTCGGCCTTTTGCGCGTCGATGGCGACCATAAGTGCGCCTTTGGCAACGGCATCACCGCCAGTTACCGGCACCGCGACGACACGCCCGCCAACTTCGCTGCTGACGGTAATCAGGGCCACCGCGACACGGGCGTCGTTAATTGACACATGCGCCCAACGCGCCACCAACCAGTCTTTGCTAAACACAGCTGCCGCAGCCACGATCACCAAAAATATGACCGCCCGCAGTATTTTTTTGATCGCACCAAAGAACCGGCTAATCGGGCCGGGTGCGCGCGGAATTGTCGGTTTTTCCGCCTCTGCGGCTGGTGCTGGCTGTGCCACTTGTTCCGGCACCTCTTGGGGTGCTTCTGCCGGAACCGTTTCCGGCAGGGCTTCAACGGGCGCTTGGTTAACCGCTTCGTTCACAGGCTCAAGATCCGGCGTGTTGGCCGGTTCTGGTGTGGCGTCAATCGTTGCGGTTTTTACTTTGTTTCCCGCCGCCGCCGATTTGCGGGGCTTCTTAGCTGTCGTCACGATCTTACGTCTCCAATTTTAGCGCAATTGCGCTCAACACTTGCTGGGCGACCTGCAAATCTTCAGGCCGGATATCGGCCAGCACATCGCGCCGGATTTCTTCGGTTTCATCGGCCATTTCCGTTAGCAAAGGCGCGGCACTGTCGGTCAGATGAATCCATTTCAACCGCCGGTCCTGATCGTCTGAACGCCGCTCAATCAAGCCTTGCTTTTCCAACCCGTCCAACTGACGCACCAGCGTCGGGCCTTCGATGCCCAGTTGCTCGGCCAGATCACGTTGTGTCATCGGCCCCGAACGCGACAAAACCCACAAAGCCATCCAGCGCGCCTGAGTAAGCCCCAGTTCGCGAAACCGCTTATCCAGCCGGGTGCGCCAACGGCGTGCCACCCGTGCCAGATCATTTGTGAATTCCAGCCCGATCGCCATTCGATTGCCTGCTATTTAATAGCGTGCTATCTATATAGGAGAAATCGATTTCGCAACTGTAAAACGGGGCTACAATGTACAACACAGTTTTGCTCGCCTACGACGGATCAGAAGAGGGCCGCCTTGCCCTGCGTGAAGGCGCTCGGATGGCCCAGATTACCAATGCCGAAGTCTGCCTGCTGGCCGTTGTAGACTTGTCGGCTGGTATCACAATGGGCGGCACGGCTGGGCCCGGTGCGGCCGAGCACCAGATAAACGATTATCAGGCAGTGCTAGAGACTGGCGTAGCCCGGCTTGCGAAAATGGGTTTCACTGCGTCGTCCCGTTTGGAAACGGGTGATCCGGGCGAAAGAATTTGCGCAATAGCCCATCAGATCCGCGCCGATCTGGTCATAATCGGCCACCGCCAACAGGGGCCGGTTTCGCGCTGGTTTCACAGTTCGGTTGCGGCTTATGTAATGGACCACCTTGAGTGCAGCATGCTGGTAGCGCGAAAGGAAGTCAGCGACGATATGCTGATGTAAGGACGGCGGACACATGCAAGCCGCCAATCCTTAGTCACCATAAAACCTTGCGCTTATTGGGGTTTGGGCCCAAGCGCTTTGCGAACCGCTGGCGCGACCTCGGTTCCCAGAATTTCAATCGCCTGCATCATTGATTTATGATCAAGGATACCAATGGCCATCTGAATCATAATTCGGGTGAAACCGAATATTTCGTGATGGGCCAGAATCTTATCCGTCATCTCAGCCGGGCCACCGACGAACAGCGCGCCGGTCGGGCTGGCAGAGGCGTCAAACTGCGCCCGCGTCGCAGGTGGCCAGCCGCGTTCACCGCCTAGCCGGGTCATGACTTCGTTATGCGGACCGCTGTAAATGTCACGCGCCTGCTGGCTGGTTTTCGCAACAAACCCATGCACATTCAGCGAGGTTTCAAGCTGCGCCGGATCATGCCCGGCTTGCTCGGCCGATTTGCGGTAAAGATCAAACAGCGGTTTAAACCGGACCGGTTCACCACCGATAATCCCAAGTGCCAGCGGCAGGCCAAGTGCACCTGCCCGCGCCGCCGATTGCGGTGTTCCGCCCACGCCGATCCAGATCGGCATGGGCCCCGCAAATGGGCGTGGGTAAACACCGCGCCCGTCCACCGCTGGCAGATGTTTGGTGCCGGGCCAGCTGAAAACCTCATCCTCATTGATCGCAATCAGGGCCTGCATTTTTTCGGCGAATAGCGTGTCGTAATCATTCAGGTCATGGCCAAACAGTGGAAAGGATTCCACGAACGCGCCGCGCCCGAGCATGATCTCGGCGCGCCCGCGGGTTAGATTGTCCAGAGTGGAAAATTGTTGGAACACCCGGATCGGATCGTCCGAGCTAAGAACCGTAACGGCGCTGGTCAGGCGGATGTGTTCGGTCTGGGTTGCGGCGGCTGCCAGTGCGACGGCAGTTGCCGAAACCGCATAGTCGGCCCGGTGGTGTTCGCCCAACCCAAACACGTCCAGCCCCACCTGATCGGCAAGCACGATTTCCTCGACCAGATTACGCAGCCTTTGCGACGGGCTGATCTTTTGCCCGGTGATGGAATCCACACCTGACTCGGCGAATGTATAAATTCCTACTTGCATGGCGCGGCCCTTTTATGAGGTGAATTAGTGGCTGTTTATCCGGGCATTGCACAAGCAGAAAGCCTAAAGATGCGTCGCCCCGCCATCGCTGGCTAATGACTGACCCGTTACAAATCCAGCTGCGGCTGACGCCAGAAACAAAACCGCATCTGCAATGTCATCGGGCGTGCCTTCACGCTTTAAGCACTGGCGATCCAGAATGGTTTGCCAGACCGCATCGGTGGCACCGGCGGCATCAACCTCGGTTCGGATCAGGCCGGGCACAACGACATTCACGGTGACCCCGAATTCGCCCAATTCGCGCGCCAATGAGCGCGCCATGCCGATCACCGCAGATTTTGAGGTGACATAATGCAGGAAATTGGGCCGCCCCATGGTGACGGTGCCGGAAGAAATATTGATGATCCGCCCATATCTGGCCGCTCGCATCGCAGGGGCGACGGCGCGCGCGCACAGGTAAGGACCGGTGACATTGACCCGCATCACCGCATCCCATTCATCCAGCGGCAACGCGTCGAATGTGGCGCGGGTCAGCGCGGTGTAAAGTGCTGCGTTATTGATCAGAACGTCAATCCGGCCAAAATTTGCCAACGTTTGTTCCACCATCGCATCGACCGAAGCAGGGTCGCCGACATCCGTGCTACAAAACACCGCCTTGCCGCCCGCGCCGGTGATTTCATCAACCACCGCGCGGCCTTGATCGGTATTGATCTCGGCTACGACATCCTGCGCCCCGGCGCGCGCAAACCGATGTGCATAGACCCGGCCGATCCCCTGCCCGGCGCCGGTTACAATCACCACCTGACCGGTGAAATCCGGATCGCGCGACGCGTTTATATCCGTTGCCATAGATGACCTTCCTCACCCGATTAGCGGAATAATCCCACGTTCAAAGCGCCAGCGTCAGCTTTTTACCACATGCCCGCGAGCAGCAGACAAGCACCCTGTCGCCCTTGTCACGCTCGGCCTTGGTCAGCACCTTGTCACGGTGGTCGATTTCCCCGTCCAGAACCGCAACTTCACAGCTGCCGCAAATACCTTCTTCACAATCGCTGGTCACGTCGAACCCGACCGCCCGCAGCGCTTGCAGAACGGTCTTGTCGGCGGGCACATGCACGGTCAGGTCGCTGTCACTCAGCACCACGTCAAAGTCATGTTCCTTGCTTGGATCAAGCGCCAGATCGGCGGGCGCAAAATGTTCAAAATGCAGGCCCCCCGGATGATCACCAGTAAGCCCTTGCAATTCGTCCAGCAGGCGATCCGGGCCGCAGGCATAAATCGGCGCCTCGGGCGAAATCCCTGTTAACAGCGCCGGCAATTCCATCCGCAGACCTTCGGATTTGGCATAAAGATGCAGGCGTTCGCCGTGGTCCTGTTCCAGCCGATCCAGAAACGCCATCGTATCACGCGCGCGCCCGGCGTAGTGCAGATCATAGTCTTTGCCCAATTCCTTAAGCCGGTCCGCCATCGTCAGGATCGGCGTGATGCCAATGCCCCCGGCCACCAACACAAAATGATCGGCCGTTTCATCCAGACGGAAATGGTTTTTCGGGCCGCGCACCTGCACAGACATCCCCGGTTTCAGGGTATCATGGATCAGTTTTGAGCCACCTCGCCCGGCGTCTTCACGCAGAACAGCAATGTCCCATTGCGCCGGGTTGGCGCGACCACCGCATAGGGAATATTTCCGTTTGAACTGGTCTATCTGCAATTCAACATGGGCACC
>JAHRVC010000083.1 GCA_019090885.1 Marinosulfonomonas sp.
CAAACTCGCCGCATAATGAAACCAACCAGATGAGCCAGATACTCGCTTAATTTACGCAGCCTCTGGAACCAAAAACTCTGACGACGGACATGCTGGTCGTACGAGTGCCCCCGGCTTCAAGTCGATACCTTTGAAGCTGGCATTGAACTTGATCGCCTCATCGAGAAAAGATTTGTACCCTTTATGCAGCTCTTGCTGCACCAACATTCGGGCGTCCGGAGATAGATCATCTGTGATGCCCCTGCGCTCGCAGAAATCCCTCAGGAGGGCGTCTCCGCCGTCCGGGGTGGTGATGTCTAGGTAGTCGTCTAGCGGCTCGTCAGCAAGCTCCCTAGAAGCTTTCAGGCTGTCCAAGCGCGAGCCTTCCATAGGACCATCAACCGACACCCTTTCCTTGAATTTGGAGAGGGAGTTGATGAAGTCATCCCGGACGTGTTTGCGGATATCATCATAGCGCATGGTTTGTTGCGATGCCGACATTAACGCCGATTGTCCAGCACATACCAATACACGGGAAAGTTGTCTTGCTACCTGCGGTATTCGTGTGCCGAGAGACACCTTGATGTCAGTAGCTCTTGAGTTTGGGTGAATATGACTAGGGATGGGCCAGCGAAAGTACCAAATGCCGTGTCTGGATAAGCTCAGATATGAGGGGTTATGCACGTACAATGTCTCACTTGTTTGTCGCACCGGGCGCAAACAACCACTAAGGCATTGATTTAATGAGATATGGTGGAGCCTAGGGGGATCGAACCCCTGACCTCTTGCATGCCATGCAAGCGCTCTCCCAGCTGAGCTAAGGCCCCATCTTGCGAAGGGCATGCCCTTCGCTTGGTGTGTCTATGAAATGGCGAAAATCATTTCAAGGGAATAATCTCCGCCATTTAGATCAGTTTTCGTCATCGTCAGCTGGAACGTCGGCAATCTCGTCAAGAGACACCGTGTCATCGTCGTCGTCTTCCAAAAGCTCATCGCTGCTATCAGAATCCGAAGCGTCGTCATCGTCATCAAGCAGGTCGACGTTGTCCGTCAGATCGTCGGCTTCTTCTTTTGCTTCCGGCTTTTCGACGGCTGCAACACGCGTGCGCGTATTGGCGTCTAAAACCACGCGTTCGCCCGTATACGGGCTGATGATCGGTGTCTTTTTCAGATCGTAAAAGCGCTGACCCGTGGTCGGGCAAATCCGCTTTACGCCCCATTCATCTTTGGGCATGTGAATTCCCTTTCTACGGGCTACAAATTCAAGGAATGCTGCGCTGTGCCACAATGGTGGCGGGGTGTCAAAGGCTTTCGCTTTGAAATTGGCGCATGTGGGTAGTGCAACGCATCAGGCGCTGGGTTAAGTTTGGTCCTAAATGCAGTTTCGGCGGAAATAATGGACAAAGTGATACTGGAGGGTGACCCGGATATTATCGTTTCAATGCGTCGTAATCCACGTGCCAAACGAATATCTCTTCGGGTCTCTCAGCTCGATGGTCGGGTAACGACAACTGCGCCCGGATGGACGCCGTTGCGCGAAATTGAACAGTTTGTCAGGGCAAAAGAAGACTGGATACGCTTAAACCTTGCCGACCGGGCAGAAGCGATATCCCCGTGTATTGGCGGTGTGATTCTGTTCGAAGGAACGCAAACCCCGATCATTTCGGCGCGGGCCCGGTCTGTTCGATATGACGGCCAATCGTTATTGGTGCCCGGCAATCCGGATCGGGCAGCGGCTCGGTTGGCTGGGTTTTTAAAGACACTCGCACGGCAGCGACTGGCAGAAGCTTGCGACACTTTTTCTGAGCGCGCCGGGCGGCCTTATGCTCGTATTACATTGCGTGATACGCGGTCCAGATGGGGTTCGTGTACCAGCAACGGCAATCTGATGTTTTCTTGGCGGTTGGTAATGGCTCCAAGGCCCGTGCTGGATTATGTCGCGGCGCATGAGGTCGCGCATTTGTGCGAAATGAACCATTCGCCAGCCTATTGGAGCCTCGTTGAAAAAATATATCCGGGTTTTGACGGTCCGCGCGGGTGGTTGCGCACCAATGGCAAGCATTTGCACGCGTATCGGTTCGGCGATTGACCCTGTTGAAAATTCGTGATCACAATGCTTCATGCCCAATAAAACACGAAATTCCGATGCTGTCCCCTTGGCCCATGACAGGGTCTACCGCACCCTGCGCGTGCAAATAATGTATGGCGAACTGGAACCCGGCATTGCGCTGACGCTGCGCGGCATTGGCAAAGAATTTAATGTCTCCATGACACCCGCGCGTGAAGCGGTGCGGCGTCTTGTGGCGGAAGGGGCTTTAAGCATGTCCGCTTCGGGCCGCGTTAGTACGCCTGACCTAAGCAATGAGCGGATAGAAGAGCTGGCCGCAGTGCGGGCATTGCTTGAGCCCGAGCTGGCAAGCCGAGCATTGCCACGGGCACATATTGCGCTAATTGAACGGCTTTCGGCCATTAATTCAAATGTGTCAGAGGTCGTCGCCAAGGGCGATGCGGTTGGCTATATCCGGGCAAACCTGGAATTTCACCGGACACTCTATTTACGCGCACAAGCCCCGGCGATGCTCGCAATGCTCGAAACCGTCTGGTTGCAGTTGGGGCCGACGATGCGGAAATTATACGGTCGGATGCAACGGACCGAAGCCCCTTTTCAACATCGTGCGATCCTAACGGCCCTGCGGGCAGGGGATGAGCAGGGCTTAAAACTGGCGATCCGCAACGATGTCGCCGGCGGGCTGCGGATGTTGGTTGGCTGACGTTAAACGTGAGGGCCCGGCTGGTGTGATTTTAGCCGAACCGGTGATTTTCCTAAGCGTGGATGGCGCCATCGCCGCACGCAAGTGCAGCTTCGCGAACAGCCTCTGAATAGGTTGGATGCGCATGGCAGGTAAGCGCCAGATCCTGTGCCGATGCACCAAATTCCATTGCGACGCAGATCTCATGGATCAGCTCGCCCGCAGCGGGGCCGATGATATGTGCACCAAGGATGCGATCAGATGTTTTGTCGGCCAGAATTTTCACGAAACCCTCGCCCTGAAAAACAGCCTTTGCGCGCCCATTGCCCATAAAGGGAAATTTACCGACCTTATAGTCGCGGCCTTCGTCTTTCAGGTCCTGTTCAGTTTTTCCGACGCTAGAAACTTCGGGGGAGGTATAGATCACGCCGGGGATCACGCCATAGTTTACGTGCCCATGTTTGCCTGCCAGAACTTCGGCGGCGGCCATTCCTTCGTCTTCGGCTTTATGGGCAAGCATCGGCCCTTGAATGGCGTCGCCAATGGCGTAGATACCCGGCACAGTCGTTTTCCACTGCGCATCGGTTTCAACCTGCCCGCGCTCTGTCAACTTGACGCCAAGCTGTTCTAACCCAAGGCCGTCAGTGAAGGGGTTGCGCCCGGTGGCCAAAAGAACTGTGTCAGAATCCAGGACATGTTCGCTGTCGTCTTTGCGCAGTTTATAGGTAGTCTTTGCTTTGGTTTTGGTTGCTTCCACACCCTGGACAGCGGCGCCCATTATGAACTTCAGCCCCTGTTTTTTCAGAATTCTCTGAAAGGTCTTCTGAACTTCAGCATCCATACCCGGTGTGATTGCATCAAGATATTCCACAACCGTAACTTCGGCCCCAAGTCGGGCATAGACGGACCCCATTTCAAGGCCGATCACACCAGCGCCGATTACCACCAGTTTCTTGGGGATTTTGCCCAGTTCCAGCGCACCGGTCGAAGTGACAACCACCTTTTCATCGACCGTTACGCCGGGAAGCGAGGCGCTTTCAGACCCGGTGGCGATTACGATATTTCGGGCGTTATGAACCTCATCGCCGACTTTGACTTTGCCGGTGGCCGGGATGCTGCCCCAGCCCTTTAGCCAATCAACTTTGTTCTTTTTGAAAAGAAATTCGATGCCCTTGGTGTTCTGGCCAATCACGTCATTCTTGTAGGACAGCATTGTCTTCCAATCGACGGAAGGTGATTTGCCCTTCAATCCCATGGCCGGAAAATTATGCTGCGCCTCATGCAGCGAATGGGTTGCGTGCAACAGTGCCTTTGAAGGGATGCAGCCAACGTTCAAGCAAGTGCCGCCAAGGGTTTCTCGCCCCTCAACGACAGCCGTTTTAAGGCCCAGTTGAGCGCAGCGGATGGCACAGACATAGCCGCCAGGGCCGGCACCGATGATGATTACGTCATAGTCTGCCATTTGGCTCTCCTACGAAAAAACTTGATATGAGCTGCATCTGCTTATTCCAGCACCTCTTCTAAAGGTCCATCAACAACCGTCGTGGATCCTCGAGCGCCTCTTTGACCCGCACAAGGAACGTCACCGCACCTTTACCGTCAACGATCCGGTGGTCATAGCTTAGTGCCAAATACATCATCGGGCGGATCACGACCTGTCCGTTGATCGCCACAGGACGGTCCTGAATTTTGTGCATGCCAAGAATTCCGGACTGTGGCGGGTTCAGGATCGGGGCGGACATCAGGCTGCCATAGACACCACCGTTCGAGATTGTGAACGTTCCACCCTGCATTTCGGCCATCGATAGCTTGCCGTCGCGTGCGCGTGCGCCTTTTTCGGCGATGGCCTTTTCGATTTCCGCAAATGACATGGCGTCCGCGTCGCGGATGACCGGCACCACCAGACCCGAGGGCGTTCCGGCAGCAACGCCCATGTGCACGAATTTCTTGTAGACGATGTCCGTGCCGTCGATTTCTGCGTTGACCTCGGGCACTTCGTTCAGTGCATGACAACAAGCCTTTGTGAAAAACGACATGAAGCCAAGTTTGACGCCATGTTTTTGCAAAAACTGGTCTTTATATTGGTTCCTTAAGGCCATCACTTCGGTCATGTCGACCTCATTGAAGGTCGTCAGGATCGCGGCTGTGTTCTGACTGTCTTTCAGGCGACGCGCGATCGTTTGGCGCAGGCGGGTCATCTTGACCCGTTCTTCGCGGGCGGCGTCATCGGCAGCTATTGGTGCGCGGGGGGCGGTTGCAGGGGCGCTGGCTGCTGGCACCGCGGCGGCGATTGCAGACTGCACGTCCTCTTTCATTACCCGGCCATCGCGACCACTGCCGGTGACATTGTCAGCGCTTAATCCGGCCTCGGCCATTGCTTTTTTGGCGGCAGGGGCGTCTTCGACATCTTTGGACTTGGATGCAGTTGCGGGTGTAGCAGCGGTTTGTGCCGCAGCCGCAGGTTTCGCGGCCGGTGCTGTGGCCGCGCCTTCGTTTATCGTGGCGAGCAGCGCGTCAACGGCGACCGTTGCGCCTTCGGCGGCAACAATTTCCCCCAGAGTGCCTGCAACAGGTGATGGAACCTCGACCGTGACTTTATCTGTTTCTAATTCACACAGCATGTCATCAACGGCGATGGCGTCACCGGGTTGTTTGAACCAAGTGGCAATGGTTGCCTCAGATACACTTTCGCCCAATGCTGGGACGCGGACTTCTACGGACATTCTGTTACCCTTCGATGCTCAGCGCTGAATCGATCAGCGCGGATTGTTGTGCTTTATGCTGGCTTGCCTGCCCGGTGGCCGGAGAGGCAGAAGCGTTACGGCCTACGTAAGTCGGGCGTTTGGTTTTGGCTTTGATGCGGGTCAGAACCCATTCAAGGTTCGGCTCGATAAAGGCCCAGGCCCCTTGGTTTTTAGGTTCTTCCTGACACCAGACCATTTGCGCGCCCTTAAAGCGGCTTAGTTCTTTGACAAGGCTTTGTGCGGGCAGGGGATAAAGTTGCTCGACCCGCAAAAGGTAGACATCTTTGATGTCGCGCGCGTCCCGTTCTTCCAAAAGATCATAATAGACCTTGCCAGAACACATGACGACGCGTTTGATTTTGCTGTCGGCCACTAGTTTAGTGTCAGAATTGCCCTTCTCCGCGTCATCCCACAACACACGGTGGAATGAACTGCCGGTCGTGAATTCAGCCGCGTCCGAGGTGGCCAATTTATGGCGTAACAAGGATTTCGGCGTCATCAGGATCAGCGGTTTTCGATAGCTGCGGTGGATTTGACGACGCAGGATATGAAAATAATTCGCAGGTGTCGTGCAGTTGGCAACGATCCAGTTGTCGCCTCCGCACATTGTCAAAAAACGCTCGAGGCGGGCCGAGGAATGCTCTGGCCCCTGACCTTCATAGCCATGCGGCAAAAGGCAAACGAGGCCCGACATGCGCAGCCATTTTGCCTCGCCTGACGAAATGAACTGATCGAACATGATTTGCGCGCCGTTGGCGAAATCGCCAAACTGTGCTTCCCACATTACCAGCGTGTTGGGCTCGGCCAGCGAAAAACCATACTCAAAACCGAGCACCGCGTATTCGGATAGCATCGAGTCAATCACATCGTATTTCGCTTGCCCGGCTTTGACATGGTTAAGCGAATAGTAACGATTGTCGTTGGTCTGATCGATCAGCGCAGAGTGGCGCTGGCTGAACGTGCCGGACGTGCTGTCTTGGCCGGACAGGCGCACCGGGTGGCCCTCGGTCAGTAATGACCCAAACGCAAGTGCCTCGGCTGTTGCCCAGTCGATACCTTTTCCGGTCTTGAACATCGCGCCTTTGGAGGCCAGCATTTTTTCAACTGTGCGGTGCAGCGTGTAGCCGTCGGGTTTATGTGCCAGTGCTGTCCCGACCTCTTTAAAGGTTTTCTTGGGAATTGCGGTCTGGCCGCGCTGATAGTCGCGCCCGCGATCAAGGTGTGACCAGCGGCCATCAAGCCAATCGGCCTTGTTTGGCTTATAGTCTTTCCCGATCTCAAATTCTTCGCTGAGATGGGCCTGAAACGCCGCCTTCATGTCCTCAATTTCGCCTTCAGGAATAAGGCCATCGGCAACCAGCCGCTCGGTATATAGTTGCAGCGTCGTTTTGTGCTTTTTGATCCGGTTATACATCACCGGATTTGTGAACATCGGCTCGATCCCCTCGTTATGGCCAAAGCGGCGATAACAGATGATGTCGATCACGACGTCCTTGTGGAATTTTTGGCGAAATTCAGTGGCGATCCGGGCAGCATGGACCACGGCCTCTGGGTCATCCCCATTCACGTGAAAAATCGGTGCTTCAACCATCAGTGCGATATCAGTGGGGTAGGGGCTGGACCGGCTGAAAAGCGGGGCAGTGGTAAAGCCGATCTGGTTGTTCACAACGATATGCATCGTGCCGCCAGTTTTGTGGCCCACAAGACCTGAAAGGCCAAAACATTCTGCAACCACACCTTGACCGGCAAAGGCCGCATCACCGTGCAGAAGGATTGGCAAACAGCCAATGCGATCCACATCGTTCATCTGTTCCTGCTTGGCGCGCGCTTTGCCCAGAACAACCGGGTTCACCGCCTCTAGGTGGCTGGGGTTGGCGGTAAGCGACAGGTGGACGTTGTTGCCGTCAAATTCACGGTCAGAAGACGCGCCCAGATGATATTTTACGTCGCCCGAACCGTCGACATCCTCTGGTTTAGAACTACCGCCCTGAAATTCGTTAAAGATCGCGCGAAATGGTTTGGCCATCACATTGGCCAGCACCGACAGACGCCCGCGGTGCGGCATGCCAATGACGATGTCTTTGACGCCAAGTGCGCCGCCACGTTTGATGATCTGTTCCATCGCCGGGATCAGGCTTTCGCCGCCATCAAGACCAAAACGTTTCACGCCCATATATTTGACGTGCAGGAATTTCTCGAACCCCTCAGCCTCGACCAGCTTGTTCAGAATTGCTTTGCGACCCTCGCGGGTGAACTGAATTTCGTTTCCGTAACCCTCAATCCGTTCTTTAAGCCAGCCGGCTTCGTCCGGGTTGGAAATATGCATGTACTGCAGGGCAAACGTGCCGCAATAGGTGCGCTTTACGATATCGACAATTTCGCGCATCGAGGCGATTTCAAGCCCCAGAACATTATCGATAAATATCGGGCGGTCCATGTCGGCATCAGTGAAACCGTAGGATCTTGGATCAAGTTCCGGGTGCGGAGTTTTGTCGCGCATATCCAGCGGATCAAGGTCCGCCACCAGATTGCCGCGGATACGATACGCGCGGATAATCATCAGGGCGCGGATCGAATCCAGAACCGCCTGTTTGACCCCGGCGTCGGACATCTCGACGCCCTTTTCGACGGCCTTGGCTTTGATCTTTTTGCCAGCGGCGGCCGTGTCTGCGGGCCATTGGCCATCCAGCGCGGCCGTCAGATCGTCATTGGGAACCGGCGGCCAATCCGCCCGAGCCCAGCTTGGCCCCTCGGCCTCGCGCTTTGCGTCAACCTCACTGTCGCCCAACTGGCGAAAAAAGCTCTGCCATGCCTCATCAACCGCATTTGGGTCGTTCGCATAGCGTGCGTAAAGCTGCTCGATATATTCCGCGTTGTGCCCTTGCAAAAAAGACGAGGCGTGGAATGTGTCGTTGGTGGGTTGTTCGGTCATGGTGTTACCTCATGCGGGTTGGGGCAGCTCGGGCGCTGCCCACACTTTTGATGTTCACCCAATAGCTTTCAGGACAGCTTCGCCCAGTTCGGCGGGGCTGTCAGCGACTATGATCCCGGCGCTGCGCATTGCTTCGATCTTGCTTTCGGCGTCGCCCTTGCCACCGGCGACAATCGCCCCGGCGTGGCCCATACGGCGTCCCGGAGGGGCGGTGCGCCCGGCGATGAAACCGGCTGTGGGTTTGGAGCGGCCCTTTTTCGCCTCATCAATCAGGAACTGCGCGGCTTCTTCTTCGGCTGAACCGCCGATTTCACCGATCATGATGATCGACTGGGTTTCATCATCGGCCAGAAACATTTCCAGCACGTCGATGTGCTCGGTGCCTTTGATAGGATCGCCGCCAATGCCGACTGCCGTTGATTGGCCAAGCCCGCTGTCACTGGTCTGTTTCACTGCTTCATAAGTTAACGTGCCAGAGCGTGAAACAACGCCGACCGAGCCGCGTTTGTGGATGTGTCCGGGCATGATGCCGATTTTGCAAGCATCTGGCGTAATGACACCGGGGCAATTGGGGCCGATCAACAGGCTGGAAGATCCTTCCAGCGCCCGTTTGACCCGCATCATATCAAGCACGGGAATGCCTTCGGTGATACAGCAGATCAGCGGGATTTCCGCGTCGAGCGCTTCCAGAATACTGTCGGCGGCAAAGGGCGGCGGCACATAGATCACCGATGCGTTGGCGCCGGTTGTGGCCACAGCCTCGTGGCAGGAATTGAATACCGGCAGGTCAAGATGGGTCTGGCCACCTTTGCCGGGCGTGACACCGCCAACCATTTTGGTGCCATAGGCAATTGCCTGTTCAGAGTGGAAGGTGCCCTGAGAGCCGGTAATGCCCTGACAGATGACCTTGGTATTTTCGTTTACGAGAATGGCCATCAGATTATCCTTTCACCGCGGCAACAATTTTTTCAGCGCCGTCTTTCAGATCGTCCGCCGCGATCACATTCAGACCGGAATTGCGGATGATGTCCTTGCCTTTTTCAACATTGGTGCCTTCAAGGCGCACCACTAATGGAACCGTCAGGCCGACTTCTTTCACCGCTTCGACCACGCCCTCGGCGATCACATCGCAACGCATGATGCCGCCAAAGATATTCACCAGAATGCCTTTGACGTTCGGATCAGAGGTGATGATCTTGAAGGCTTGGGTAACCTTTTCTTTGGTGGCGCCGCCGCCAACGTCAAGAAAGTTGGCCGGGGAAGAGCCATAAAGCTTGATGATATCCATCGTTGCCATCGCAAGACCCGCGC
>JAHRVC010000084.1 GCA_019090885.1 Marinosulfonomonas sp.
TCCAAGTGGGTTCCTCCGGTTTTAGGTTGGACTATAGCCGCGCAGACGGGCACGGTTAAGCCAATTGCGGCCCATACCGAAAAACTGCGCCTAAATAATTTGAATTAATTTCCAAGGATTGACCCGCAGCCCCCGTCCTACCCATTGTGATGCGTATGAAAACGAGTGATGAGGCCTTGGCCAAAGCTGCCGCAAGCGGCGACCGCGATGCATTCGCGTTGCTGTTAGAGCGACGCTATGACGGGCTGTTTCGGCTGGCCTTTCGCCTGACTGGCAGCCGCGCCGAGGCCGAGGATCTGACGCAGGATATTTGCGCCCTATTACCCAGCAAACTGCGGGCATTTCGCGCCGAGGCAAAGTTTTCCACTTGGCTTTACCGCGTCGCGGTTAATGCCGCCCACGACCGGCGACGAAAGGCCCAGACCCATGCGCGTATGGCGCAAGGCTGGGGCGAATGGGAAACCGCGATAAAGGCTGAACAGTCGGAAACATCCGGGCAGGTCGTCTGGCTGAACGAGGCGATGACATCCCTGCCCGATGATCTGCGCGAAACGGTGGCACTGGTGCTGGATCAGGAAATCACCCACCGCGAAGCGGGCGAAGTTCTGGGAGTTTCGGAAGGAACAATCAGCTGGCGCATATCAGAGGCCAAGAAACATTTACGATACCTTGCAAAACAGGAGGCAGGGCAATGAGCGACACCCTCGATAAACTGAACGCGGCGATGAAAGCTGCCACGCCGGAGCCAGATCAGGCTGCCAAGGCCAAAAATATGCGTTTAGCGATGGAAAATTTCGATCTTCTCCAAGGATTGGCGCCCGACGCGCGTCCTATTGCTGAAAACCGCCCGGTGGTTGGGCGGTTGAAGGCAGGAGTAAGCACAATGATCCAATCCCTCACCACACGCGGCGGGCTGGCCGCAACGACCGCCCTTGTTGCATTCGGGCTGATCGTGATTTCACCGCAAGGTCGCAGCCTGTTCACGCCCCCGGATGTGGTTTTACCTAGCCCGGCTGAGCCGCAGGGAACCCGTTTGCGGGATGATACATTTGATAAGGTGTCGGAGGTTGATGGCAATGCTGCAACGCACGTAGAAATACCTGCGGCAGAGCCGGTTATGAACGCGCCTGTAATATTGCAGGAATTGGCGGATACAGCTGTATCTTCGGCCCCTACCCCCGCAATCGGCCAATCACTTTCCAAACACCGGTCAAATCTGGCGGGAGGGATTGCGCCAATGCCTGCCCGCAGGTTGGAATATGAAACATCGACGCCGCAAAGTAATACCGAAGCTTTTTCAAACGAAGCGCCGAACCATTTGAACGTCACGATTGATGATCCGGTTTCAACATTTTCGATCGACGTTGATACGGCTTCTTACGGGGTGGTTCGTTCATCGCTTTCAAATGGTATTCTGCCGCCAACCGACGCCGTGCGGGTCGAAGAAATGGTGAATTACTTCCCCTATGATTACGCCGCCCCGGATGCCGGTGGCGCGCCGTTCCGCCCAACCGTCAGCGTCATGCAAACGCCGTGGAACGCCGATACGCAACTGGTTCACATCGCATTGCAGGGGCAGATGCCAGCGATAGATGACCGGCCACCTCTTAATCTGGTTTTCCTGATTGATACGTCCGGCTCGATGCAGAACGCTGATAAATTACCGTTGCTGAAACAAAGTTTCCGGCTGATGCTCGGCCAGTTGCGCCCACAGGATCAGGTCGCGATTGTCACCTATGCAGGTAGCGCCGGGTTGGCGTTGGAACCGACCAGTGCCGGTGATCGTGCCACCATCATCGCCGCACTTGAGCAATTGGAAGCAGGCGGGTCAACCGCCGGGCAGCAGGGCCTGCAACAGGCCTATTCGGTTGCAGAAAAAATGGCAGAAGACGGCGAAGTAAGCCGGGTCATTCTGGCCACGGATGGGGATTTCAACGTCGGCCTGTCCGACCCAGACGCCCTGAAAACCTTCATTGCCGACAAGCGCGACAGTGGCACTTACCTGTCGGTTTTGGGATTTGGCCGGGGCAATCTGGATGATGCCACGTTGCAGGCGTTGGCGCAGAACGGCAACGGGCAAGCGGCCTATATCGACACGTTGACCGAGGCGCAAAAAGCGCTGGTCGATCAACTTTCCGGCGCGCTGTTTCCCATTGCCAATGACGTGAAAATTCAGGTGGAGTTCAACCCAGCAACGATCGCAGAATATCGCCTGATCGGCTATGAAACCCGTGCGTTAGCGCGCGAGGATTTCAACAATGACAAGGTCGATGCAGGCGAAATTGGCGCCGGTCACGCTGTTACAGCAATCTATGAAGTCACGCCAACCGGGTCGCAAGCGGTGCTTAACAATCCGCTGCGCTATCAGACTGAAGCTGCGGTTGATGACACGTCTTCAGAGCTTGGGTTCCTGCGCCTGCGTTACAAAAAACCCGGTGAAGCAACCAGTGCGCTGATCGAAATGCCAATCCTGCCGGAAATGTCGCCGGTCAGTATCGATGTGCAGTTTTCGGCCGCCATCGCAGGGTTCGGGCAATTGCTGCGCGGGTCGGACTATCTTGGCGAGTGGAGCTGGGGCGACGCAATTGCAATGGCCAGCACGGCGCGGGGCGAGGATGAATTCGGCTATCGGGCTGAAGCGATCTCACTCATGCGACTTGCCAAAAGCTTGTCGGCAGACTGACAAAAAATCGAGCAGAAAAAAAGGGGCGCGTGAATTTCACGCGCCCCAAAATCTATCGAAGCATCTTAGGATCAGACTTCAGCGGACTCGACCGCTTTGCCCTCAACCGTTTCGCCAGTGGCAATCTCAACCCGGCGCGGTTTCAGCGCCTCGGGAACTTCGCGGGTAAGATCAATATTCAGCATACCGTTAACGTGGCTGGCACCGGTAACATGCACGTGGTCTGCCAGATGGAACCGGCGCTCAAAGGCGCGGGTGGCAATGCCGCGATGAAGGTAGGTGTGTTTGCCTTCTTCTGTGGCTTTCTTGGCAGCGATAATCAACGCGCTTTCACGGACTTCAACCGACAGATCATCCTCGCTAAAGCCAGCGACGGCGATTGAAATACGCCAACTGTCATCGGCGATTTTTTCGATGTTATAAGGTGGGTAAGTGGGCTGGGCGACGTCGTTCGTCAGAACCCGGTCCATAAGGTCAGCAATTTGGTCAAAGCCGACGGATGCACGGTAAAGCGGTGCAAGATCAAAGTTTCGCATGGGTCATCCTCCATTGAGCGATAACAATATTTGCTCTCCCATCCGGGACGAGCGGTGATGCGAGCCCTGCATTTGGCGCCCGCACTCATCAGATAAGTGTGGTTTTTTGGCTTTCAAGGACGGACATCTATTTGGAGGGGAATTGGGCGGCCTCGCGAAGCCCCAGAAAACCGCTGCGCAAATCTACGACAAGCGCAATTGGCTGGCGTCCGATATTCGCGCGACTGGAAACTACGCCTGCCACGCGAATGAAGTCCCCTTCACGTACCAGAAACGGCGCACCCGATTCGCCCCCCTGCACCCGGCAACCAAGCCAGAAAACACTGATTTCGCGCCGAAGTACGCGGCATTTACGTTGCCGGGCCGGGCCGCCGTTTGAGCCGCGAAATGAGGTTATGAATCCGTATGAAATGGGGGCAGACAGGGTCGTTACCTGCAAAGGTGTGGCAATCGTTTCAGGCACCAAGGCCGACAATCGAACCATGCCAATATCGCGCCCAATTTGCCGCTTTTCCGGCAGGCCGGGCATTTGATATACAGGATGCACGATCACCGCTGCGCTGGAAACGGCAGTTCCAATCCGACCAGTTGCCGTTGATGGGTGAAAAAACACCGTGTCGGGCGGGCGCGGGCCAGAACCATCTGGCAACATCAGGCAGTGGGCCGCTGTCAGTACCAGATCAGGCCCGATCAATGTCGCGCTGCATCCACCGGACGATGCGTAACTAAGCAAGCCAACAGCACGCATATCGATACCGCTGCCCTGTGCGCATACGCTAAGGCCGCTAAAAACAACGGCAACGATGCTTGAAATTAGAACACGGATCATGGCGGCCACAATGTCGTCTATGGTTTAAGGAATCTAGCCCCGGCAATCCTGTCACTACCGCCAACCTTAATCCGGCGCGCTTGCGTCACAGACTTGGGATAAACACCAATGCCCGCACGGAAATCTTTCATCAATTCGGCCAGCGGTCGCTGAATATCCATTCCAAACGACACCTGTCGCCCGTTCAGTTTACCCAGCGCTGAAATAACTGAAATAATCCGTGGGTTACCGCTTGTTGTCGAGAAAACCGGTGATCCGGATGAACCCGGCACCACATCACAGGACATCGCAACGACGCCATCGCGTGCCTCAAGAACATTGCATGAGCGCTGGCGCGAGGCGGTATCATTTCGTCCCGCCCCATAAGAAACCACGCTGACATTCTGGCCCACGTCGATGCCGCTATCTGGGCGAAAAGGATCTGCATGAGTAGACAGAATTGGATCGGCCAGTTGCAGCAACGCGATGTCATTGCGAATTTGTCGGCTGGTCAACGGGCCGCCGCCTTCATAATCGCGATGCACTATCGCAGCCTTGCCATAACGACGTGCTACTGATTTTCCTTCGCGCCAACCGGCTCGAAACTCGATCTGACGTGGCATCACCAATTGGCCATCGTGATCGAACAAACAATGTGCCGCTGTCAGAATAATGTCCGTGGCGATCATCGCCCCTGTGCAGGAAGAGTTTCCGCCGACCATTAGAATTCCAACGCCTTCCCAGCCACGGTTGCGGCCCCAAGTGTCCAGGCGTTCCAATGGCGCGTCCTGTGCTGCAAGTGGCAGCGCAAGCGCCATCGCGGCAATGAACGGTGTAATTATTGGCAATCGCAACATCTGCATCCTCTCGCTACGGTCGCAAAAAACGTGCCCCAGACCCTTTGGTCGCGGGGGCAAGTGTGAACACACGTGCAGTGGGTTTTACCCCTTGCGTGCTATCAGGCTTGGTCGCCATGATCGCATGAAGGTCTGCCAGTGGTTTTTCCAGACTGGTTCCCAAAGCCACTGAACGCCCTGAAACATCCGACTTGGCGGAAATCACAGAAACAATGCGCGCGCGGCCATCCTCATCGGTCGTAAATACCGGTGCGCCGGACGATCCGAATTCTACATCACACGATAGAACAAGCGCCCCAGAGCGGCGTGCCAAAACATGGCAAACCTCCTGCAAAGCGGGGCTTTCGGCTCGGTCACGGCCATAAGACACGACACCAACCTGCGCGCCTTTGGCTGGCCGCTTGGCTGTTTCAAAGGGTTTAACCGAACTTTTGCGAATGGGCCGGCCCAGCCTTAAAAGGGCCAGATCATTGGCAACCCGTGTGAACCGCTCGCCTTGAGCGAATTTAAAATCCGGATGGGGGATTGCGCGTTTTATGCGACTGGATGCATTGGCCCGCCCGTTTCGCCAGCCCGCAAGAAACTCGATCTCCGCGGCTTGGACCAACTCGCCATTTTGGGGGTTATACAGGCAATGCGCCGCCGTCAGAACCAAATCGGGTGCGATCAAAGCGCCGGTGCAAAACGAACGCCCGCCCATGTTCAGGCGACCCACGGCTTCCCAACCGCGACTGTCATTGCCGGTGGTAAGGGTTTTCAGTGCAGAACTGTCGGCACCGCTGGCCGCAGTTGCGGCCAACACCCAGATCAATACGTTGAACAGCAATTTTCGCACGCGCGCTCCTGTTGTTCCGAACAGGAATAGGCAGGGGCTTTGGCGGAATTAAGGCTCGATTAAGGACAGTTCGGGCGGTTTCGGCCCGCCGGTTGCCCAGTCGAGCAACTGAACGGTGTGCACGACAGGAACATCAGTTCCGCTGCCGATCTGCATCATGCACCCGATGTTTCCTGCGGCGATGATCTGGGGCGCACAATTTTCCAGCGTTTCGATTTTGCGGGTTTTCAACTGCCCGGAAATCTTGGGTTGCAGCAAATTGTATGTCCCCGCCGACCCGCAACACAGATGCGCGTCAGCCGGTTCAACAACCTCAAACCCCGCCCGGCGCAGCAAGTCTTTGGGGGCGCTGGTTATCTGTTGCCCATGTTGCAAAGAGCAAGCCGCGTGATAGGCAACCCGTAGCCCCATATCCCGATCCGGAAAGTCGAGTTTGGCCAGCAACTCGCTGATATCCATTGCAATTTCGGACACCCGCGCGGCATCAACCGCCAGCGGATCGTTGCGCAGCATATGCCCATAATCCTTCACGGTCGTCCCACAGCCCGAGGTGTTGATGACGATCGCGTCCAGCCCGTCGCCATCCATCTCGCCGCACCACGCGCGGATATTTCCGGCCGCGGCAAGGTGGCTTTCACCCTCTTTGCCCATGTGATGCACCAGAGCGCCGCAACACCCTGCCCCGCGCGCAACAACCACATCGCAGCCCAGCCTTCGCAAAAGGCGGATCGTTGCGTCGTTGATATCCGTATTCAGCGCCCTCTGCGCACACCCGGTCATCAACGCCACCCGCATCTTGCGCTTGCCTTTAGCGCCAAACACCTGCGGGTCATCATTGCGCGATACCGGCGGGATTTTCTTGGGCGCCATATCCAGCATCGCCCGCAAACGCGGATCGGGCACCAACCGGCCAAACGGCCGCGCGATTTTCGCCCCAATCAGCGCCCACCGGAACCGACCCGGATAGGGTAGAATACGTGCCAGAGACCAGCGCAAAACACGCTCAAACAGCGGACGTTTATAGGTTTTTTCGATATGTGCACGGGCGTGATCGACTAAATGCATATAATGCACCCCCGAAGGGCAGGTCGTCATGCAGGCCAGACACGACAGGCACCGATCAACGTGTTTCACCGTCTTGGCATCTGCCGGACGGCCATTTTCCAGCATATCCTTAATCAGGTAAATCCGCCCGCGTGGGCTGTCGAGTTCATCGCCCAAAATCTGATATGTGGGGCAAGTGGCGGTGCAAAATCCACAGTGCACACAGGACCGCAGAATTTCATTTGCTTGCGCTATGGCCGGATCGCGCATTTGTTCGGGGGTAAATTCTGTTTTCATATCGCTACCCCATCAACCCGGGGTTAAGGATACTGCGGGGATCAAATTTGGCGCGCAAACCCGCTGTGATCGTCGCAATCGGCACAGGTTCAGGGTGAAATGCCGGGATCCTTGCCCTTGTGGCAGCGCTGGCCCGGATCAAAGTTGCATGACCTGCGAAATCACCCAAAAGGGTGCGCAGGTCAGTGTCCGGTGCGCAGGCAGCCCAGATCAGACCACCGCCCCAATCATAGGTTACGTCACGTCCCAAAGGCATCCGCGCCACCAACCCGGGTGCATCCGAAGGCTTGACCGACAATCGCCAGATATCGCGGGGATCCCCTTTGAACATCTCAACATCCCGAATTTTTTGCCATTGCGCGGCGACGGTATTCGGGTCGCTGACTATCTCAACCTCACCATAGGTTTTTAGTAGATCCCGCAAACGCCCCGAACGGTAAGTCACTGAATTTTCGAACCCTTCCAGTCGGATGAGCGCAACCGGGGTTCCGTTTTCATCATGAGTATGTGCCGCACCAGTTACCTCAAACGGGGATCCCAAAGCGGTTGAAAGGGCCGAGATTGCGCGCGCATCACTCAGGCCTTGAATTACTAGGCTGGCAGCTGTTTCAACCTGCGGCAAAACTTTTAACGAAACCTCGCTCAACACACCCAGCGTGCCATATGATCCGGCCATCAGTTTGACCAGATCATAGCCGGTGACATTTTTCATCACCCGCCCGCCGTTCTTGATGATGCGACCCGCACCATCCACGAACCGAACACCCAGCAGATAGTCGCGGCACGCCCCCATCTGCACCCGCCTTGGCCCGGAGACATTGGCCGCAACAACGCCACCAATCGTTGGTGTGCCCTTTGTGCCCAGCAGGGCGCGGTGATCCATCGGCTCGAATGCCAAGCGCTGCCCCTCGGCGGCAAGTGTTACCTCAATTTCCGCCAGCGGTGTGCCCGATTTTGCCACCAGCGTCAGCGCGCCGGGCTCATAAAGTTCGATCCCACTTAGCCCGCCAAGCGACAGCGCGTCACCGGCCACGGGCGACCCAATGGGCCGGGTGCCGCCGCCACGAATTGCCAACGGACGTTTCGCAGAGGCTACAATCTCGGCAAGATCACTTTCAGAATTCGGCGTCATGCCGCGCGCCGTATTCGGGTGGCTTCCAGCGGAAACACCTTGGCCGGGTTCAGCAGCCATTTGGGGTCAAACACATCTTTGACCTGCAACTGAGCCTCCAGATCATCGTGGGAGAATTGCACGTTCATCAGATCACGTTTTTCGATGCCCACACCATGTTCGCCGGTCAGGCAGCCACCGACTTCAACGCAAAGCTTCAGCACTTCGGCGCCAAATTCCTCGCATAGTTCCAGATCACCGGGCTTGTTGGCATCAAAAAGGATCAATGGATGCATATTCCCGTCGCCCGCATGAAACACGTTGGCCACATCAAGCCCGTATTTGCCCGACAATTCGCCAATCCGCTTCAGAACGAATGGCAGCGAGGACACCGGAATTGTGCCGTCCAGACACATATAATCGTTTATCCGCCCCATAGCACCGAACGCCGATTTCCGGCCCAGCCAGATTTTTTCGCTTTCCTCGGCAGATTGGCTTTCGCGCAATTCAACCGGGTTATGCGCCCGTGCAATTGCTTTTATCAGGCCCAGTTGTTCATCTATTTCAGCTGGTGATCCTTCGACCTCGACAATCAACAGCGCCTCGCAATCGGGGTAACCAGCGCCGACAAATGCCTCGGTCGCGCGGATGCAGGGACGGTCCATAAATTCGATCGCCACCGGCAATAATCCGGCTTTGATAATGTCAGAAACACAGGCCCCGGCGACTTCGTTTGAATCAAAGCCGATCAAAACTGGTCGCGCACCTTCGGGCTTGGGCAGTATCCGCAATGTCGCTTCTGTAACGACACCCAATTGCCCTTCCGACCCGCAGATCAGCCCCAGTAAATCCAAACCGCCCGCATCCAGATGCGCCCCGCCGATTTCTACGACCGTGCCATCCATCTGAACCATGGTAACGCCCAGCAGATTGTTTGTTGTCACACCGTATTTCAGGCAATGCGCACCGCCGGAATTCATTGCGATATTCCCCGCGATGGCACAGGCCAGTTGCGACGATGGGTCTGGTGCGTAGAAAAAGTCGCGCTCTTCCACCGCGCCGCTTACCGACAGGTTCGTGCGCCCGGTCTGCACCCGGATAAAGCGGTTGTCATAATCGGTTTCCAGAACCTGGTTGAGCCGTGCAACCCCCAGAACGATGCTGTCCGCCGTCGGCAACGCCCCCCCGGCCAGCGACGTGCCAGAGCCGCGCGGCACGACTGGCACGTTTTCCGCATGACAAATCCGCAGCACAGCGGCAACTTCTTGCGTCGATGTTGGCAACACCGCCGCCAGTGGCGGGCATTTATAAGCAGTCAGCGCGTCACATTCATAAGCCCGTGTTTCTACCGGATCGTGAATGACTGCGCCGGCAGGCAGTACAGCCTGCAACATTTCGATCAGCCGCGCTTTATTGGCCAGAATTCCCGCCTGCGGTGTTGGCATTTCCATCTGTGCGATCCCACATTTCCGTTGTTGGGACTAAAATACAACCAACCTCAGGTTCAGGCAAGCGGTCTGGTCCGGGTCTGCTTTACGCGATTGTGATCCAAAACTTCTGGAATTCGTGCAAAATAGATCAATGAGGAAACCATACACAGTTACGATAGCCATACTGGCCTGTTTAATCGCACTGCCAAGCCAATCGGATGATATCACCATCGAAAATGTGCAGGCTGAGCGGCGCGGTGGCAGCTGGACCTTCGCTGTTACACTGCGCCACGCCGACACCGGCTGGAAGCACTATGCCGATGGCTGGGAAATCAGGACAAGTTCGGGTGATGTTCTTGGACGTCGCGAACTGCGGCATCCGCATGAAACCGAGCAGCCATTTACCCGCAGCCTGTCCAATGTTGCGATTCCTGCAGGCACCGAAACTGTCGAAATTCGCGCCCATTGCAGCGTCGATGGTTGGGTCGGTAAGCCATTCCAAGTGACCCTGAAACCGTAACCCTATCTTCGGCCTTCACGCAACCATGCGCCAACCGACAGCATCGCCGCGACCAGCAGGAATACCCAACCCGGGATCAGCGAGCGGATGCTAACGTTTGCCGTCATATAGGCGTCGCGCGGCGTGTAAGCGATCCAACCACGTCCCGCAGCTGGTCTTCCGGGGCGAACGGTTCTTATGTCGGGAAATCCATCTTCCAGCGCCATTATGCCACCGCGGGTTTGCCCCAGAGCCGCTTGCAGTTTAGCGCCCGTTGCAATGGTTTCCTCAAACTCACGTGGCGCGCTTGGGCCTAGGGCGACAACCGCCTTCATGTCCCCTTCACTCAACCGGTACAGCCCAATATCAGGGCCAGAATATTCAGCTTGAAACCGACCCGGTGTGACTTCTTCCATGCTCATCGTCACAGTCGAACCATCGGGTTGTGTAATCTCGACATCGCGCGCGCCGCTGTCCAACGTCCGCCGCGTTATCAGCATCGACTGGCCCTCGGCGCTGGCAGACAGCGCTTCTTCTTCCAGATCCGGCTCTTTCATCATCCAATGGGCCAGTCTGCGCAGCAATTCCAACTGCGGACCGCCGCCCTCAAACCCACGGCTCCAGAGCCATGCGTGATCTGATGCCAGCAGCGCGATGCGCCCTTCGCCAACCCGGTCAAGCACCAGCAACGGGCGCTCATCGATACCAGTCATTACGGTATGACCAGATGTTTCCACCACATCGATAAGGCGGAACCAACGACCCCAGCCGGGCCCATCGTCGGTTTCAGGCGAAAAACCAGCAAGACCCTCGGTGACAGGATGGCGATTGCCCAGTTCAGAAATTGCCGGGCGAAATCCTTCTTCCAGCACGCGGGACGTGGGTTCTGCTGGAATAATCTCACCCAAGGGAGAGCGGAACAGGCTGTCAGCAGTGGCAAAATCCGGCCCCGCCGCCAGCAGGACGGCGCCGCCGTCCTCGACATATTGGCGCACGTTATCAAGATAAAGCGACGGAAGAATTCCACGCCGCTTGTAGCGGTCAAATATGATCAGATCGAATTCGTCGATCTTGTCCAAGAACAGCTCGCGGGTTGGAAATGCGATCAACGACAATTCACTAACCGGCACCCGGTCTTGTTTTTCCGGCGGGCGCAGAATGGTGAAATGCACCAAATCGACCGAGCTGTCGGACTTTAATAGATTGCGCCACGTGCGTTCGCCGGGATGCGGCTCGCCGCTAACCAGTAGCACCCGCAGGCGATCCCGAACCCCGTTGATCTGAACCACGGCGGCGTTGTTGCGATCGGTTAATTCACCTTCCAGGCCGGGCACCGTGAACTGGATCACATTCATCCCGCCATGGGGCAGCGTAACCGGCAGTTCGATATCCCTGCCAACTGCCACCTCAAACCTTTGCGGCTCACCGCCATCAACCGCAATTTCTAAAAGCACGGTGGCACCAATAGAGGGCGGCACCCGGCCCTGATCCTCGATACGCATTGTCAGCGTGACCGGTTCACCCAGAATTGCAAAGGCCGGTGCGTTGCGCATGATCAGGCGGCGATCCCAGTCGCTGCTGCGCCCGGTCAGCAGCAGATGCAGCGGTGCGGGCATGTTTGGCAGCCGATCAAGATCATGCAATTGCCCATCACTAAGCAGGATCGCGCCAGCAACCCGCGCAACGGGGACTTCTGACAAGGCCTCGGCAAGGCGGGTCATCAGTAATGTGCCGCCGTCGCCCTCGGCGTCAGTCAACTTTACGACTTTCAGTTCAGTGTTTGGGCGGGTCGCAAACCGCCGGGTCACCGCATCTATCGCCGCTTCGATCTGTGCCGGTCTGTCAGATATTCCCTGACTGGCAGACTGATCCACAACCAGCAAAATTAAATCGGTCAGTGGCGTGCGATCTTCATTCTGAAACGACGGGTTGGCCAAGGCGAATAGCAACACAGACGCCGAACAGGCGCGCAGAAACCAGCCAATCAGCCCGCCCCAAATAGCATAGGCCAGCAACGCAATTGCCAGCCCCGCCATGCCAAAAAGGACCGGCCATGCAACAAGCGGATCAAAGATCACCGAACCCTGCATTATTGCCCCAACCTTTCGAGCAACGCCGGCACATGAACCTGATCGGATTTATAATTGCCGGTCAGAACATGCATGACCAGATTGACGCCGAACCGATAGGCGATCTCGCGCTGGCGCTCGCCTGCTACCCCTCGCCCCACCGGAAACAGCATATTTCCCGTCCGGCCCACGGCCCAAGCCCCGGCCCAGTCATTGCCGCCAATCACAACCGGCGTGACGTTATCGTTCAGATTTCTGAACGGCATCCCTTCGAGCAATTCGGCGTCTGGTGGCGCGGCCTGAACCCACACATCCCGCGACAGAAACCGGCCCGGAAAATCCTGAAGCAAGTAGAATGTTCGGGTCAGGACATGGTCGTTTGGGATCGGCTCTAGCGGCGGAATATCCAGCGGGCGCGCCAATTTCTGCAATTTGCGGCCATTTGGCGAAGACGTCCCAAAACGGGCGATATTGGCATCCCGCGTATCAAAAACGATCATCCCGCCGGTGCGCAGGTATCTGTTCAGACGCACATACGCTTCCAGCGAAGGCAGCGGTTGTTCTGGTGTTACTGGCCAGTAAAGCATTGGGAAAAATGACAATTCATCCGTTTCCAGATTGATCGCCATCGGCTCTGCGGGTTCGATCGAGGTGCGCGCAAACAGCGCGTCAGACAAGCCGCGCAACCCGGCAAGGCTGGTGTCGTCAACTTTGCTATCACCAGTGATGATATAGGCCAGAACAACCTCGGAGGTGGCGTTCAGGGCAAACTCGTCAGATTGCGCGTCAGCGCGCGGGGCCACCATCAGCGCCACGACAAAGACAGATGCAACGGACAGCCCCTGCCGCCCGGAAAGCCGCCCGGACAGCCAAAGTGACGCCAGTAAATCTATCGCCAAAAATGCAAGTGCAGCGCATAACAGAAAACCCTTCAACAGGGTTTCACGCGCGACATTCATTCCCTCAACCCGCGTGCCCACGGGCCAAACGACCGGGCCAAGCGCATCTTCTGCACCGATCACATTCAGCGCCAACCGGCGGTCTTCGCCAGCATATAACCCCGGCGGAAGTTGCGCACTGATTTGCCCTGCGACCAGTTCTTCACCGGCGATACCCGCCATCGTTCCCGCGTCCTGTACCTCGCCAAATGCATCCAGAAGGTCCGTCGGCACCCATATCGTTCCTGCCAGATCAGCCGCATCGGGCCTTGCGGGACGGGTCGAGATCGCCAAGCGTTCCAACATCTGCACAAACAGGCCCGACAGCGGCAATGTCGACCAATCAGCATTTGCGGTAACGTGGAACAATACAACTTGCCCTTGCCCCAGGTTTTTTCGTGTAACCAACGGCGTTCCATCGGTCAGGGATGCGATGACGCGCCCCGACAGGTTCGGGTCGGGTTGCGCCATGACCTGCGCAGACACGCGCACATCATCCGGAATTGTCAGGCCAAAAAATGGCGATGTTTCCTGAAAACGACGCAGCGATTTTGGCTCACCCCAGCTCATCGCGCCGCCAACCCGCCGCCCGCCTGCACGCAAGCGAACCGGCATCAGGATGTCTTCGGTGTCGCGGCTGACGTCACTTGCTGCCAGCCGTGGCCCGGCAAAACGCACCAGCAACCCACCATCGTCGACCCACGTGGTGATTGCCTCGGCCTCGGCTGGGGACAGGGTTGCGACATCGGCCAGAATGATCGCATCCGGGTTGGCCAGCAGGATATCGTGCAGCGTTCCGTCGATCAGGTCCGCAGTCGGCTGTAGTGCTTGTTCCAGATAGTGGGTTGGGGAAAGCAGCTCTAACGCTTCACGCGCGTCGCCCGCCGAAATCAGCGCCACCTCGCGCCGTTTCAACGAGTCGTCGGTCAGGCTGATCGCGCCAGCAGAGCGAACACCCCTTATTGCAAATCTCGAAATCCGATTACGCAGTTCCGCCGGAACCGACAATTCCACTTCGCTAAGGCCTGAACCTGCATCAAATTCCGCACGCGCCGTAACAAGTTCGCGTTCAATCCCGGCCGGGTCCAGCCCGAAAGCACGGATTTCCTGCACGTCCTGCGCCTCTGTGCGGGCCCGAACAGCCGTCAACCTGATTGTGCCATCCTCAAACCGTGCCGGGCGAAGGCCAAATACTGGTCGGGGGCTTTCAAATACTTTGACATTGCCGCGGGCTTCAAGCGACGCCAGCATTTTCAGACGGCCGTCCCGCGCAAGCCCGTCCGAAAACCAAAACGTATCAAATGTGCCTTCCAAACCACCGGCCCATTCCTGCAGTGCGCCTGGGTCTGGTGCCCATGGGTGCGGTTGAAACCCCGGCAAACGAGATCGCCAGGTATCGGCGGTCTGAAACGGCAAACCACCGGCCGGAAGTTCGCTGAGCGATATCAATGCCACTGGCCGCGCGGTGCGCCCAGCTTCGGCTAACGCCGCCTCGATCCGTCCAATCCGTTGCGGCCAATCGCGCGCGCTGGCCCAACTGGCATCTGTCAGGATCAGCAGCGGCCCCGTTGCAGGCGAGGTGTCTTTCGGGTTCAAAACCGGCCCGGCGAACCCTATGATTATCGCCGCAATCGCCAATGTCCGGATCAGTAGCAACCACCACGGCGTCTTGTCGGTGTGGCTTTCGTCGTCCTGCAGCCCCAGCAACAGCGCCACCCCCGGAAACAACCGGCGGATCGGTGCGGGCGGAACAGCGCGCAGCAATATCCACAGGATCGGCAGGGCCACCAGCCCGAGCAGCAACCAAGGCGTGGTGAATGCTATGCCAAGCAGCGTGAACATCAGTTGCTACGTCCCAAAGCGCCATAAATCCACAACAGCGCCGATTGCGCGGTGGCTGATGTGTGGTGGCAATGAAACGACCAGCCGGTGCGCTTTGCCAGATCGCTCAGCGCATCTTTTCGTTCAGCCAGACGGTGCAAATATCGGTCCCGCAATTCAGACGCCTTCAGCGTTTCGTGGCTGATAGAACGCCCCATGCTTTGAAAAATTGTGCGGCCACGAAACGGGAATTCTTCTTCCTGTGGGTCAAGTATCTGGACGATTGCCCCTTTAACACCGCGATCAGCAGCCTTTGTCATCTGGGCGCTGAAAGGCGCAAAATCACCCAGAAAATCGGACAGGAACAATGCGCGCGAATGCGATTGCATTCCGCGCACCACAGGCACCCCGAAATCCGGACGATCCGACCCCGGCGTCAACGCCCCGGCAATCCGTATCAGTTGCAATTCGCCCGAACGCGGCGGCCCAAGCTGCGCCATGCCAACACGTTCGCCGCCGCGCACCAGCAAAATTGCTGCGGCCATAGCCAGCAGGTTGGCGCGTTCGGATTTGGTCGGCAGGTTCTTGTCAGACGAAAAATCCATCGACTGCGCGTCATCCACCCAAAGCGAAACGGCCTGTGCCGCCTGCCATTCCTTTTCGCGCACAAAATGCCCGTCCGAGCGGGCTGATCTGCGCCAGTCAATCGAGCGTGCCTCATCCCCCGGCATCGCAGGTCGATATTGCCAAAACTCATCGCCCATGCCTGCGCGTCTGCGCCCGTGTGCGCCAAGCATGACCGTCGCTGCCAAATGTTCAGCCTCGGCCATCAGGGGCGGCAGAGCATTTGCCAACCCCTCGGCACGGCTTCGTATGGAGGCGGCTTGGCTCATGCAGCTGTTTGCACGCGGGTCGCGTTTTCGGTCACCTTATCTATCAATCCGCGCAAAGTTTCACCACGCGCCCGCGCAGCATAGGTCAATGCCATACGGTGCGATAAAACCGGACGCGCCAGTGCCGCGACATCTTCGGCCGAGGGTGCCAGACGCCCGTCAAGCAACGCCCGCGCACGAACTGTCAGCATCAGCGCCTGCGCCGCACGCGGCCCCGGCCCCCAACCAACACTTTCCTTAACGAAATCGGGCGCATTTATATCTTCGGGGCGAAAACTGCGCACCAGATCAAGGATCGTTTCCAGAACTGCTTCACCAACCGGCATCCGCCGCAGCACCTGCTGCGCGGCCAACAATTCCCCGGCGTTGAATACGGCATGCACATCGGCATCATCGGTGCCTGTTGTCGCGAGCAATATCTCACGCTCGTCCTCTCGCGACGGATAATCCACGTCGATTTGCACCAAAAACCGGTCCAACTGCGCCTCGGGCAACGGATATGTGCCTTCCTGCTCTATCGGGTTCTGCGTCGCCAAAACATGGAACGGCGCGGGCAGCGGGTGCGGCTGTCCGGCAATCGTCACTGATTTTTCCTGCATTGCCTGCAACAAGGCTGACTGCGTGCGCGGGCTGGCGCGGTTAATTTCATCGGCCATCAAAAGCTGGCAAAACACCGGCCCCTCGACGAAACGAAACGAGCGCTGGCCGTCTTTGCCGGTTTCCAACACTTCCGAGCCAAGAATATCCGCTGGCATCAGATCCGGGGTAAACTGCACGCGCGCGCCATCCAGCCCCATAACGGTCGACAGCGTATCCACCAGCCGGGTTTTACCCAGACCGGGCAAGCCGATCAGCAATCCGTGTCCACCGCAAAGAAGTGCGGACAAAACCAGATCGACCACGTTTTGTTGGCCGATGAACCGTTTGGTGATGCTATCTTTGGCTTGGCTCAGTTTTTCACCAAGCGTTTCGATGTCTGCCACAAGATTTTCTGCATCCGCCATGACAATTCTCCTTCATTGGATATATGATCCTATTTAAGGGAAGAATTGCGCCCCTTTCAAATGACAAACGTAACAAACGGACAAAACATCGTGAATCTGACTGCCGAATCTATCGCCGCTTCCGCAAAAGCCGCCGGAAAAGGCGGATTGCCGCCGGTTCATCTGTGGAACCCCGAGTTTTGCGGCGATCTGGACATGCGGATCGCACGCGACGGGACATGGTTCTATTTAGGCACACCTATCGGGCGCAAAGAGCTGGTCCGGCTGTTCTCAACGATCATTCGCAAAGATGGTGACGACTATTTTCTGGTAACGCCGGTCGAAAAGGTCGGCATTAAGGTCGATGACGCCCCATTTGTCGCGGTGGATTATGAGGTCAGTGATCCCGGCCCGGACCAGACCCTGATGTTTGAGACAAACGTCGGCGATTTTGCCACCGCCGGGCCCGACAATCCGATCCGGGTTGAGCGCGATCCTGACAGCGGCGAACCATCGCCTTACGTGCTGATCCGCGCTAATCTGGAAGCGCTGATTGATCGCAAGAGTTTTTACCGGCTCGTCGATATCGGCATTCATGAAGACTACGAAGGCGTCAGTTGGTTTGGGCTGCGCTCCTCAGGTCAGTTTTTTCCGATCATCCCTTCGGCCGATCTGCAATAGGTGCCAAAATTCTGCGCCAACCTGACGCTGCTTTTTACTGAGCTTCCGTTTCTGGAGCGCTTCGCCGCAGCCAAAGCCGCCGGATTTGATGCGGTTGAAGTGCTTTTCCCATATGATGAGCCACCCAAACTGATTGCCCGTCAGTTGCTGGCGCATGACCTGACGCTTGCGCTGATCAACTGCCCGCCGCCCAACTACACGGGTGGACAGCGGGGATTTGCCGCGGTGCCGGAATTGGCGGAAAGGTTTCGCCGCGATTTTGCCCGCACGCTGCGCTATGCTGAACAGCTTAACCCCGTCCATATTCACATCATGGCAGGCGACGCACAGGGTAAGGCGGCACAGGCAACCTTTATTGAGAACCTGAAATGGGCGGCTGCGCAGGCGCCCACCCAGAGCCTGACAATCGAGCCAATAAACCAGACCGACATGCCGGGTTATTTCCTGTCAGACTTCCAGCAGGCCAGCGATACTTTGCACGCGGTCGACGCGTCAAACCTCGGGCTGCAATACGACGCCTACCACGCCCAGATGATTACTGGCGATGCTATGGGTATTTGGCAGAAATACGGACATATGGCGCGCCATATTCAGGTCGGTGGCGTTCCCGGGCGGCATGAACCAATCGGCGGCGATATTGACTATCCGGCGCTGTTTTCCCGTTTGGACGCTGATGGCTACACAGGTTTCGTTAGCGGCGAATACCACCCGGCGGGGCGCACCGAAGATGGATTGGGCTGGATAGATTAGCCCCTAATGCGCCTCGGCCCAGTTCGCCCCGGTTCCCGCATCGACCGTCAAAGGAACATCCAGTTTGACGACCGGCATTGCGGCCCCTTCCATCACGCCGCGCACTCGTTCGATCGTTGTATCAACCGCACCTTCGTCGACCTCAAAAATCAATTCATCATGCACTTGCAACAACATCGTGGCGGGCAGATCCTCTATCGCGCCGTCCATCCGGATCATGGCGCGCCGTATCACATCCGCCGCCGTGCCCTGAATTGGCGCATTGATCGCGGCGCGGCGCGCAAATCCGGCGTGCGGACCCTTGGCGTTAATCTGCGGCGTATTAATCTTGCGCCCGAACAACGTCTGAACAAATCCGTTTTCCTTAGCGAAGGAAACCGTGGCGTCCATGTAATCCTTAATGCCGGGAAAGCGCTCAAAATAGCGGTCAATGAACCCCTGTGCCTCGGCGCGGGGAATACGCAGATTTCGCGCCAGACCAAAGCCGGAAATCCCGTAGATCACCCCGAAATTGATAGCCTTAGCCTGCCTGCGAATATCCGGCGTCATCTGATCCAACGGCACGCCAAACATCTCGCTGGCGGTCAGCGCATGGATGTCCTGCCCTTCGCGAAACGCCTGTTTTAGCGCTTCTATGTCGGCGACATGCGCCAGTATCCGCAGCTCAATCTGGGAATAATCCAGCGACACAAGTACTTTGCCGGGCTCGGCAATGAATGCCTCGCGTATGCGGCGGCCCTCTTCGGTGCGCACGGGGATGTTTTGCAGGTTCGGGTCGGTCGAGGCCAGACGACCAGTGTTGGCCCCGGCGATGGAATAAGACGTATGAACCCGCCCGGTGTCCGCGTTGATATGCCCCTGCAAGGCATCGGTATAGGTTGATTTCAACTTAGCCAATTGCCGCCAGTCCAGAACCCGCGCAGGCAGATCATGGCCCTCGCTGGCCAGATCCTCAAGCACATCCGCGCCGGTTGCATAAGCCCCGGTCTTGCCTTTCTTACCGCCCTCGATCCCCATTTTGTCAAACAGGATTTCGCCCAGCTGTTTGGGGCTGGCGACATTAAAGGAACTTTCTGCGAGTTCATGAATCTCGGCTTCAAGCCCAGCCATTTTCTGCGCAAACGCGTTGGACATGCGCGACAGGACATCGCGATCAACCTTGATCCCAGACATCTCCATGCGCGCCAGAACCGGAACCAGCGGACGTTCGAGCGTTTCATAAACCGTGGTCACCTGCTTGCGGTGCAACTGTGGCTTGAACAGTTGCCACAAACGCAACGTAATATCGGCGTCCTCAGCCGCGTATTTCACAGCGTCAGCAACCGGCACCCGATCAAAGGTGATGGCCGATTTTCCTGTTCCCAGCAGCGACTTTATCGGGATCGGCGTGTGCGACAAATACCGATCCGACAGCAAATCCATGCCGTGGTTATGCTCGCCCGCGTGCATCGCGTAAGACATAAGCATCGTGTCATCAATCGGCGCGATATCCACACCATACCGCGCAAATATCTTGGCGTCGTATTTCATGTTCTGGCCAATTTTCAGAACTGCGTCATCTTCCAGAACCGGCTTTAAAATCGCCAGTGCTTCATCAAGTGACATCTGTCGCTCGGCCAGATCATCCGAGCCGAACAAATCATCGGTCGCAGCCGCCTTATGGGCCAGTGGAATATAACAGGCTTCACCCGCCTCAACGCACAGTGAAATACCGACTAGTTCGGCAACCATTTCGTTCAGGCTGGTGGTTTCCGTATCAACGGCGACCCAGCCACGCTTGTTTATCCGGTCGACCCAGACCTGTAGCGCAGCTGCGTCCGACACCCATTCATATTTGGCCGGGTCAATCGGGGGCATTTCGGGCGCGTCGCTGGACGCGCCGCCACCGGCAGGCGTGGCATCGGGAATTTCTGGCGCCTCAGCGCCCAACCTATCCGCGACCCGTTTGGTCATGGTGCGGAACTCCATTTCGGCAAGAAACGGTAGCAGCACATCTGCCTCTGGGTCTTTCATTTCCAGACTGTCCAGCCCGAAATCGAGCTCCATGTCGCAATCAAGCTGCACCAGCCGCTTTGAAACCCGGATCAGGTCTTCATTCTCAATCAGGCTTTCGCGCCGTTTGGGTTGTTTGATCTCTGTGGCGCGTTCCAGAAGCGTATCCAGATCGCCGTATTCGTTAATCAACAAGGCCGCCGTCTTGATGCCGATACCCGGAGCCCCCGGCACGTTATCGACGCTGTCCCCGGCCAGCGCCTGAACATCGACAACGCTCGCGGGGCCCACACCAAATTTCTCGAACACACCATCACTATCGATCAGCTTGTTCTTCATCGGGTCCAGCATATCAACGCCATTGCCGACCAGCTGCATCATATCCTTGTCAGACGACACAATCGTGACTTGCCCACCCGCTTCGCGTCCACGGCAAGACAGGGTGGCGATGATATCATCAGCCTCAAAACCCTCGACCTCAACGCAAGCAACATTAAAGGCCCGCGTGGCATCGCGAAAAAGCGGGAACTGCGGCACCAGATCTTCTGGCGCGGGGGGGCGGTGTGCTTTGTATTTGGGATAAATCTCATTGCGGAAGGTCTTGCCGGAATAGTCAAAAATCACCGCGATGTGGGTTGGCGCGTTATCGCCCTTGGATTCTTGCACGATTTTGAACAGCATATTGCAAAACCCGCTGACAGCGCCAATCGGCAGCCCATCGGATTTGCGCGTAAGCGGCGGCAATGCGTGAAAAGCTCGGAATATAAAAGCCGAGCCGTCGATCAGATGCAGATGACAGCCTTTACCGAACGCCATGCGCCCTCTCCCCTAATCGTAGATCACGCGCGAAATCGGTTACTTCACCTTGTCGGCAAAGCTCTCGTGGATGAATTTCTTGTCACAATAGCCGCATTCAACGAATCCCGCGTCATTGGGAATCTGCAGCCAAACGCGCGGATGCCCCAAAGCCCCGCCGCCGCCGTCACATGCAATACGCCATTTACTGACGATTTCTTTTTCGGGTGCGTCTGTGGTCATGATGTTCTCTGCTGATATTTTCTGCGGGAATGCGCCTATGTTATCCGATCTCAGGCAACCGGCAAGGGATAGCGTAGCCGGTTGTCAGAAATTCATCCCCTTAGTCTTGCTTTGCACTGGGCAGCATATGCCCCAACCAGCGACCGGCCATAATATGGGTGTGCATATGGGGCACTTCCTGAACGCCGTTGGTGCCGGAATTGACAATCAGGCGGAACCCGTCGCCGTCAAAACCTGGACGAACACCAAGCATATCGCAGACCTTGCCAATCGTTCGGGTGAAGTCGACGATCTCAGCCGCGCTCGCTTCAAGCGCGAAATGGTCATAGGTCACATAAGGCCCTTTGGGGATAACCAGAACATGGTCGGGCGCCAAAGGCGTGATATCGCGAAACGCAAGGCAATGCTCGGTTTCCAGAACGGTTGAATTGGGAATTTCGCCACGCAAAATTTTAGCAAAAATGTTCTGGTCGTCATATTCGTAAGCCATGGGCCCTCTTTAATCGGCAAATAGGTGGTCTGTAGCGGCAAGATCGCGCGCCTGTTCAACCGTGATGTCCAGAAACGCCGCCAGTGGCAAGGTGTTTTCGTCTATCGTAGCGCTCTGCCGCATTCTGAAAAAATCGGGGAACTTGGCATCCTTAATTTGGTCGGATTCAAAATGCACGTCCGCCCGGATTGTCGGCAATAGACGCTCCAGAGTTTCGTTACTGGTCTGCTCGCCCGCCAGCCCCACCCGCTTGGCGTGGCCCAAAAGATATGTGTCATCCAACTCGCACTCAATTTCCAATAAGCTGGTTTTACTGCGGTCCGTATAAAAGTCCTGCAACAGATCCATATTATTTGGATCCAGACAAATGATCAGCCGGTCAGTTTCGTAATAGTCAAATAGCATCCGCATTAAAGCCCGCCGATGCCGCGTGCGTTTTGCCAGAGTTTTCTGGATGCCGCCAAGATCGGGCAGTATTGTGTTTTCTTCGTCAAAAACAAACTCGATTGCGGGCACATTTGTGACCAGCCGCATCCGGTGCAGCAATCGCTTGGCCACATGCCATTTCTTACACGTCACAATCAAAAGTTCGCGCTCACGACCAAGGGTCGATTCCGTTTCCCAAAACCGCGGGGCAAACCTGCGCCCAGCACGACCGCGCCCGCTTAGAAACTTGAAAAGCCGAATGCCCTCGTCGGAAATCTGAAACTTCACGCCCTCGGCTGCAAAAAGATCGCCTAAACGGCGCTTCAATTCGCGTGCGTCGGGCGATATTTTTCGGGCGAAAAGAAAATCCTGCCCAAGCAACATATCGTAGTGATCATTATAAAATGTAATCGGCATCCCGTAGTCCGAAAACATAAGGAAAGTCAGTGACCGCGTTCGTATTTCGACCTCTGGGATAAGATGGCGCACCAATGTCTGGAAAAAAGTTTCATCCGGGATCCAGGTAGTTTTGAAAAACCGAACCACATCGCGACGCCTGCGGCAGAACTCCTGAATTTTTTCAACCGTCTGGCGACGTAAACACCACCATTGACTGCCGATCATGATTTGCAGGTCTGCAGGGATATCGCGTGCCATTCCCAAACGTTTCTGGGCGTTGAAGGCCGCGTAGAACAATTTTGGATGCGCGCGTTCGTTCAGGAAGTGGCGATAAATCAGCCGCTCTTCCTTCATGCCCGTTTTGATCCAGTCGCTTTTAAAAAAATCAAAACTCTCAATAAAATCGGCATCGTTATCGTCTAAATATTCATGCGCATATTCAGCCGACTTGATCGCCATGCAGTCGCCGGAAAGCATGTAAAAATGTGTGGCTCGGGGAAACGCCTGTTCGGCCGCCTCCAGAGCATAAAGTGAAGCTTGAACCAGGCTCCATTCCCCCCAACCACATTTTATCCGTTTCTTGGCAAAAACAACGTTTGGATTGTCCGCCAAAGCGCGCCGAATTTTATCAAAATGCTCACTTTTGGCGCGGGCATCAAAGTGGATTGCCATGTAATCGCCCACAGCGGTAAGGCGTTTGGCCTGATTGATAATGGCCTCTGGGTTCTTGTGGCATAGCAAAATGAAAGCAATTTTTGCCATTCTGGAACCTAAAACCTTATATTTGTGCCAATTCTTCGCATAGATAACGTGAACAACCATTGAAAAAACAGCCATTCTTTGTTTTTTATTCCGCACGCCCCGAATGACGATATGAATAATGCGGGGATAGGAGGCGGATGAATATGGGTTTTCCCGGAACATGGATGACCGAAAGCGAAAGTCTGGTCTATCGGGTTGTGCCCAAATGCGCCTGCTCGACGATCGGGCAAATCATGTATTATTCCGATCACGGCGAATTTTTTGATGGCGACATTCATGATGCTGAAGGCGGCATTCACAAATGGGCGATTCCTGAAAGTCAGCCGCTGATAGAGGGTAATGTGGCCGGGCACAAATCCCGCACTTTCACTTGCGTACGCAACCCCTACACGCGCATCTTAAGCTCTTTTTTTGACAAGATCTGTGGCATTCAGCGCAATGGCAAACGCTATCGCGGCAACCTTGTGCCACTGCTTATGCAGAAATACGGAATAGAGGTCGACGGCGAGTTTGATCAGGTTAAGTCGTTCCGCCGGTTTCTTCTTTTTTCCCGTGACACCATTAAATGGCGAAAACCAATGGACCCGGATATTCACTGGTCAGCGATGTCCGGGCATATCTCGACGTTCATTCTGAACGGTGGGCAGTATGACAACATTTTTCATACCGAAGTGTTCAATGATGGGATGCAGTCAGTTCTGAAAGGAATTGAGACACCGCATAAAATTGATCTGGACGAAATTCCCCGTTTCAACGAATCCGAGGGGCACGGCCCCAAACGCGCACACCCGGTCGAAGATTTCTTTGACGATCTGTCGATGCATCTGGTTCGCGAAATGTACAAACGCGACTTTGACCTGTTCAAATACGATTTTGACAACCCAGCAAACAAAATGCCTGTGGGCGACGTTGATCTTGACGAAGTGCACGCAAAACTTGGCGACTAGCGGCTAGATCAATCCATGGTCGGCGAATAGCTTGCGCAGATCCGCCTCTGGCCGTGCACCAAGATGGCTGATCACTTCGGACGCGGCCAGACAGGCCATCCGCCCGCAGGTTTCCATCTCATACCCGTTGGTCAGTGCCCACAGGAACGCCCCAGCAAACAAATCGCCAGCCCCGGTCGCATCGACAACCTGTGTTGCCACGGCCGGAATATGCCAGCGATCACCGCCGACCACGATATGAGCGCCGTTCTCAGAATCGGTGCAGGCCACAATCGCAACTTCCTTAGCCGCGCGCGCTAACGCCGTGTCCAGATCGTCTGTTTGATACATCGACATGATCTCGACCCGGTTTGCGAACAACAGGTCCACGTCCTCTACTAACATTTTGGCAAATGCATCCCGGTGGCGATCAATGCAGAAGGGGTCAGACAGAGTGATTGAGACTTTTCCCCCCGCCCCCTTCGTGGCTGCAATCGCCTTGGCAAAAGCCGCGTGGCTGTCGGGGCCGTCAAACCGATAGCCTTCCAGAAATATCCATTCCGCATCAGCCATCATCGACGCATCCACATCGTCCGGGCCCAAAAATTCCGACCAACCAAGATACGTGTTCATTGACCGCTCGCCATCGGGTGTCACCAAAACGATGCAACGCCCAGTTTCCGCACCTTCCGTAGCCGGCGACATGGTGGTTTCATAGACCGCACCCTGCGCACGTAGATCATGGGCGAAAATCGCACCCAGTTGATCGTCACGAACCTTGCCGACATAGGCAACACGCCCGCCAAGCTGGGCCGCGCCTGCAATCGTGTTAGCAGCCGAACCACCACTCATTTCCTTGGCCGGTCCGACGCGGGAATAAAGATCAACAGCACGCTCCATGTCGATCAATTGCATGATGCCCTTTCCGATGCCGTTGGTGGCCAGAAAGGCGTCTTCACAATTGGAAAGCACATCCACCATTGCATTGCCGATACCGACAATCTGAAATCGTTTGCTCATTGGGTTTTCTCCTCAAAACGGCATAGGTCGCGGATGATACAAGCACCGCATTTGGGTTTGCGCGCAACGCAGATATAGCGGCCATGCAAGATTAGCCAGTGGTGCGCGTGATGTTGAAATTCAGCCGGGATATGATCTTCCAGCGCACGCTCTACGGCATTCACATCTTTGCCGGGCGCTATGCCGGTTCGATTTCCGACCCGCAAAATATGGGTATCCACAGCCTGCGACGGTTGTCCGAACCACATGTTCAGAACCACATTGGCCGTCTTGCGCCCGACGCCCGGCAAGCTTTGCAGGGCCGCGCGTGATGACGGCACTTCGCTGCCGTAATCCTCGACCAGAATTTTGCTCATCTTGATGACGTTTTTGGCCTTTTGGCGAAACAGGCCGATCGTTTTAATGTGGGCCGTCAGCCCCGCCTCGCCTAGGTCGAGCATTTTCTCTGGCGTATCCGCCAGCTTGAACAACGCGTCCGTAGCTTTGTTCACACCAATGTCGGTTGCCTGCGCCGACAATGCGACCGCGACGACCAGCGTATATGCGTTCACATGGTGCAATTCCCCCTTGGGTTCCGGCTCTGATGCACGAAACCGGGAAAACACGTCGAATATTGTCTGATAGTCCATTTGCTTTGCCATTCCGGCGGGTATGCCCTGCCCGTTCAAAAGGCGCAAGAAACGGATCGACCCGACGGATCAAATCGTTAACCTCGTGCCGAAAGGGTCAACAATGGATAACGAGACCGGATATCATTTCAACGTTATGCGCCGCGCCATCGACGCGATCGATGCAGCCGGCGGCGAGACACTGTCCCTCGAGGCACTTGCCGCACAACTTTCAATGTCGCCGGCGCATTTTCAGCGTATTTTTTCGCGCTGGGTCGGCGTATCGCCCAAACGCTATCAGCAATATTTGACGATGGATTATGCCAAGGCCTTGCTGGCAGAGCATCACACAACGCTCGATACAGCCAATGAGGTCGGTCTGTCTGGAACCGGGCGCCTGCACGACATGTTCCTGAAATGGGAGGCAATGAGCCCCGGCGAATATGCACGAAAAGGTGCCGGACTGCACATCAGTTACGGCTGGTTTGATAGCCCTTTTGGCCGCGTTCTGGCAATGGCAACGGACAGAGGGCTGTGCGGGGTCGCCTTTGGCGATGAGGTTGGCGAAGCACAGGCATTCGCGGATATGGCCGCCCGCTGGCCGCTAGGCAATTTTGAAGAACGCCCGGAAGATATGGCCGGTTGGGTCGAAGCGGCGTTTACGCGCTCAGGCACGGCGCAATTGCATCTGATCGGGGCCCCGTTTCAGATCAAGGTCTGGGAAGCGTTGCTATCAATCCCATCGGGCCATGTGACCACGTATTCGGATATTGCCCAAGTCATCGGCAACCCGCGCGCGGCGCGTGCTGTGGGCACGGCAGTAGGTCGCAACCCGGTTAGCTGGCTGATCCCCTGCCACCGGGCCTTGCGAAAGTCCGGCGGGCTGGGTGGGTATCACTGGGGACTTGGTGTCAAACGAGCCATGTTGGCCTGGGAAGGGGTGCACGCAGACACGTCCTCGTGATCGATGTTGCGGATTTTCGCCTATCGTGACTACTGGCTTTGAAGTGGAAGTAATCCACGCGCTATAAGAAGCAAAAAGCTGGGCCCATTAACAAGGCAATAAAAAATGACCAATATAAAATCTACCGCTCTGGCCGGACTGGCAGGGCTATTTGTTCTAACTGCATGCACAGACATAAACACAGCAACCAACGATCCGAACCAACGCACCAAAGAAGGCGTTGCCGTTGGCGCAGTGGCCGGTGCATTGGCGGGCATTCTAAGTGGCGACGATAGCCGTGACCGTAGACGCGGTGCAATTCTTGGCGCCGTTATCGGTGGCGGTGTTGGCGCTGCGATTGGCAACAACCTCGACAAACAGGCGGCCGAGTTGCAAAGCGCATTCGGTGACGACCGAATTCAAATCATCAACACCGGGGATGAGCTGATCGTGCGTATGCCACAGGACATCCTGTTTGCAGTTGATAGCAGCACCGTAGGCAACGCATTGCGTTCTGATTTGCGCGCACTGGCTGACAATTTGCAACGTTACCCCGGCTCGACTGTCGTCGTGAATGGCCATACGGACAGCACAGGGTCTGCTTCTCACAATCTGTCATTGTCGCAAGGCCGCGCAGATGCAGTTGCGGCAGTGTTGATTTCAAATGGTGTGCCCTCGGGCCGCGTTCGTCCGATCGGACGTGGCGAGCATGAGCCGATCGCGACCAATCAAACATCTGCCGGTCGCGCACAGAACCGGCGTGTTGATATTGTGATCCGCCCGAACGGCTGACACTGTTCTGATCTGGATTAAAGGCCGGGCTACTTGCCCGGCCTTTTTTGTTGCGCAAACAAAACTCAGTGTGGTCAGCTCAGACCGTCAGTGGCGTTGCATGAAATTTGGGTTCACGATGCCCTTAAAACAGCGTGGAAAATACGGATAAGTATCCGTCGCGAAATACGAATAGGTGCCGCCTATGTCGGTGCCATTACACGCGTCCAGCGTGCCAGCGCCTGCAACATATTCAAAATCTTCCTCAAATTTCCCGTCATATGCCCCAAAGGGAGCTGTAGCCCTTTCACCGGTTTTCAATCGCCAGGAAGACGTTTGTGAACCAGCGTTATGGTGAATTTCAAACCCGTCGGGCGCATATCCGATCAGTGTCGTTTTTTGTGACGCCAGCAAATCCGGCGAAACTCCGTGATAGTGATACAGACCCGACCGATCCACATGGGCGTTTTGCGCGTCCATTCCTAAACTGCGTGGATTATCCATCGCCTGTTGGCGCCATCCGCTGGACGGATCGTGGCTGATGCCGCGCCGCCCGTTTGGGTCATAATAGCCGGCCGTATAAGGGCGGATCGCCACACCGGTAACGGAAACGCCGACGCTCATCAGGCCGTAGGTGGTTTTTGCCGCCATTTGCGGTTGAGACGGGAAACAGAACTGTAAGGTCTGTTCGCGGAAAGAGTTGGGGTTGGCGCGGTTTGGAAATTTCCCCATCGCGTGATTGGGCGCCCCATTTGACGAAATGCAGGTCATATCCCCCATTTTGTCGACGCTGGATTTATTTTCATGGGCGTGTGCTGCAAAGGGAAGCAATCCCAGAAATAGGATGGCGGCGTGTAATCTCTTCATAAAGGTTCTCCTACTTGTTCATGTTCAACGAAATGCCGCGCATTTTCCGTCGAAATTCATTTCCACGCAGGTCAGGTATTTGGCTCAAAATTGGAAGACTCCGAACGAGTCGAGGCATTGGTGCACGGTCAATTTTGGACAGCAGTCGTAAAAAAAATATTATGGCTGCACAACGAAAAAACCCCGGCCTTTCAGCCGGGGTTCAATACTCAAACGGCAGCGCCGCTATTAGTGCATTTTAGCTTCAACCGTAGAAATGGCTTCGTCGATCAGCTTGTTGCCAGCGGCAGCGCTCATCTTAGATGAAATCACATCACCAGCTGCAGCGACCGCAATCTTGATTGCCTGATCGCGAACATCTTTGATCGCCGAGGCCTGCGCCGAAGCTATCTGATCTTCTGCCGCAGCCAAACGACGCGCGATAGAAGCCTTAAGGGATTCCTTGGCTTCCTCGGCCGCCGCTGCGGCCTCGTGTTTGGCTGTCTCGACGATCCGGTTAGCCTGTTCCTGAACTTCTTTTTGCTTTCGCTCATAAGAGGCCAAAATCGTCTGCGCTTCTTCGCGCAGCGCCTTGGCTTCGTTCAGATCGCTGCGAATACCGTCCGCCCGACTGTCCAGCATACCCATCAGTTTACCCGGAACTTTCAGGTAAATCAGAACGCCTACGAACAGCAGGAACGCCAGCCAAACAACAAAATTGGTATTGAACAACGACAGGAATGGAATGTCGCCCGCCGCCAGTGCAGGCGTGCCAGCCACGGACAGGAGAAGAGTAAGTTTTTTCATGCGCCTATCCTTTCATCCGGGCCGTAACGGCCGCTGTGATCGACTTGGCGTCTGATGCGCCGCCCAATGCCGCGACGATTTCTTTCGCCGTGTCCTTGGCCACCACTTTGACGCTGTCGGCCGCGCTTTCACGGATCGCGTTAATCGCTTTTTCCGATTCCGCTGTCTTAGCTGAAATCTCGGCGTCAGCCTTGGCTATTGCCACGTCCAGATCGGCCTGTATTTCAGCCCGCGCATCGGCGACGATCTGCCCCGCTTCAACCCGTGCATCCGCCAGTGCCTTGTTATAGGCTTCTTCGGCTTCAACCGCTTTCAGCTTTAGATCTTCTGCTGCTGCAATGTCATTGGTGATCGTGCCCTGACGCTCGGCCAGAACTGCCGCAATCCGCGGCAATGAGATGCGCGAAAGGACAAAATAAATCACCACCAGCGTAATCACGAGCCAGAATATCTGGTTCGGGAAACTGGTAAAATCGATCTGCGGCATACCGACAGCTTCGCCGGCGTGGCCAGCGGCCTCGGCAGCGTGCGTATCAACCGCGTGCGTTTCTGTTGCCATGTTTTCCTCCTGGAACCCAATTAACCCGGGCGGACCGACAGATCAGTCCACCCGGCCGTAAGGATCGATCAGGTCTTAAACCGCAAACATCAGCAGAAGTGCCACGAGGAACGAGAAGATCCCCAGTGCTTCTGCAAACGCAATACCGATGAACA
>JAHRVC010000085.1 GCA_019090885.1 Marinosulfonomonas sp.
CGAGATCTACACCGTCTAATTCGTCGGCAGCGTCAGATGTGTATAAGAGACAGATCTTGGCGTTTTGAAAGGGGCGTATAGCGCGGGCCACGGCGTTTTTGTTCGCCTTCGGCAGCGGCATTAAATTTCAACTGAAGTTTGTGCAGCGGGTCTTTTTCGCCGGCCTGAATTTCCTCATGCGTCAACTGGTTGTTGGAGATCGGATCAAAACCTTTGACCCCGGTTGCCACATCACCGTCGGCAATTCCCTGCACTTCAAGTTCGTGCAGATCGCAAAAGTCAGCGACTTGCTTGAATGTCAGGGTGGTGTTGTCCACCAGCCATACGGCGGTTGCTTTCGCCATGATCGGTTTGGCCATGATACATCTCCTTGAAACAAATTGGCCCCGCGCCGGGAAATCGGCTGGTCCGGCTGGACCCTTTAGACAATTTCGGGGAAGTTGCCATCCATATAGTGCCACTTTGCGTCGAGGAAAAGAGAAAATGCGTGTTATTCTTGCCCTGCTTCTAATGACCCGGCTGGCGTCTGCCGACGGAGAGCGCGCCGGTGATTTTGATTATTACATTTTATCACTCAGTTGGTCGCCAAACTGGTGCGCATTAGAAGGGGACGCACGCGGATCGCCACAATGCGATGATAACCGCGAACTGGGTTGGGTTTTGCACGGTCTGTGGCCGGAATTTGAACAGGGCTGGCCCAGCTATTGCCGCACATCACATCGCGCACCAAGCCGCTCACAGACGGCGGCAATGGCAGACATCATGGGATCATCGGGTGCAGCTTGGTATCAGTGGAAAAAGCACGGAACCTGCTCGGGCTTGTCAGCGGTCGAGTTTTTCAACATCGCCCGCGACGCTTATGATGCCGTTTCCCGCCCCGAGGTATTTCGCAAACTTGCGCGCCCCGTTAAATTGCCCGCCTCAGTTGTCGAAGAAGCTTTTTTACAGGCAAACCCGGACTGGTCCAAAGATATGTTAACAATCACCTGCAAAGCGGGTCGCATTCAGGAAGCCCGGCTGTGCCTGACAAAGGAATTAATTCCGCGCGAATGCAGCGCCGACGCCCGGCGCGACTGCGGTATGACAAACGCTTTGTTGGACGATATTCGCTGATCCGGCGGTGTTTTAGCCGACCTTCAGGACGATCTTGCCAATATGATCGCCCGCTTCCATATGCGCGTGCGCCGCTGCGGCTTGCGTCAGATCAAACTCGGAATCCATCACCGGAGCCAACCGCCCCGCATCCAGCAATGGCCAGACTTTTTCGCGTAATTCCGTCGCAATACGCGCTTTGATCAAATCCGACTGTGGACGCAGAGTTGACCCAGTAATCGTCAAGCGGCGGGTCATCACCTGCACAAAATTCAATTCAACTTTCGGCCCCTGCAAGAACGCTATTTGCACAAGCGTTCCGTCGTTTGCCAGCGCTTTGATATTGCGGGGAATATAATCGCCACCGACCATATCAAGGATCAGGTCTGCACCGCCCTCGGCGCGAAGAATCTCAACAAAATCCTCATCCCGGTAATTGATCGCCCGCTCGGCGCCAAGCTGGCTGCAAACTTTGCACTTCTTGTCAGAACCGGCTGTTGCAAACACCCGCGCATCGAAAATTTTGGCTAGTTGAATTGCCGTCGTGCCGATCCCGGACGACCCGCCATGCACCAAAAAGCGTTGCCCGGCTTGCAGGCCACCGCGCATGAAAACATTGGACCAGACGGTGAAATAGGTTTCCGGCAGACAGGCGGCAGATTTCAAATCCATCCCCGCAGGCACAGGCAGGGCGTGCGCGGCGGGTGTCACGACATACTCGGCGTAGCCACCACCGGGCAAAAGCGCGCACACAGCATCACCAACCGCCCAGTCAGTGACGCCGGGACCAACTGCGGCCACCTCGCCTGCAGCCTCAAGGCCGGGAAGGGGGCTGGCTGTTTTTGGCGGCGCATAGCTGCCAGCGCGTTGCAAAACGTCGGGGCGATTCACCCCTGCATAGGCAACGCGGATCAATATCTGACCTTGGCCGGGTTGTGGAACGTCGCGTTCTGCCAATCGCAAAACTTCCGGGCCACCGGGCTCGCTGATTTCGATGACGCGCATTTTATTGGGTATATTCATTAGTGTTGGCTCCGCTCTGTCCAATGTCCGGGTAGGTTTCTGTTTTGTTTGGCGGAAGGTGCCGCGATCCGGCCAAATAGCGCCTCGGGTATGCTTAACAATGGTTTGAATGCGGGCGTGCCTTTGACGCGTGACTTTAGCTTTTCAAACCGCATCACATCGCCGATCCGACGATCCAGAAACGCCCATGTAGCAGCGTGCCCGTCTGAACTATCACCCAGCCAGAACAAAACCGTCGAACCGTAAACGCCCGACAGAATCACCCGTTTGGAATACCAGTTGAAATCGTCGGATGTATCGCCCAGCTTTTTCCAGATGCAATCGGCGGTACCCCAAACCAACTGCGCACCCTCTGCCGCGTTTCTGGGCAATGAAAACAGCGTCACACCGCAGCGAAGAACCTCTTTGTCCCCAACCACTTCAAGACGAAACCGCACACCGGCTGCAACTTTTTCACTGTATTTCATCGATGCTAAATCCGCAGCATCCATCCGCGCCAGCATCAATTGATCGGCGCGCTTGTGATAAGCCGCGGCCAAATCAAGTCCGCCGCGTGGATACACCGCCCGCGCCTCGGACAATGTCACGCCAATATCATTAGCCGCAGCGGCAAGAGTTGCATCACCCCAGCCGTCAAACGGGACATGTGGCAGGGCTGCTTTGAGCAGTTTATCAGCGAATGTATCCGGCATGTTAACGGCATCCTTTGGCTTTGGCGCGCACAGTAGACAAGAACAGGTCGCGCTGCTATAGGACGCCTTCCTGTAATTTATGCAACTTTAACTTAGAGAGGTGGTGAAAACCACATGCAGGTCAGTGTTCGCGACAACAATGTCGATCAGGCGCTTCGTGCTTTGAAGAAAAAGCTACAGCGTGAGGGTGTCTTTCGTGAAATGAAGCTCAAGCAACATTTCGAAAAGCCGTCCGAGAAAAAAGCACGTCAAAAGGCAGAAGCAATTCGCCGTGCTCGCAAGCTCGCTCGTAAAAAGCTACAGCGCG
>JAHRVC010000086.1 GCA_019090885.1 Marinosulfonomonas sp.
AGGCGTGGACGTGGTCATTGATAACGTGGGCAGTGCGGTATTCTGGGAATGTTTCCAAAGCCTTGCCTTACACGGCCGCTACGCGGTGGTCGGCGAAGTTGTTGGCAAACGGATCGAAGTTAATCTGGCACGAATTTTCTTTAAGCGGGCGCAATTGCTGGGCGTGGGCAGCGTCAGCCGGGTGCAGCTTGCGGATGTGGCAGCACTTTGCGCCGATGGAAAACTACACGCACGAATTGACAGTGTTTTGCCGCTCGAACAGGTGGCAGAGGCGCATCGCAGGGTCGAATTGGGTCTGGCGTCTGGTCGCGTGGTTCTGTCACCCAACGCCGCATTAGATTTGGGCAAGACCTGATCAGGTCACCCTTTAAGAGGAGGAAATCATGTCAAACGAACAAACCCAAACCGGGGATCAGGTTCAGATCACCAATGAACAACGCGAACGGCTGCGTGAAATCTGGATAAACAGCCGCGACGCCCTGCAGCAAGTGGTTACGGACCTCAAGATCACGCAGGACGAGCTGAATTTTGCCGGGCGCTATTTCAACCGGCTGGGCAAATCCGACATGTTTCCTAGCCTGTTGGCCGTGGGGTTGGCGATGACCAGCCTGCGCGCCACCGAAGGTAACGAAGGCGGCACGCCTCCCAACCTTGAGGGGCCGTTTCATATGAAAAACGCGCCCAAGCGCGCGGATGGGCAATTATGGGAAAAACAGCCCGGCCCGGATGCCCGGTTTCTGACCTTGAGCGGAACTGTGCGCGATGTGCAATCAGGTGAACCGCTGGAAGGGGTGGAACTGGATTTCTGGCACGCCGATGAAGACGGTGGATACGACAACACCGGCTTTAATCTGCGGGGCCGGATTTATTCCGATGAAACAGGTCAGTATACCCTGAAAACCATCGTGCCCAAGGATTACGCCGAACACGACCACGACCCGATTGGTGAGCTTTTTCAAGCCCTTGAGAAGCATAACCGTCGCGCAGCGCACATTCATCTAAAGGCAAATAAGCCGGGGTTCGCGCCTTTCACCACCCAGCTTTATATGCCCGATGGCGCCTATCTGCACGATGACTACGTCGAGGGTGCGGTCATGCCGGAACTGACGCTAAATTTCGACCAGATCAGCAAAGACGGGCGTAACATCAGCGCCAAATTTGACCTTGCTATAACCTCGGCTGCCACATGAGTGGCGGCGCGAACCAATCTTCGGCATTGGACGCCGAACTGCGAAAGGGCCACTGTATCGCGGCACCGGGGGTTTACGATCCTTACAGTGCTTTGTGCTGCGAGCAGCTTGGGTTTGACGCGCTTTATCTGGGTGGCAATGCAATGGGGCTGCACCTTGGCGTCGGCCAGCCATTTGTGACCCTGACAGAAACGGCCGAAATTGTGCAGCGCATTCGCCGTCTGGTTTCCACGCCACTTATCGTTGATGCCGGGGCTGGGTTTGGTGATGCGGCCCATGCAGCCCTTGCCATGCGCACATTAAGTGCCGCCGGGGCAGCAGCGATCCATGTGGACGATCAGATTTACCCCAAGCGCGCGCATTATCACCGGGGCAAAGGACGGCTGGCAGACGCCGATGTCGTCTGTGGAAAACTGCGGGCTATGCAGCAGGCCGGTTGTGGCCGCGACACGACACTGATCATTCGCACCGACGCCCTGCGGGTCACCGGTTCGGTGGAACAGACGATAGCACGCTGTAAGCAGTATCTGGAGGTGGCCAAGGGCGCGGCCCTGATGGTTCTGGATCTTGGCCCAGACAAAATATCGCCATTCCGCGCCGCGTTTCCGTCCACCCCACTAATCTGGATTGGCGGCATCGCAGAGCCGGTTCCAAACCTGGCTTCGCTTGATGGCGCGGGTTTCGCACTTGCCCTTTACCCGTTCAACACAATCGGTGCAGCCGCATCGGCAATACACACCACATGGAGCGACTTCAACGCCTCTGGCCGCCCGGCACCTTTTAACAAACCTAACAACAATGTCCTTTCCCAAACCCTTGAAACTATTGGATTACACAAGGCGATTAGCATTGAAGAAACAACCACCGAAGCCGGGGAATAGTTTTGAACGGAATTGCCAATGACCACGCCAAATAACACCTTTTCCTATCCCTTGCAGCGCACATTAGGCGGTGTTCTGCAAGAAATGGCCGACAGGAACGGGCACCGCCCGGTGATATTTCATTTTGACGAATGCCTGAGTTATGACGATCTGAATGATCGCTCAAAACAGGTTGCACGCTCGCTTTTGGCGCTTGGTCTTGGCCGGGGGGATCGCCTTGGCGTGCTGATGGGAAATGAGCCGGACTGGGTCGCCATCTGTTTCGCCGCCGCATCCATCGGTGTTACGCTGATCCCGGTCAACACCTGGTACAAACGGTCCGAAATTGATTGGGTATTGCGCAACATGGGCCTGTCGGCGCTGATTTTCACGCCCACATTCCTAAAACAGGATTTTGCCGCGATACTACAAGACCTGATCCCGGAATTGCGTAATGAAGTGCCGGGCAATCTGTCGCTGGCGCGTTACCCCCGCCTGCAACATGTCATCAGCCATTCAACGGCAATTCCCGGCACTTTTGGCTGGCAAGAGTTTCTGACGTTGGGGCGCGATGTTGCGCCAAGCGCATATGACACGGCCGCCAAATTGGTTTCCCCCGACGATATCGCCCTTGTGCTTCAGACGTCCGGCAGCACCGCGGCCCCCAAGGGCGTGATGCTGAACCACCGCGGGCTGATCGAGAACGGTTTCGGAATGGGCCAGCGCCGCGATATTGAGGAAGAAGATCGCGTTTGGATCGGCTCGCCGCTGTTTTATGGGTTGGCTTCCGCCAATGCTTTGCCAGTCGCCCTGACCCATGGCGCCGCGATTGTTTTGCAAGGCAGCTTTGATCCCGGCGTGGCGATTAAGGAAATCGAGCGAACCGGGGCAAATGTCTATTACGGCACCGGAAACATGACCCGCGCGATCCTTGACCATACCGATTTTTCGCTTAAAAAAATTGGCAGCCTTAAAAAAGGTAACGCCGGAATATCGTCTTATTACAAGCACATGACCTTGGTCGAAATGGGTGTCTCGCGTGCGTCATCTGTCTATGGAATGACCGAGTGTTACGGCAATGTGACCGTCAGCCACGCAGATGATCCTATTGATGTAAAGATTAACACCTGCGGGACAGTCCTGCCGGGGATGGAAGTACAGATCGTTGATCCCGACACCCGAAATCCGGTCACACCGGGGCAAGTGGGGCTGGTCCTGATCCGTGGCCACACGTCACCAGGGTATCTTGACAACCCGGCGGAAACCAAACGCGCGATGGGGCCAGACGGGTGGTTGAATACCGGCGACCTGGGGTCTTTTGATGCTCAGAACCGTTTCTTGTTTCATGCCCGTCAAAAGGACGTCTTGAAGGTCGGTGGCATCAATGTGTCACCGCAGGATGTGGAAACTCTGCTCGGCCAGCACCCAAATATAAATGAGGCCCATGTTGTCGGCGTGCCCGATGACATACTTGGGGAATGCATCGTTGCTTTCGTCAGTCTGAGCGGCCCGGTGTCTGCCGATCAGGTGAAATCATTCGTCAAATCCCGGGCCGCTTCGTTCAAGACGCCCCATCATGTGATCGTCAGAACGAGCGCCGAATTTCCACGACTGGCAAGCGGCAAGGTCGCAAAACAACACCTAAAAGAGCAGGCCCTTTGTGAATTAGCGGACCCGACTCAATCCGGCCAAAGTTCAAGTTGAATTGGCATGGGATTCCCCGCCGAGAGGTGTCATGTTTACTGTTGGCATTTGCCGGAAGCAGCATTGCACGGTCAGATAAAACCCGCTTGAGGCGGGCAGGGCGGTCTTATAACCTCGTTGCCGTCCACTGCTCGGTCCTGTCAGAGGAATGCGCGCATGCTCAAATTGGCATTGGCACCTGGACGAAGTGTTCGCGAAAATCAATGGTGAAACACATTACCTATGGCGGGCTGTTGACCATGAAGGAGACGTGCTGGAAAGCTACGTCACCAAGCGCCGGGATCGTAAGGCCGCGTTGAATTTCCTCGGCTTGGAGATTAATCTCGTCGCCTAGTATTACCTCGCGGTTTGCATGAATGGATCTATGGTCGAACTTGAAAGCATTAAAACCTTCCCTGTTCGCCCAAGTAATTACACTGATACACATATTTAATTCCCTGTTAACTTTCTTAGGGAAACCTCCCGTAACTTACTGTAATTATGCGGTTATTATAAGTAAATTTCCTTCAATCAGGCAATATAGCGCATTTTCCCTGTTAATTTCCCTGTTAGCAGGGAAAACAGGCTGAGACTGGTTCGCTTTTGACTGCGCCCTCCGCCAGGCTCAGTGCAGAATAGAGCGATAAGGATTCTAGCTCGGATTGATAGTATAGTGATAAGCATTGTATCTTGGTATTGATTTCGGAACTTCGAACTCAGCCGTCGTCGGCCACATCGATGGCGCAACGCGACTTTTGAAAACGTCGGATAGCGGGACAGGTCCATGGTAGGTTCATCCAGCGGGCATACCACGATAGGCGCAACGGCCCGCAACCCATGTCCCCTGAATGGCTGGAACGGAGCCGTTGGGCCAATCTACCAGAACAAGGTCAGCCCGCTTGCCAACAGTGATGTCGCCCCGGTCCGACAGGCCCATCGCCCGCGCGGGGCCAGTTGAGACGAGCGACCAAAGCGCAAGCCGGTCCGCGCGGCGCTCGGCCTCAAGCTTGGCAACTGCGGCCAGCATGGCGGGGTAGAAATAATCCGAAGCGAGCGCATCACACAGGCCTGCCTCCACCATGTCACCCGCACCAAGCGAGCCGATATGGCTTCCACCACGGGCGGCATTCGGCGCGCCAAAGATGATCGGATCACCACCCTTTCGGGCTGCTTCTGCCGCCTCCATCACCATCGGAAATTCGGCCACGCCTGCGCCAAGCGCGCGGAAATAGGCGCGGGTTTCAGCCCGTGTGTCATCGTGGCTCAACATGGGCGCTCCCACTGCACGGGCCATCTGTGCAACCGATGCAATCGCGTCCGGCACCTCGCTGCGCCGATCCCAGACGCGGGCCAGGAGCGCAATATAGTCTTCCTCGCTCAGCCCTGCGCGATGGGCTTTGGAAGCGGTGCGCTTTTTCATGCGCGCGTCGTCTAGAGACGCGATTGAAAAATCCGGGGACAGCTCAAACGCGCGGTCCTGGATTGGTACGTCATAGGCCCGCATGGTCATGGACGTATGGTCATTGAATGCCACGGAAGGCAATAGCGGCCCCGCAAGTGCCCATTCGATCACGTCCAAAGCCTCGAACGCGAAGGTTTCCCACCGAAGCTGCACGCGGTTTTCCACGGTCAGCCGCGCGGCCAGATCGCGCATGGCTTGCATGAGTTCGCGGCCGCGTGCCACATCGCGCAACCCCGGCTCCCATCCCAGCGTGATGGCATGATAAGCGGTGGCGATCCCGTTGGTTGCAAGTTGACGGTCAGTGTCGATGAGCGCCGTTTCGGTTGGGAAGAAAACTCCTGGGCGGGGCATCAGCTGGCGTTCGAACGCATCGCCATGTACGTCGATCAGGGCAGGGGCCAGTATCAATCCATGTGCGTCGATCACCTCGCCTCGTGCGGGGCCACCTAATTCGACGATCTTGCCATTGCTGATGGAAACATTCGTTTCAGTGATCTCGCCGGGCAGGTAGACCTGTGCGCCTGTAAAGGTAATCATTCAAAGTCGTTCCATTGTCAGATGCCAGTGGAAAGATCCCGGCTTTTCGTGCTCACGGTCCTCAAGCTTCAGGCATTCAAAGCCCGAAAACAGGGCCAACAGATCGGACGCCGCGCAAAAGTAATGCGGGTGCATTTTGTCCGTACCGGGCGCATCAAAAACCCATGCGTTCCGGCTGATTTCACGACCTGCGTATGTTGCCTGCTCATGCGGCAGCCGACGTTTGGACAACATGGTGCCCATATAACTGCCGCCGGGCTTCAGCACGCGACGAATTTCGGCAATGGTGCGCAGCAGGATGTCTTCGTCGCCATGGTAGATCACGTTCCAGCTGAGCACGTGATCAAAGGCGTGATCCTTGAACGGCAGCGTATCCATGCGGGCCAGAACTGTTTCTACGCCACCGGCCCTTTCAATCTCTGCCAACCCGCCGG
>JAHRVC010000087.1 GCA_019090885.1 Marinosulfonomonas sp.
AGTATGGCCGGGACCTAATTCATACGCGTGTGGTGCTAAGGGAGCACGTGGGGTGATGGAGGGTCCCGGGGGGTCGGGGCCCTCCGCTTTTCTTAAAACAGTGTCAGGATCACACCGATTATTGTGCAACCGCCAATGGCGAAAATCCCGTCGATCATGCACAATTTTCCAGGGCGCATCGCATAAGTATAGTTGATCATGACCCATGGGCTGACCATGAAAGCACCAACGCCAAGCCCGCTTAGAAAGCCCTTTGATAAGGTGTCAATTCCAGCCTGTGCAAACATATGCCGCATCATGCCGGCGACCAGAATCAAACCCACTGCGCTGATTATATGCGCTCTGATGCCCGGCGCTGTTTTGGCCATTCCATCATCGCCTTTTTCAACGCCAGCGGCCTCCATCCAAGCGACCATGTTGATTCTGTACCAGACAACCGCAAAGACAAATGCGCCAAGTGCGGCTACCAGAACTGCTACCATTCCCATCAAAACCTCCCACATTTTGTGACTATTGGGTGATTATGCAAATTATCGCGTAAAAAACAAAAAATTTAGAGGCCGCCGAGTTCGCGGACAATATTCCACTCTGCCTCGCTTACCGGCTGGACCGAAAGGCGGGTGTTGTTGACCAATACCATATCCGCCAAACGCGTATCGTTTTTGCACATATCCAGCGTAACCGGTGTCGGCACCGATTGGACGGCACGAATATCGACGCATTCCCAGCGTTCATCGTCGGTTGTGCTGTCGGGGTGGGCCAAGGCGCAGACCTCAACAATCCCAACAACGGATTTTTCTTTTTGCGAAAGGTAAAAGAACCCCAGATCGCCAATCTTCATCAGCCGCATATTGTTGCGGGCTTGGTAATTGCGCACCCCGTCCCACTCTTCACCAGCGGCGCCCTTGGCAACCTGATCTTCCCAGCTCCAGGTAGACGCTTCCGACTTGAACAGCCAATATTGCATTTTTATTCCTTCCTGAGTGGGCGCGATAACAACATCTCAACCGCCTGCGAAACTGTCAATCTATCTTCAACCAGAGCGCCAACGACATTGGTAACCGGCATGTCAATTGCCCGTTGTTTCCCAATGTTAGACACTATTTTTGCGGTAGCAAGGCCTTCAACGGTTTTTGAAGTATCGGCGCCTTGCCCAGCCCCAAGCGCCAGTCCAAAAGAATAGTTGCGCGATTTTTCCGAAGTGCTGGTCAGCACCAGATCGCCAAGACCGGACAAGCCGGACAACGTCGCCGGATCCGCCCCATAACTTTGGGCAAAGCGTTTCATTTCAGCGTAGCCGCGGGTCATCAGGGCGGCGCGCGCGCTTTCCCCCAGACCAGCCCCGATCGCAACACCTGCAGCAATGGCGATGACGTTTTTCAGCGCGCCGCCAAGTTCGGTGCCGATAACATCTGTGCTGGTGTAAAGCCGCAGATTACTGGTGGACAGGGCAGCCTGCAAACGGGTGGCGTCAGAACTGTCGGCGGTGGCGATGGTAAGGGCTGTTGGCAGGCCAGCGGCGATATCGACGGCAAAACTCGGCCCCGACAGGATCGCCGCGACGGCATCGGGGCAGGATTTTGCGATAATCGCAGTCGGACCCAGACCGGTTGTCAGGTCGATGCCCTTGCAACAGGCAACAATCTCGCGCCCGGCCAAGTCTGGCGCGATTCGGCCAAGATAAGTTGCCAGACTCTGCGCGGGAACCGCCATCAGGCAGATCGGAGTGGGGTTTGTTGTGTCTGTGGTTGGTGTCAGCGAAGCCGGAAAGCGATGGCCGGGCAGGCGGGCAGTATTCTCGCGTGTCGCGGCCATATCTTTGGCGTGGTCTGCATTGCGCGCCACCAAAGAGACCGAGCTGCCATCCCGCGCCAGCGAAATTGCCAAGGCAGTGCCAAATGCACCGGCGCCCAACACGGTAATGTCGCTCATGCTTTGGCTCCTTTTTTGCCCGATCCAAGCAGGGCGGGGCTGCGTGTGTCCAGCGGCCAGCGCGGGCGCGCTGATAGGGACATGTCGTTACGATACCCGGCGCGGAACCGTTCCAGCCCAGCCCATGCGATCATCGCCGCATTGTCGGTGCAAAGTGCCAACGGGGGCGCGGCGAAGGGGACGTCGAATTCGTTACAAACAGTCTCTAACGAGGCGCGAATGACTGAATTGGCCGCGACACCACCAGCAACGGCGAATGCTGGCTGCGTCGGATTGAGAGCCAGGTATTCGCTTAACGCGCGGCGGGTTTTCTCGGCAAAAACCGCAGCAACACTCGCCTGAAAACTGGCGCAAACATCGGCGCGGTCAGTTTGGCGTAAACCGCCATGCTCTGCGATCAGGCGATCCCTTTCACGTAGGATTGCGGTTTTCAGGCCGGAAAACGACATGTCGCATCCGGGGCGATCCAAAAGCGGACGAGGAAAGGCAAAGCGCATGGGCTCGCCGGATTTGGCGGCCTGTTCGACGGCGGGTCCGCCGGGTTGGGGCAGGCCGAGTAATCTGGCGACTTTATCAAACGCCTCGCCGGGGGCATCGTCGATGGTGCCGCCAAGGCGGGTATATTCATCGGCTGCGTGGACGACCAGAAATTGGCAATGGCCACCGGAAACCAGAAGCATCAGATAAGGAAAGGCCAGTTGATTGGTCAGGCGGGGTGTCAACGCATGGCCGGCAAGATGGTTGACGCCCACCAGCGGCAGGCCGGTGCCGGCGCATAGGCCCTTGGCGAACATAACGCCGGATAATACGCCACCGATAAGGCCGGGGCCAGCAGTGACGGCGATTGCGTCCAAGTCAGAAAAACCCAATTTGGCCTGCGTTAGAGCCTGTTCTGCGCATGTATCCAGCTTTTCAACATGGGCGCGTGCGGCAATTTCGGGAACCACACCGCCGAAATTTGCGTGCAGGTCATTCTGACCCTCGACGACGGACGCCAGGATTTCTGGCATGCTACCGGGAATGTGGCGAACAATGGCGGCTGCGGTATCGTCACAGCTGCTTTCAAGTCCAAGAATTGTTAGCGTTTCGGTCATCATCCGGCCTGTTGCGCGGGGGGTCACTGGCAGGTAACACCGGACCAACAGCCTTACAACCGTATGAGCGCCCCGTGCCTGACCCGAGCCCAATCATAATTCTGACCCGTCCGATCCATCAGGGTGAAGCATTTCGTGATTTGCTGGGGCCTGACGCGCAGGTGATCGTTTCACCGGTGCTGGAGATTCGCCAGATTCCGGTGGACCGCGAGTTGAAAAATTACGATGCGCTGATTTTTACATCGCGCAACGCTGTTGCCGCCGCTGCAAACAGCTTTGATTTGCGCGGGCTAAAGGCATTCGTTGTTGGTGAAAAGACCGCAGAACAGGCGCGCCTCAGGGGTGTCTCGGTCATTGGATTGGCGCAGGATGCTGACGTTCTTGTTGGGGTAATCCGAGCCGCGTTGCCAAATGGAAAACTGCTGCATATTCGGGGGAGGTATACGGCGGGAGATATTCAAGGGAAGCTGGTTCTGGTTGGAATAGAGACTGATTATTGTGTTTGCTACGAACAAAATGCCTATCCGCTTTCATCTGCAGCGAAGGACTCGCTTACATCACATGCGTCAGTTGTCCTGCCGTTGTTTTCGCCGCGCTCTGCTGCCGTTCTGTCGGCGGACCTGCAAGAGCTGCAGGTAAAGGCCGAAATCACATTGGTTGCAATCAGCAAGGCGACCCTTTCCGCATGGAAGGGCCCCGATCCGGTGCAATCGGTCGTGGCCCAAACACCTGATGGGCAGGCCATGTTGCAAGAAATACTGCGACTAATCGGCTGATCGCCTTGAGGGTGGGCATGCGCGACTATACGTTTCAGATAGCGGCATAGCCGCAGTTTAACGCGTAAGGGTTTTTAGGGGGCAGAAAGTTTGGCGGGTTCGAAGAAATCGCAGACGAAACCGGAAGAGACAGATCTTGTGTCGGCCGAAGTGGAACAGGCTGACTTTGAAGGCGTGGCGGAAACCTCTGCGGCGACCGAAGATGTAGCCGACCAGACGCCAGCCAAAGCGCCGGTTCCAGCGAGAGGTGGCGGGTTCGGTGTGATGCTGCTCGGCGGATTGGTTGCGGCAGCAATTGGTTTTGGCGCAGCACAATACACCGGAAACGACGGCTGGCCTTTTGCAAGTGGGCCGTCGCAGACGGATGAGTTGGCCGCGCTCGTTCACAAACAGGAAAGCGAAACCGCAGCGCTGCGCGGGCAATTGGTGGACCTTACAAGTGCGCAATCTGCATCGGCGGGGCAGGGCGATCTGAACCAGCTTCGGGCTGATTTCGCTGCCGTCTATGATCAGGTCGCGGCATTGTCGGCCGGGGCAGGGCGGTTGGGCGCGCGGATCACCGATCTGGAAAACCGCCCCATTCCCGAGGTTGGCGCAACCGCAGATGCCGTCGCCGCCTATGAGCGGGAATTGTCGGCAATGCGCCAGATGCTGGAAACCGAACTGGCCCGAATTGAAACCGCGCAGGCGGATGCTATTGCTGTCGGCAAGACGCTGTCACAAAGCAACGAGGTCGTCATTGAGAAGGCGCTGATTACCCGGGTTCAGGCAGCTTTGGACAGTGGCGCAGATTTTTCGGCAACACTGGGTGAGTTGGCAGAACTGGGCATGGAAGTTCCGGCTGATCTTTCAGCGGCGGCGGGGGGCGTTACAACGCTGGCCGTGTTGCAAAGCACGTTTCCAGATGATGCGCGAACGGCACTGAATGCCGCGATCCGCGCGCAGGCAGAGGCCGGGCAGACAGATCGGTTTACCGCATTCCTGCGAACGCAATTGGGCGCGCGGTCGCTCGAACCAAAGGATGGCGACGGTGCGGACGCAGTATTGTCGCGCGCCGAAGCGGCCTTGAAATCTGGCGATATTGACGGGGCCTTGTCTGAACTTGCTGCTTTGTCTGACGCTGCAAAAAGCGAAATGGCCGGGTGGATCAAAGCCGCGCGTGCGCGTCAGGCGGCGGTCAGCGCGGCCAATGTTCTGGCAAATTTGGTGAATGAGTAGGTGGCGTAAATGATCTGGTCGTTGTTCAAAATAATCTTCTTCATCGCGGCGGTGGCTGTGCTGACGCTGGGTGCGCGATATCTGGCTGAAAGTGGCGGCAGTGTGCGTATCGCGGTGGCAAATATCGAGTTCAATTTTGGACCGCTTCAGGCTGTCGTGGCGGTGGTTGTATTGCTCATTGCCCTTTGGCTGGTGCTGAAAATCCTGAGCTTTCTGGGTGCCGCAGTCCGTTTTCTGAACGGCGATGAAACCGCCCTGTCGCGATATTTCAACCGCAATCGCGAACGGCGCGGGTTTGAGGCTTTGTCAGAGGGGATGACTGCACTTGCTTCCGGCGAGGGACGTGTTGCGATGTCAAAGGCGGCGAAGGCCGAGAAATACCTAGGTCGGCCTGAGCTAACCAATTTGATAACGGCCCAGGCGGCGGAAATGACCGGTGACCGAAAAAAAGCGACTGAGGTCTACAAGCGACTACTGGAAGACGACCGCACTCGTTTCGTGGGCGTGCGCGGTATTATGAAGCAAAAGCTGGAGGATGGGGAAACCGAAGTCGCGATGAAGCTGGCCGAACGTGCTTTTGCGCTAAAACCTCGGCACACGGAAACCGGGGATGTCCTGTTGCGGCTTCAGGCCGAGCAGGAAGACTGGAAAGGCGCGCGCGAAACACTGGCGCTGAAACAGCGCCACGGTGCCCTGCCGCGCGATGTTCACAAACGCCGCGACGCAGTGCTGGCCTTGTCCGAAGCCCGCGAGGTTTTTCGCAACGGTAGCACGGTTGAAGCCCGCGAAGAGGCGATTGAGGCCAACCGTCTGTCGCCTGATCTGGTCCCGGCAGCAGTGATGGCGGCGCAGGCCTATATCACAGACGGTCGGTCGCGGTTTGCGGCGCGCGTGCTAAAAACTGCGTGGGAAGCCCGGCCGCATCCTGACCTTGCAGCGGCCTTTGCCAGCATTATGCCCGAGGAAGAAGCCAACGCCCGGGTCAAGCGGTTTCAGGGTCTGGTCAAAAACGACCCCGACCACCCCGAGGCGCGAATGCTGATGGCAGAGCTGCATATTGCTGCCAAGGATTATGAGGCGGCCAGAAAATCTGTAGCCGAGTTGGTTGAATCCGACCCGACAGCAAGAACGCTGACGATCATGGCGGCGATTGAACGGGGCGAGGGCAGCGACGACGACGTTGTGCGCGGTTGGCTGACGCGCGCCGTCACCGCGTCACGTGGCCCGCAATGGGTGTGCGAAAACTGTCAGACAGTTCACAGCGCCTGGGGCCCGGTTTGCATCAACTGCGACGGGTTTGACACCATGACTTGGACGGTTCCTGTCGAGGGTGAAGTGGCGATGCCTGCTTCGAGTGAGATGTTGCCGCTGATTGTTGGATTGCCCGAGGTGGATGCCGTTGAAGAGGGTGAACCGGAAACTACCCCTGAAGGCGTAGTTCACATGCCTGATGATCCGGGGGACAAAGAATAAGGCTACACACCTTTCGTGCGGGGTGCTAATAGCCGCTGAATATGCCGCTGTAGCTCATCAGGTAGAGCACATCATTCGTAATGATGGGGTAGTAGGTTCGAGTCCTATCAGCGGCACCACAGGTTCTTCTGGAACGCCAAGGACCAGCAAGATTTCTACATAAGTGCTGGGCGGCAGGTGTATTGCAAAAACACCGAGAGCATCCGGCGTTTGATGAAAATCAGCTGGATTTCAGGGCCTGCATCGCCCCTGCGGCAATCTCAAAGGACCGCATCCTTGCCGTATGATCGTGGATCGCTGAATTGAAAATAATTTCATCCGGCGTGTATTTTGCGATCAACCTTTCGATCCCCTCGCTAACCATTTCCGGTGTGCCCGAAACTGAACAGCTGAGAGCCTCGTCAACCATTCGTATTGCGGCGGCGTCAAGATGGGCGCTTATGTCGGCGACCGGGGTTGGCAGCGGGCCGGGGTTGCCGCTGCGTAGCCGCACGATGCTTTGCTGGGCTGACGTTTTCAGGAACGTCGCGGTTTCGGCATCATCTGCCGCAAAAACATTCACGGCCAGCATGAAATAGGGCTTTTGCAAAAATGCCGAGGGTTGGAAATGCTGCCGGTATATCGCTGCTGCTTGTTCCAAAGCGGCTGGGGCGAAATGCGATGCAAACGCATAAGGCAGCCCAAGATGTGCGGCCAATTGTGCGCCATAAAGGCTGGAACCCAGTATCCAAACCGGCACCTTGGTGCCCTGTCCGGGGATCGCACGCACCCGGGCATCGGGTGCGACGTCATCCAGATAGCCGATCAGTTCCAGGACATCTTGTGGGAATGTATCGGCCTGCTGCATACCACGACGCAATGCGCGGGCGGTTCCCATATCGGTGCCGGGCGCGCGGCCAAGGCCCAGATCAATCCGGTCGGGGTATAAGGTTGCCAGTGTTCCGAATTGTTCGGCAATGACCAGCGGCGCGTGGTTTGGCAGCATAACCCCGCCAGACCCGACCCGGATCGTCGAGGTCCCTGCAGCCACATAACCAATCACGACCGAAGTCGCCGCACTGGCGATACCGGGAATATTGTGGTGCTCCGCTAGCCAAAAGCGCTTGTATCCCAAGCGTTCGGCATGTTGTGCAAGTTCCAGCGTATTGCGCAAGGAGTCTGCGGGGGATCCGCCTTCGATGATTGGCGAGAGGTCCAGCACGGAATAGATCGTCATATCGGGTGGTCCTGCCTTCAATCTGTATTACCCATCCATTTTCGTGCCGGTTAGCAAGAATGCCAAGGCCCTTTTTTCTACTGGTTGAAGGTGTCAGACTGCGATTGCAGACATCGCCGGATCATTGGCCTAGTATCGCTGTCATCCCGGCGGGTAATTTGTCGGCAGTAATTGGTGGTATTGCGATGTTTTCGATCCGGTCCTTTTTTGCAAGAAAAAGCCAAGCTGCGATGTTGGTTGACCGGGACGGAAATGCGGTTGCGCCGCTTTGCCCGGAGATTGAAGTTGCGGTGATCGGTGACATTCACGGGCGATCTGATTTGCTAACGTCGTTGATTAAAAAACTGAGCATCAAACACCCGAACGCGCATCTTGTTTTTGTGGGTGATTATGTTGATCGAGGCCCCGATAGCCGGGGCGTTCTGGACCGGTTGGAAGCGCTGGGTGATCGCGCGACATGTCTGATGGGAAATCACGAAGCGATGATGCTGAGTTTTATCCAAACGCCGGATACATACGGCAAACGTTGGTTTAAGAACGGCGGCATTGAGACCCTTCGCAGTTTTGGAATTGTTGTCACTGACGAACCCGGCGAGGGTGAATTTCAGCGCCTTCAAGCCGCCCTGAAAGCAGAGCTTGGGCGCGAAAAACTTGAATGGTTGCAGTCTTTGCAACTTTGGTGGCAGTCGGGAAATTTGGTTGTTACCCACGCGGGCCCTGATCCGAAAGCTTCAATAACGGTCCAAAAAAACGATGCGTTTCTTTGGGGGCACCCACGATTTTTGCGCGACCGTCGGGCGGATGATCTTTGGGTGGCGCATGGGCACTGGATACAGGATCGTGCAAATGCAAGAAACGCGAGGATTGCCGTTGATACGGGTGCATTTTATTCCGGACGCCTAAGTGCGGCGGTGATTGCAACAGACGGGACGGTTAGGTTCATTACAGCCTGAACCAACGTCTGGCAAACCACGCAAACATCTGGCAGCTGCAAAGAAATACGCTTTTGTTTAGTAAAATTAACGGAAATTTCACGCTCGCTTGCTAGCGTCTGCCCCATCTCCCGAAAGAGTTAATTTTTGATGTGCACCCGGCATAAGCCGGGGCAATCCGTTTGAGCAATCCGATATTCGCAACCTGATATTCAAGGAGTCTTGTCTTGACCAACCCATTTGAAAACCGAACTTCATCCCTTTCCGGCCCAGCCACCGATATTATTCCGGTGACCCCGGACGATGTGACCAATTTGGTCGACGTTGCGATCGCACTTTATGTGGAAACCGGCGGCATCCTGTCTTTGTTGACGATCCGTGGCGGCAACCGCTCGGTGTCCGTGGCTGACAATTCTATTTTGCCAATTGGCACCCGCCGGGTGAATGCAACCGGTACAACGGCGTCTGGCATTCATGCGATGGTGATTTCATGAAAGTTGTTGTCGATATTTCGGTTACGTCTTCGGCGGCGCATCCTGTCGGGCCGCAAGGGCCATGGGATGCCGCATGGGCGTCGCCAATCACGGGCACCAACCCGGCGCTGGTGATGGATTTTGCGGCCGGGGTGTATGGATCGGGTGGTGTTTCTGCGCCGATGACGTCGGTTTTGTCGCTGACGCGCAATTCGGATGCAACCCGCACCGATCAGGCCGGAGCGCTGGAATTGCTTGGCCCGGATATAGCCCGCGTCGATCATGATCCCAACACTTTCGCGCCCCGGGGCCTGTTGTTGGAAATGCCACGCACCAACCTGATATTGCAAAGCGGAACGCCCGCAGGTCAGGGCGTGGCCGTCACGGCTGTGCCCCATGTGTTGTCGTTTTATGGTGCCGGGACCGTTGGGTTGAACAATGCCCATACGGCAACGATTGTCGGCACCGGCACCTATCCGGCGCGAACGATTGTCACCTTTACGCCGGCTGCCGGAAATCTGGACCTGACATTTTCGGGCGATGTTTTTGCGCCGCAGCTTGAGGAAGGCACAGAACCTTCAAGCTACGTTTCAACCGCCACCACATCCGTTCAGCGCGAGGCAGATGTTGCATCAGTTTCGCTGGGGTCATGGTTTGATGCGTCGCAGGGAACATTGGTGCTAAGCGGATCGCTTGATAGCGCGGTTGCCAATGATCGTATTCTTGAACTGGATACCGGTGCTACGGCGACCCGGCTTTCGCTGCTTTGGAATACAGTTCTGGGCAAGCCACAGTTTCAGGTCTGGGACGCGAGTGTGTTGCAGGCGGCAATCGCCCCGGCGGGCAATTCAATTGCACTGGGCGATCATTTCCGGGTGGCGATGGGCTTTGCGGCCAATGATTTTGCCATATCGCTGAATGGCAGCGCGGTCGCATCGGACACATCGGGCAGCATGCCAACCGGGCTGACAACGATGCGCATTGGCCGATCAATCTGGGGCGCGCAGGGGATCATGGTTTGCGAAGGCCTGACCTATTATCCGACCCGCCTGTCGGACGCCGAGCTTCAGGCCCTGTCTGCCTGAGGTCAAAAAGTTGAGCCACTGACAAGCCGCCCCATACACCTGGGGCGGTTTTCGTTTGCCCTTGCCCCCCGACAGGTTAGAAACGTGCCTAAAGGGGGCAAAAATGCCAACAGCACTTGTAACCGGATCAGCAGGATTCATCGGCTATCATCAGTGCCAGCGATTGCTGGATGCTGGCTGGCAGGTCACCGGTTTGGATGCCCTGACCGATTATTACGATGTTACTTTGAAAGAGCGGCGTCACGCGATGCTGTCGCAGAACCCCGGATTTCAGCCTGTGATCGCAAGGCTGGAAGACGCAGAAGGTCTGAGCGAATTGATTGCCAAGTTGAAACCGGATGCGGTTGTTCATTTGGCGGCGCAGGCGGGTGTCCGCTTTTCAATCGACTCGCCGCGCTCTTATGTGGATTCCAACCTGATCGGCACGTTCAACCTGCTGGAAGCGGTTCGTGCAACGCCGGTCAAGCATTGTTTGATCGCTTCGACATCCTCGGTCTATGGCGCCAATACCAAGATGCCTTACGGTGAGACCGACAAAGTCGACACGCAGATGTCGTTTTATGCGGCAACCAAGAAAGCAACCGAGGCGATGGCGCATTCATATGCCCATCTTTACGATATCCCGGTCACAATGTTCCGGTTTTTCACCGTCTACGGACCGTGGGGTCGCCCGGATATGGCGCATTTCAAATTCACCCGCGCGATCCTGAACGGCGATCCGATCGAGGTTTATAACCACGGGAAAATGCGCCGGGATTTCACCTATATCGACGATCTGACCGACAGCCTTTCACGGTTGATCGACGCGGTACCCGAGCGCCCCGACAGCCCGGACGATATCGTGGATGGCGACAGCCTGTCAGCGGTTGCGCCGTTCCGGATTGTGAACATCGGCAATTCTCAAACCGTCGAACTGATGGATTTCATCGCGGCTATCGAGGCGGCGGTTGGTATTGAAGCGGTAAAGGTTTTTCGGGATATGCAACCGGGCGACGTTCCCGCGACATGGGCAGATACGACATTGCTGAAACGGTTGACCGGTGCGACGCCTACGACACCTGTGACCGAAGGCGTGGCAAAATTTGTGGCGTGGTACAGAGACTATTATCAGGCCTGAGCCTGCTAACCCGCGAATTCCTGTGACATGTAATAAACACCACAATGGGCAGCGTTAGGGTCAAATGCGAGCGCGGTTCCAGAAAAGCTGGCATCGCGATCAAACAGGTTTCGGCGGTGTTCCGGCGAGTTCATCCACAAAGTGACGATACGCTCGGCCAAACTATCGTAGCTATGTCTTTCAATCTCGTGACCGGACCCAGTGGTGAAATTACACGTATTGGCTTGGGCATAAAAAACCTGACCTTCGTCAACGCGATATCGATGCACAAAACCGATGTTCTCGGCCCCGGTTGTTGCATTAGCAAAGCCGGATTTCACCCGTTGTGTGACGGTAGACTGGCCGGTGATGGTGGACGTATGGCTAAGCGTACTTTGATCAGCCATCCAAATGGCATGGGTGGCGGCAGCATTGGTAAGGCCAGAATGATTTTGAACACCGTGCAAACCTTCAAGACAGCGGCGAAAATTTACATGTCCTAGAACGGCCTTGCTGAACAGCATTTGGTCCGGTGAACCGGTCGGTAACAGGGCGTTGGTTTCGCTGACAGACATGGGCGCCACACATGTTGTGGCCGCAATCGAGGGCGTCAACATTGCCATAGCCAATGCCAAACCACCCAACGCAGCCGCGTGGCGAGATAGAATTTTGGCTATTTTTTGCATCATGGCCGCACCGTTACAGGCCCCCAAAACCCAGTATTCCGCGCCAATGTGGCCGGTGAATGGCCATTTCGGGCGAAGACTGTGGTATTGAATACGGCGAAACGTATTGATTTCGGCCCGTTCGTTAGCAGCTACAGGCATTGGCCCTTGCCTGATCGACGTTTCGGCGCGTAATCCCCATATCAGGGAGAATTTGATGAAATCGATGGATCAGCCCAAAGGTGTTTGGAAATCAGCGCCCGGCAAAGGGCGCAGAACGCCGAAAGGGCGGCAATACGAGGATCCGGCGTTGGCCGAGGTTCAGGGCCTGCTTGGTGATCAGTCGCGCAGGCGCGATTTACTGATCGAATTTCTGCATCTTCTTCAGGATGAATACGGGCACCTGTCTGCCCGCCATCTGGTGGCATTGGCCCATGAAATGCGCCTGTCGCAGGCCGAGGTTTATGAGGTTGCTTCGTTTTACGCGCATTTTGATATCGTCAAGGAAGACGAGGCCCCGCCGCCAGCGCTGACGATCCGGGTTTGTGACTCGCTGTCTTGCGAGTTGGCCGGTGCGGCTGAATTGAAAAAGGCGCTTGAAAGCGGGTTTGATCCGTCTGCCGTTCGGGTGCTGCGCGCGCCTTGCATGGGGCGTTGCGATACCGCCCCGGTTCTTGAGATTGGGCATCATCATATTGATCATGCGGATGTTGAAAAGGCCAAGAGTGCCGTTGCAGATAACGCGATCCATCCGGTCATTCCCGATTATCAGACGTTGCAGAACTATCGGGCGGCTGGCGGATATGTGACACTAACTAAGCTAATGTCAGAAAAATCCAGCCCCGATGATCTGCAACAGATGATGCTCGACGCGGGCCTTCGCGGGCTTGGCGGCGCAGGTTTCCCTGCCGGTCGCAAATGGTCGTTTGTGCGGGCTGAAGCGGGGCCGCGGTATCTGGCCGTTAATGGTGATGAGGGCGAGCCGGGCACGTTCAAGGATCGCTATTATCTGGAACGTGAACCGCATGCCGTTTTGGAAGGTGCGCTGATCGCGGCTTGGGCCGTTAAGGCCGAGACCTGCTATATTTACATGCGCGATGAATACCCTGCAGTTTTAAAAATTCTGCGACGAGAGATTTCGGCGCTGGAGGCGGCGGGGCTGATAACGCCTGGATACATTGAACTGCGCCGGGGCGCGGGCGCCTATATTTGCGGCGAAGAAAGCGCGATGTTGGAAAGCATCGAGGGCAAGCGCGGCTTGCCGCGCCATCGACCGCCGTTTGTGGCGCAGGTGGGCTTGTTTGGCCGCCCGACGCTGGTTCACAATATCGAGACACTTTATTGGGTCGCCAAGATCGCGCGTGATGGCCCCGAAGTTCTGAACAGCCATGAAAAAAATGGCCGCAAGGGCCTGCGGTCCTACTCAATTTCCGGTCGAGTGAAATCGGCGGGTGTTTATTTGCTGCCTGCCGGGTCGACCATACTGGACTTGATTGAGGCTGCCGGTGGGATGCTGGACGGGCATGTGTTCAAAGCTTACCAGCCCGGCGGCCCCTCGGCCGGATTGCTGCCTGCCAGTATTAACGCCGTGGCGATGGATTTTGATACCTTGCAGGAACACGGCACGTTTATTGGATCAGCGGCGATTGTTATTCTGTCGGACAAGGACAGCGCCAAAGCGGCGGCGCTGAACATGTTGCGGTTTTTTGAGGATGAAAGCTGTGGCCAATGCACGCCGTGCCGGGTTGGCTGCGAAAAGGCAGTGAAATTGATGCAGGCTGATGCTTGGGATCAACCGCTGCTGGAAGAGCTGTGTCAGGCGATGGCGGATGCCTCGATCTGTGGGCTGGGGCAGGCGGCCCCGAACCCGATCCGGCTGGTGATGAAACATTTTGGCGAGGAGATCTGAGATGTCAGAACCGCGCAAAATTACCTTTAGTCTCGACGGGCAGGATGTGCGCGTTGAGCAGGGCCAGACGATCTGGCAGGCGGCGCATGGCAAGGGTCTGGTGATCCCGCATCTGTGCCACAAACCCGCGCCCGGCTATCGCCCTGACGGCAATTGTCGCGCCTGTATGGTTGAGGTCGAAGGCGACCGAACCTTGGTGGCGTCCTGCATTCGCGAAGTGACTGATGGGATGGTTGTGCGCACCGCGACGCCACGCGCCAAGACCGCGCGCAAGATGGTGATTGAGATGCTGGCCACGGATCAGCCAGATCGTGACATCGCGCATGATAAGTCTTCGCATTTCTGGGATATGGCGGATGAGGTTGGGCTAAGCGACAGCCGCCTGCCACGGATTGAGGGCGCGCGGGTTCCGCTGCTGGATGACAGCCATGTGGCGATGCAGGTCAACCTGGATGCCTGTATTCAATGCGGTCTGTGCGTGCGTGCGTGTCGGGACATTCAGGTGAACGATGTGATCGCCATGGCGGGCCGGGGGCATGATGCCTATCCGGTGTTTGATCTGGCCGATCCGATGGGTGCGTCCAGTTGTGTGGCTTGCGGTGAATGTGTGCAGGCTTGTCCAACCGGTGCGTTGATGCCCGCGACTGATGTTGCGGCGGATGGGGTTGGCAACAGCGCTGATTTTGATACCGAGGTCGCCTCGGTTTGTCCGTTTTGTGGCGTCGGTTGCCAGCTTTCGTTCAAGGTTAAGGACGGGCGGATAAAGTCGGTTGATGGCTTGGACGGGCCAGCCAATGAGGGGCGTCTGTGTGTTAAGGGACGGTTCGGGTTTGACTATATCCACCACAAACATCGGCTGACAAAACCGTTGATACGACGAGAGGATGCGCCTGCCAAAGGGCTGAATGTTGATCCTGCCAATCCGTTTACGCATTTTCGCGAAGCAAGCTGGGAAGAGGCATTAGATGCAGCTGCAACTGGTTGGCGGCGGCTGGCGGATGCGCACGGCGGGCAGACCGTGGCAGGGTTTGGATCGGCGAAATGTTCCAACGAAGAGGCCTATCTGTTCCAAAAGCTGATCCGCCAGGGGTTTGGTCATAACAACGTCGATCACTGCACGCGGCTTTGCCATGCTTCATCTGTCGCCGCACTTTTGGAAAACGTCGGTTCGGGCGCGGTTACCGCGACGTTCAATGAGATTGAAAATGCTGATGTGGCGATTGTTATTGGCTCCAACCCGGTCGAAAACCACCCCGTTGCGGCGAGCTATTTCAAGCAGTTTGCCAAGCGTGGCGGCAAGTTGATCGTGATGGACCCGCGTGGCCAAGCGCTTAAACGTCATGCGACCCACATGTTGCAATTCAAGCCCGGTGCTGACGTGTCGATGCTGAATGCGATCATGCATGTGATCGTCGAGGAAGAGCTGTTTGACCGCCAGTATATTGAGGCGATGACAGAAAACTGGGATGCGATGAAAACGCATTTGCAGGATTTTGCGCCGGAGAGAATGGCGGCACACTGCGGTGTCGATGCGGAGGTCTTACGCGCTGTTGCCCGCGATTTTGCCGGTGCCAAGGCGGGCATGATTTTCTGGGGCATGGGTGTCAGTCAACATATCCACGGAACTGACAATGCGCGTTGCCTGATCAGCTTGGCGTTGATGACCGGTCAGGTGGGGCGGCCGGGCGCGGGGCTGCATCCGCTG